>JBMDYE010000334.1:0-30861 GCA_048595135.1 Planktothrix sp. | reverse complement strand
TAACAGCAAAGGAAGTTGCAATCCCTGCACCCATTGCTGCTGTCACTGCTGCTTCTACAACATCGCGTTCAGAGTTTTTCGGGTTCATAACGATAAATCCAAGTCAGAGTAAATCAATTGAATTTTGTTAATTGTTAAACCCTATCACTTGGATTGTATTTGTTTATGAGTTCTGCCCTAAATTGCAATTAACCTTTAAAGTTATATATCTTTCTTAACATAATTCAGAACCTGTCAATTGAGATTAAAAATCAATTAAGCCGGAGCAAGTCCTAGTCATTAGATTGAATTTTTTCAGTATTTCCCCCTTTGACCCACCCGGTTCGGTCATTATCCTGAGCAACGCGCACCCGTTGCCATTGTTTATTCTCACTTTCCCCTAAAACAATCACCTCTTCTTGATACGCTACTCCACCAATGCGGTTTGCTTCTACACTGGGACTATCTCGCAAAATTAAACCAATAGGTTGAGTAACAGTCGCCCGATAAGCTCCCGGTTCTAATTGTTCTACTTTTGGGGTAGGGGTAGGACTGGGAGTAGGGCTAGGTTTAGCAGCAGAGGTAGTATTGGGTTTATTCGTTTTTGCCATCGGCTGGTCATTGGGAAATGTGGGTCGTTCTGGTAATTCCGTTAAACGAGCCGCAAAATACAAAGCCGCCGCCACACTAGCGCCTGCCAAAATTACAATTGCCAGAAAAAATCCAACTAAAAATTTAAAAACGCCATATAAATTCATAGGACTACCAAAAGAAATCAATCACCAGTTGTAGGGGCGAAGCATTCGGTAGGTAAATTATCTATTTTTATCATAACTTTCTGCCCGAATGCTTCGCCCCCACCCAGTCGGACACATCACCAGTTAATAATTCTTAATTCTTAATTCTTAATTCTTAATTCTTAATTCTTAATTCTTAATTCTTAATTCTTAATTCTTAAATTGCTTTGTCGGGAAGCGAGTCTTGCTTTTCCGGCGGCTGCCCAATCTTGGAGGAATTGAATTTGATCTTTGGCTGTGCGTGCCAAAGGAACAATTTGACTTGCCGCTTCTAGGATATCATCGGTTGTAAAATCTCGGTTTTGACTAAAGCCAATGTGCATCGCTTCAATTAACGTTTGTTCAATTTCTGCCCCCGAAAAATCTGGGGTTTCGTAGGCTAATCGGTCTAAATCATAATTTTTGAGGTTATGGGAACGGAGTTTTGTTAAGTGTACTTCAAAAATGGCTTTCCGTTCATCTTGATTGGGAAGCCCGACAAAGAAAATTTCATCAAATCGACCTTTTCTTAACATTTCCGGCGGTAAAGATTGAATATTATTTGCCGTCGCTACAACAAATACTGGGGAAGTCTTTTCAGACAACCAAGTAATAAAGGTTCCAAAGACTCGACTGGTAGTTCCTGAATCTCCTTTTCCATCAACTCCAGCAAAGGCTTTATCAATTTCATCAATCCAAAGAATACAAGGGGCTAACGCTTCTGCTAATTGAATCATTTGGCGAGTGCGAGATTCTGATTCTCCCACTAACCCGGCAAATAAACGTCCGACATCTAAGCGTAATAACGGTAAATGCCAATGATGAGCGATCGCTTTTGCCGTTAAGGATTTTCCAGTTCCTTGAATTCCAACTAATAACAACCCTCTGGGATAAGGTAAACCATATTGTCGAGCGCGTTCGGAAAAAGCACCGCCGCGTCTGAGTAACCAATCTTTTAAATTATCTAACCCGCCAATATCAGAAATATTTTCATGGGTGGGGTAAAAATCGAGAATTTGAGTTTGACGAATGGTTTGACGTTTTTCTTCTAAAATCAGTTCAATATCATTAGATTGTAATTCACCATGAGTGGCGATCGCTTTGGCTAAAATTCGCCGAATTCGTTCTAAAGAAAGCCCTTGAAATGAGCGTACCATTTCATCTAATAAACGGGGTTCTAAGGGGTGTCCCGTTGCGATTAATAACCGTTCTACTTCGGTTTTAATTTCGTCTTTTTCCGGTAAAGGAAACTCTAACACCGTGAGAACTTCACTCAAATCTGAGGGAATCGTAATTTGTGGAGAAATAATAACAAGATTTTTCGGTTGAGACTTTAACCGTTTCACCAAATTTCTCAACTTACGAGAAACAGAAATATCGTCTAAAAAGCGATGAAAATCTCTAAGAATAAAAATAGCTGGAGTAGCATCAGGTAATTTTTCTACAAATTCTAAAGCTTGCAACGGGTTACGGCGTCCGACCCCTGCATCATTCGGATTTCCTTCTTGGTATCCGTCAACAAAATCCCAAATATAAACGGCTCGGTTGCCTTGTTCTTTCGCGGCTTGTTTGATCACCGCCTCCACCCGTTCTTCTTCTAAGGTAGGAATATAAATCAGGGCATGGCGCGATCGCAGCAGTAATTTCAATTCTTCATTGAATTTGCTCATGTTGGGGCAACAGATAACTGAACAGTAAGTTTAAAAAGAAGGCAGAAGGCTGTATAGTCACCAGTCTGTAGGGGCGGGGTCACCCTATTCCTACGAAGAAAGAAGTCAGGAGTCACGCCCGCTACTGAGGAAGAAAACAATTTCTCCTTGTCTCCCTGCTTTAATTTTCCGAGGGATCTTTAACGCTATTTTTGAGGGCTGAAAGGGCTGCCCAGCGTTGATCGATCAGGGGTTGGGAGGCAGTTTCGATTTTAGGAGGTTCACAGGGGCCATCACAGAGTTGACGTAAGGGCATCGCCAAACAGAGTTGCTGGTATAACCAATCTCCGGGTAAAAAATGACCTTGGGGATGTAGAGATTCTACTAATTCTTCCACACTAATTTCTGTTTCTGTCCCTGAAACATCAGATTCATCGGCAGATTCATCTAACCAGATCATTTCTGAGGTTTTCACTTGTAAACGATGGTTGTATTGTTTCAAACAGCGATCGCAAGTCAGGGTTAGAATCGTGTCTGCTTTCACCTGCACTTCCAGATAAGTTGTTTTGTGGCTGACTCGCATCCACCCCCGAACCGGAGTTAAGGTTTCTAAATCAGGAAAAACCTCTTGAAACTCAAATTCAAGAGCGCGCTGAGGCGTTTTTAGTAAATGAGGGATATAAATGGCATCCATTGTTGTTGTGTTCCCCTCCAAGAATAAACAAAGGCGAGACAAAATTGTACTCGCCTAACCTTTTATTTTAATGACCAAACGACGGTCTGGGTCTTGTCCTCGACTGTAGGTTTCTAAATCTTCACTTTCTTTGAGAAAGTTATGAATTAGGCGGCGTTCACCGGAGGACAAAGCCGTAATTTCCACTTCTCCTCCAGTCTGACGCACTCGGCTGGCTGCCCGATCTGCTAAATCCCGCAGTTCCAGATGGCGGCGCATGCGATAGCCACTGATTTCTACCGTATAAGCCGTCTTCTCTTCATCCTCTTTCCCAAGATTAAGTATGGTATTGAGTAAATACTGAATCGCATCTAAGACCTGCCCTTCATGGCCAATTAATAGGGCAATTTGATCTGGGTTAAGATTCAGTTCATCAATGGTCAACCAGCAGGAGTCTGCTTCGAGATGCGGTTGAACGTGAGAAGGAACGGCTCCTAGTTTGAGCAATTCCTCTAACCATTCTTTCCCCTGCTGTATCTCGCTATTGTTCATTGCTACGATTGTGCCTTTTTCTTAGAGCGTCCAGGTTCAAAGGGTAATGCTTGCCGTCCGCTATCCCCAGCGACAGCTTTTGCAGATTGATTGGATTCTTCGACGATTTTTTGCAGATTTTCCGGTAAGGGTTCCCGTGCCAATATAAACGCTTGAACGGTTTGGAAGATATTGGCAATCAACATATACAGCAACACCCCAGCGGGTAAGGGGAAGAAGAAAAACATCCCACTAAAAATCACAGGGGTGATTTTGTTGACGGTATCTTGTTGGGGGTTGGCACTGTTGCCTTGTCCTTGTCCTGACAATACTTGGTTCAGGTAGAGAGACACACCAAAGGCCAGAATCATCCCGACAATATCCCAGTGAATGGTGCCATCTGGGTCAACAGCACCCACCCGTCCCAAGGCATCAATAAACAGAAAACCTTTATCAGAGGCTAATCCTCGTAAGGTGACTTGAACGGTTGCGTCTCCAGGGGCTAAAGCCGTAATATTACCGCTTTCATCGACTTGGATTGTACCTTCGCCTTTAGTGACTTTCCAAGTCGGGGTGATATTAGACTCAGAATATTGAGTCAGTTGGGATTGTAAGGATTTACCGTCAGAGGTTTCTAACTGTACCTTCACTTCATCCCCAACGGCTAGGCGATTGCCACTGGGAATCAATGCCACAATCGGGGAATGTACCCCATCCGCAATATAGATATTTTGGGGTTTTGTGGCGTAGGCTTGGGGTTGAATCTGTGTAATTTGCTCACGGGGCAGGATTTGCACGTCTACGGTATAGTTAATATCCGAGAAGGGTGAACCCCGTAAAGTGGCGAATAAAGCAAAGAGAATTGGCATCTGAATTAACAAAGGAAAGCATCCTGCTAAGGGATTACCTAATTCTTTGTACACTTTGCTCATTTCTTCCCGTTGTTTAACCGGGTCGTCTTTGTAAAGCTGTTGAACTTTTTCAACCCGCTCTTTCATTAACGGTTGGGTTACTTTCATTCGCCGCATATTGCGAATTGAACCCGCATTCAAAGGGTATAGCGCGAAGCGAACCACTAAGGTTAACGCCACAATCGCTAAACCATAACTTGGCACGATCCCGTAGAAAAAATCAAGGATCGGCAGCATCACATTGTTGGAAAGAAACCCGATACCAAAGTCCATTCTTTTGAGTTAATTAGCTGCTTGGATTCAATATATATAATCTTAAGCACTGTTAGCCGACGCTGTTGGATGGGGTTGTCAAAGGCAACGTCATCCACAAGCGTTTAGGCTTAACAGTGAGGAGATTAACGAGCGACTGCTTGGCTCGCTTTTTGAGCTTGGGGGGAGATTTTATCCAGGATATAGTCGTAGGCTTCTCGAAAGCGGGGGACTGCTCTGAGTTCTAAACGGTTGCCATTTTTCAAGGTTAATACCATATCTCCCCAAGTCCCGATTCCTCTGGGAACTTTAGTAACTTTGACGATTTCTGAATAAACCACGTCGGTGCGATCATTGCCCATCCAGCCTCCGATTACCGAAATGCGACGGTTGGTAATGCGGTAGCGAAGCCATAAGGCGCGGACAACAGCCCCAATCGTTAGGGGAATCCCAATAATCGTCAGTCCAATTAATAAATTAATGATGAGGTCTCCAATATGGGGGCCTCCCTCATAAAAATTTTCCTCCCGTATACCCATTTAAAACCTCTGCTTCTACCAACAACTGTTTTAATTCTTGCAGAATTTCTGCATAATTGCACTGATCTGCTGTTGGTTTAACAATAATCACCACATCCCAACCCGGTGAAACTTGGGGTAATAATTGACGCCAAGCTGCCCGAATTTGACGTTTAATGCGATTACGGACAACGGCACGTTTGCTGACTTTTTGGCTAATGGAAATTCCCATTCGCGTCGGTTGATTGTTGGGCGAATCTGTTCTGTTACTTTTCCCGGGACGAGACAGACCCCGCACCGCCCTCATGGTGAAATGAGGGGTTTTACGATGCAAGCCTTTGTTGTAAACAACTTTAAAGTCCTGTGAATATCGGAGTCGATTAATTTTGGGTAACATGAATCAGACCTTTCAACCTTACCGATTGAGAGGTTCCTTGTCCTTCCGCCCAGAAAAGAGGTGAAGGGTTAAAAATAGGAATCGGTTGTCTTTAATTCTGAATCAGAAATTAAACGCTTAAACGAGCCCGCCCTTTTTTGCGACGTGCTTTGATCACGGCGCGACCATTTTTAGTCCGCATCCGCACTCGGAAACCCGAAACTCTTTTTCTTTTCCGATTGGTTCCTTGCAGGGTTTGTTGAGCCATTGCCTACCTCCGGTGCTTAATTAATGATAGTTTAGTTAAAAGCCACAATTTCTCATTATAGCACAGTTTACTCAGAAAGCTTCAGTTTCTGAGGGTTATTTTTAACGGGGAATGGTTTCGTTAATTCCCTTGATCAATGCTTAATAACCAAGTTCCCACATAACGCAACATCGGCACATCCCCTGGTGTACGAATATTGGCATTAAAATGGTACATCCCGCCAAAAGTCGGATTCTCGACATTAGAAAGCACAATTTCCACAGCAGTCCCAGCGGGAATGGGCTCTTGGGGATAAATTTCGATCAGGTGGTTTTCCTCATCCCAAATCACTTCCTCTAAGGGAATCGCTTTATTTTTAACCCGAATTTCAACCCGTTCTGGATCAATTTTCCCCTTGTAATAGTCGGGGTAGCTGATGGAGACTTGAGCGATCGCTAAATTTAACTTAGTAGCAGGAAGCCTTAATTTATAGCGATCTAATTTTCCAGCTTTTCCGCTTTCCAAAAAATAATTAAGCAGATTCGCTTTATCCGGCCCGCTAAACAACGTCACCCCAGGTAAACCTTGAGCCTGCACCAGTTGAGGAATGCCGCTCAAAGCCAGACCGGTTAACAACATTGCAGAAAAGAATCGTCGCATACACACTCCTGTAACCGATGAAAATTTTGTTTAAGTTTTCTGAACTAGATAAAGACAAGTTAAAGATCAGAATCTATCAGGAAATTTAGCTTTACGATGCAAAATTAGAAGACTATTGTGGCACAACTGGGAGTCCAGTGTCGAGGAAGTGGGTGTTTGGATTTTAATCACGTTTCGGGTTTTGTGTCTAACAGATTTTGGGTTGTAGAAATAGGACGAATGCAAAAACTCCCTGGGTAGGAGGTCGTTCTGCCCATGAGCCTCTATTAGCCTATTTAAAAATCAAATTCTGCAAGGGTCTGACTCCTGACATGAGAATCCCCCACAATCTAATCCTTATAGCAGTTGTCAAAGCGGTTAGGACGGATAGGATGATGGCTGTAATCCTTGAAGGGTTAAGCATTGAGTCCTAACCGACCTATTTCTAACTTTTGACTACTGTTACAACACCCCTTGTTCCTGTCCTCGCTAAAAAGGAGAATCTATGAAAATAGCGATCGCGAAAGAAAGTCAAGTGGATGAACGGCGTGTTGCCTTAATCCCCGATGTGGTGGCCCGCCTCGTTAAACAAGGTTTAGAAGTGTGGGTCGAAGCTGGGGCAGGGGAACGGGCTTGTTTCTCCAATGCGGCTTATCAAGAAGTCGGAGCCGTCATTGTGGATCATGATCAAGCTTGGGGCGGGTCGGATGTTTTGCTTAAAGTTGGAGTTTTGCAAGATTGGGAAGTGTCTCAACTGCGTTCAGGGGGGGTATTAATCAGTTTCCTGAACCCCTTGGGAAATCCTCATTTAGTGCAGAAACTTGCGACTCAGAATGTGACTGCCTTCAGTATGGAACTGATCCCCCGCACCAGCCGCGCCCAAAGCATGGATGCGTTATCGTCCCAAGCGAATTTGGCAGGATATAAAGCCGTCTTAATTGCAGCAACGGCGTTACCCAAATATTTTCCGATGTTAACCACCGCCGCCGGAACCATTCGACCCGCGAAAGTCTTGATCTTAGGGGCAGGAGTGGCTGGGTTACAAGCCATTGCCACCGCCCGACGCTTAGGAGCCGTTGTGGAAGGGTTTGATATCCGTCCTGAAGTGAAAGAACAGGTACTCAGCTTGGGGGCAAAATTCGTGGATATTCCGATCGAAGAAGATACCGTTGCTGAAGGCGGTTATGCCAAGGAAGTCTCGGAGACAACCCAACAACGCACCCGTGAAGTTCTCAAACAACACGTTGCCGCTTCCGATGTGGTGATTACAACCGCCCAAGTTCCCGGTCGAAAAGCGCCTGTATTAGTCACCGCAGATATGATTGCTGAGATGAAACCCGGTTCAGTGGTGGTGGATCTCGCTGCCGAACAAGGAGGAAATTGTGAAGGCACCGAAGCCGGAAAAGATGTGGTCAAAAACGGGGTAACCATTATTGGGCCGATTAATTTACCCGCTTCAATGCCGATTCATGCTAGCGAAGTTTATGCGAAAAATCTTTCGGCTTTATTGGCATTAATGATTAACAAAGAAAAACAATTGGATCTGAATTTTGCTGATGATATTTTAGATGGAGCTTGTGTGACTCACAACGGCGAAATTCGGTCTCAACGGATTAAACAAGCGTTAAATACAATGAACCAGCAATCTACTGTTCACAGTTAAAACTCAACTGCCAATTCTCTCAAACATCATGACTACAGAAACTTTACTGTCTGCATTATTTGTATTTGTCTTAGCAACATTTGCAGGATTTGAAGTGATTACCAAGGTTCCGCCCACATTGCATACACCCTTGATGTCAGGGGCAAATGCGATTTCAGGAATTGCCGTTTTAGGCGCGTTAATTATTGCAGGCGATCGCGATTGGAATGTCACCGTTATTCTCGGATTTATTGCCATTATTCTCGCCATGATTAACGTTGTCGGTGGCTTTTTAGTGACGGATCGAATGCTACAAATGTTCAAAAAAAAGGAGGCTAAAGTTTAATGGATATTCGCTTAACGGGGATTCAACTCAGTTATTTAGTAGCGGTAACACTCTTTTTCTTTGGCTTAAAAAAGTTAGGCTCACCCGCAACTGCTAGAAATGGGAATTTATGGGCAGCCATTGGAATGTTAATTGCCGTTGTTGCCACGATGTTAGATCGGCACGTTTTGAACTATGAAATGATCATTCTTGCGTTAGTGATTGGTTCCGTCTTAGGGGCCATCATGGCGTATAAAGTTCACATGACCGAAATGCCCCAAATGGTCGGTTTATTGAATGGTTTGGGAGGTGCCGCTTCTTCCATGGTGGCGGTGGGGGAATTTTGGCGTTATTTAGCAATCGCAGAATCTCCGCCTATAGCAACAACAGTAACAGCGGTTTTAGGGGTATTAATTGGCGGTGTTACTTTCACGGGTTCCATGATTGCTTTTGCAAAATTGCAAGGCATGATGAGTGGTTCTCCGATATTATTTCCCCTGCAACAACAGTTTAATATTCTGTTGTTTGTTGCCTTCGGTGCGGGCAGTGTTTATGCGTGTTTGCAGCCATTTAATGTCTCCGTATTTCTGGGGTTAGTCGTTATTTCCCTAATTTTGGGTGTGTTGTTTGTGATCCCCATTGGGGGTGGCGATATGCCTGTGGTGATTTCGCTGTTAAACTCGTTTTCAGGGTTGGCGGCATCAGCAGCAGGGTTTGTGGTGATGAACAACCTGTTGATTATCGCCGGGGCGTTAGTGGGGGCGTCGGGGATTATCCTCACGGTGATTATGTGTAAGGCGATGAACCGTTCTTTAACGAACGTTCTGTTTGCTGGATTTGGAACAGGTGAAGGGGGTTCTGGGGCAGCCAGTGGCGGTGTTGTCGGGGATCAAACCATTCGCAGTATTGATAGCGAAGAAGGGGCGATGATGTTAGGATATGCCCGTTCTGTGGTCATTGTGCCAGGGTATGGGATGGCCGTTGCCCAAGCTCAACATAGTGTGAAAGAGTTGGCAGATCAGTTAGAAAGTAATGGGGTGGATGTGAAGTATGCGATTCATCCGGTCGCGGGACGAATGCCGGGACACATGAACGTTCTGTTAGCGGAGGCGAATGTTCCCTATCCTCAGTTATATGATATGGATGACATTAATCCCCAATTTGATCAGACTGATGTGGCGTTAGTGATTGGGGCAAATGATGTGGTAAATCCAGCCGCAAAGGAAGATAAAAATAGCCCCATTTATGGAATGCCAATTTTGGAAGTAGACAAAGCAAAACACACGATTGTGATTAAACGCAGTATGAATACTGGGTTTGCTGGGGTGGAAAATGATTTGTTCTACAAAGACAAAACCATGATGTTATTTGGAAGTGCGAAGGATGTTGTGGCGAAGTTAGTTGCGGAAGTGAAGCAACTTTAGCAAAATTTAACTTATCCTTGCTATCAATAAGTTATCTAATCCCCCTCGCTTTTCAAGGGGGATTTTAGTAGGATGGGCTATGCCCATCGCTTATATCTAAACAATCACAAATTATAATAAAGGGGATAGTTGAAGCGATCGCCGATCAATAATATTATTATGAGTCCTATTCAAACCCACCTCCCCACCGACACCTGGATAACAGCAACCTGGGAAGAATACCTCACTGCATTGGATGATCCTATCTATGCTAACGCCAGAGGTTACTATTTTAATGGACGCATGAGGTTAGAAATGTCACCCCTTGGAAACCCCCATTCTCGTGATCATTTTATTATTTGTTTAGCTATCGGTTTATTTGCGAGTTTGCGAGGTATTGATTTAGATGGTCATGATAACTGCACCTATCGAAAAATCGGGTTTGATGACGCACAACCGGATGCTTCTTTTTATATTGGTGAAAATGCAGAAATTATTCCTTGGGAAACTACAATTATCGATTTAGATCAGTTTCCTGCGCCGGATTTAGTCATCGAAGTTGCCTATTCTTCTTTAGCAGATGATCAAGGAGAAAAACGGTTACTTTATGAATCTTTAAAAGTGCAAGAATATTGGATTATTGATGTACAAGCGGTTAAAATAATAGCGTTTAAAGTTGAGAATAGAGGCAGTTATAGAATTGAACAATCTCAAGTTTTACCAGGGTTAGAAATGGGGATATTAGAGGAAGCATTTCGTCGTAGTCGTCAAACAAATCATGGGAAAGTGAGTGCTTGGCTGTTATCACAATTTCAAGGTTAATATAATAAAGTCTTAGCTATACCCTGAACTCAAGTTCGGGCTAAAAGCTGAAGTCATCTTTAGATAACTAAATTCTGATCTTCCTCAACCCGTTTTAAGGGGTTTGTAGGGGCTTGTGTCCCACCTCACCCTTGCCGTTTTCTGCTCCCTGGTAGAACTGGGGAACAAGAAATTTAATTATTATCCGTATTATTATCAATATTTTGATCTGTCTCAGAATCGGGTATCGAGAGTTCAGGAATTTCTGATGTTGGAATTTTTAGATTAAAATGAAAAACGACTTGATGTTGTTCAAGATAACATTGAGTAATATTAATAATGCTTTGTTCAGGTACTAAAGTTTTAACAGGAACTTTCTCTAATTTAGATTTATAACCGGATTCATCAAGCCATTCGTAAATTTTACGCCAATTTTCAACTTTTTCAGTTTTATCTAACAAATATTTGACATATTTGTAAATCGTAGCACATAGATCTGATTCGACCCCTCTGGGAATTTTATCTAATTTTTGAGCAATTTCCGAAGGGCTACAGCCGGACAATAATCCTCTTAAGTGAGCTTTTTCAATCGGAGTGAGAGGTTTTCCCTTTGCAGATGCTAAGTCAGCATAAAGACTTTCTAAATCCCACTCCTGGGCTGCTTGGCTGAACATTTTGTCAACTTGAGCCATATTCCGAGTATAAAAATTTACTAACAAAATTCTAACATAAACTCTAACGTTAGTCAGTAGATTATCATAAGTTAGTTAGTTTATTATCAGTTATAGAAAAGTTTGACTAGCCAGAAAAAGAGAGAAAACCTATGCCAACAGGCAATCTAGCGGATTTTGCCATCAATCAGGAACCACGCTGTCCAGTTGTTTTGTTACTAGATAACTCAGGTTCGATGTCCGGTCAACCCATCCAACAGTTAAATCAAGGGGTTGCCGTGTTTAAGCAATCTGTAGATGAAGATGCACTAGCCAAAGTGAGAGTAGAAGTAGCAGTGATTTCCTTTGGCCCAGTGAAGATGCGTCAAGATTTTGTTACAGTCGATCAATTTGTCCCGCCACAGTTGCAACCAGAGGGTTTAACCCCAATGGGAGAAGCGATCAACTACGGTTTAGACTTGCTAGACAATCGTAAAGCTGATTATAAAAACAGTGGTACTCAGTATTACCGACCTTGGATTTTTCTGATTACAGATGGTTCTCCCACCGATAACTGGCAAAACGCTGCACAACGAGTTAGACAGGGTGAGAATGATAAAAAGTTTTCCTTTTTTGCCGTTGGTGTTCAAGGTGCAGATATCAAAATTTTAAGTCAAATTGCTCCTGTAAGTCGTCCACCCTTATTGCTCAATGGTCTTGATTTTAAATCAATGTTCTTATGGCTAAGTCAATCAATGAAACAAGTTTCTCATAGTCAACCTGGAGCAACAACAATGGTACAAACTGCACCCGTAGGATGGGGTCAGGTAGCGATTTAATAGAGTGAGGAAATTTCATGCCTTGGAAAGCGATCGCTTGTTCTGAAACAGGTACAAGCCATCAAAAATTAGACTTCCCCTGTCAAGATTACGCTGACTTTATCAGAGTTAATGATTCAGGTAAAAAGGACAATAACGGGAACATTATTATTGGTGCTGTATCCGATGGTGCTGGGAGTTGTAAATATTCTAATAGGGGTTCTGAGTTAGCAGTTGAAAAAGCCCTAGAAGATTTAGCAGGTTGGCCTAACTTCTTAAAATATAATAATAAAGATTCATCCCCAGAAATCTTAAAAGAGTTTGCTGATAACGCTTTTAAACAAACTTTAAGAAAAATTCAAGAAGCGTTTAATACAGAAGCAAAAAAAATAAACTGTTCTCCAAGAGATTTATCCTGCACTTTGCTAGTTGTGGTTGCTACACCTGATTGGCTCGCAGCTATGCAGATTGGGGATGGTTTTATTGTGATTAAAAAACCCGAAGCACAATATCAATTATTGTTTCATCCCAGTAAAGGAGAATATGCGAATGAAACCACTTTTGTAACTGCCTCAAATGCTTTAGAGATGATGCAAGTTGAGATATCATTTGGGGCGCAAGAGTTTATCTGTGCTTCTACTGATGGACTCGAAAGACTAGCAATCAATATCAAAGATTGGCAACCACACGCGCCTTTTTTTGAGATGTTTAAAAAGGCATTAGAAACTCGATCAGAAAAGGAAGAAAAAATTTCAACACAGGAATGGTTAGACTCAGAGATTGTTAACAACAGAACTGATGATGATAAAACTCTATTAGTATGTTGCTATGACCCTGGCGTAAAAACTTCTCCTGCCAATGGGGTTCAACAACCTAGTTTATTGGAACAACCAGGTTCTTCGGACGTATCTAAAAGGATTGCACAGCACTATAATGTAGATTTATTAATTATCAATGTTTTATTAGGGATTATCTGGAATGCCCTTTACCACGATTTATTCGTAGATATAAAAATTGATAATGTTTATTTAAGACTAATGATTGCTTTATTAGTTGCAAATATATTTGCTATAATTATTTTTATAATTAACTGGAATATATATAAAGAAAAACTGAAACATAATAAGTCTAAAAAACCAAAAATAGGATTATTACTTTTTGTCATAAAAATTTCTGGTCTTGGCTTAGTATTAGGCGGAGTATTATATTACTTAATTTATCAATCCATCATTATATTGCTCATGTATCATAACTAAAAATTCGACTTAAAGCTTAAGAAGTATGGCTACCAATCCTAGTTACTATGACAGTCAAGGTCAATCTATTTCTCTTGTTAAAAAAATCGGTCAAGGGGGTGAAGGTACTGTTTGGACAACGAAGCAGAAAGGATACTTAGCGAAAATTTATCATAAAATTAGTCAAGATCAGGTTAAAAAACTCGAAATCATGGTTGCAAACCCGCCCAAAAATCCAACTGCGGGTCAAAACCATATTTCCATTAGCTGGCCTACTGATTTAATTAAAGATCATAAAAAACAGTGTGTAGGCTTCTTAATGCCAGAGGTTACTAATGCTAAAGAAATGATCTATGTCTATCATCCTAAATCTCGGATGAAGGAAGCTCCTAGATTTAACTGGTATTGCCTGCATATCATCGCTTTAAACTTTATTTCTATTATCAAAGAGATTCATGCTAAAAATTATATTATAGGAGATATTAATACTAAAAATATTCTGGTTAATGATCGCAGTTTAGTTTCTTTAATTGATACTGACTCTTTTCAAGTTAAGGACTCTAAAACAGGTAATGTTTATCGTTGTTCTGTCGGTGCAGAAGGTTTTATACCTCCTGAATTAATTGGTAAAGATTTATCTAAATTGACACAGACCCGATATCATGATCGTTTTCGACTAGGAGTAATGATTCACTATTTACTATTTGGTTATCATCCCTTTATGGGAAAATGGTCAGGTTCAGGAGATCCACCAGGACAAAATGAATCGATTAGTAAAGGTTATTGGCCTTATGGCAATAATAGTCTTTTAAAACCCAGCCTAAATACAATTCCTATTCATGTTGTACATCCAGAACTTCAAAAATGCTTCCTTAAATGTTTTAATGACGGTCATCAATCCCCTTCTTCTCGTCCATCCCCTGAAGATTGGTTGAAGGCTTTACAAGTCGCTATCAAGGATTTAGTTGTTTGTAGTAAAAATAAAAATCATATCTATAGTAACCATTATAGTCGCTGTTATTGGTGTGATCGGGCTAATACTTTAAAAGTTGATATTTTTCCATCTGTTAAAAATCCTATTAATCCTAAACTGCTAACGTCACAACCTGCATCACCACCACCACCACTTCCATCGCCACTACCACTTCCATCACCACCACCACCTCCTCCTCCATTAGTGCTCCCACCATCCACTCAAAAACCTTTTCAACCGATTGGGAAAATCCCAGCTATTATTTCTACAGTTTTAGCTGGTTTACCTTTCTTTCAATATTATCAAAAAACTATGAACAACAGACAAAATCAAAAGGTAGTTGCTAGTCAAGTTAAATCAACGCTCAATGATGCTATTCAAGGATTAAAAATTTTCTTAGTTAATCCTGTGGGAGGTCTACCTATCTTTTTTAAAGGGTTAGGAGAAGAAAGAGCATTGGGAGTGGGAATTACTTTTGGTATAGCTTACGTTATTTGTATAATCTTGGCATTTAATAAATTCCAAAGTCAGGGTCTATTTTCTTACATATCACTTTTTAACTTAGTTACTCTGAGCATTACCAGTTTTTTAAGTATTGCAGGGGCGAGTTTTGTAACTCGTAAACTATTTCGAGGTGCTGGGAGTATAAAAGCAGATATATTTATTGCGGGTACAGCTTTAATCCCCATATCTTTATTTATTTTAATTTCTTACTTTTTGGGGTTGATAAATTTAGAAATTATTGCTGTTTTTTCTGTGCTAGCGATAACTTATACAATTTTGATGATTTATACAGGTTGTCATCAAATTTCAAAAATACCTGAAAATGGAGCAGCTTTAGCTGTATCAGTCATGTTAATCCTTAGTGGATGGCTATTCAAAATTTTAGTTGTTTCTAATTTAATTCCCAAATAGGCTTATAGCGCTACGCATTACAGTTAGGACATTTCTGAATTCTGAAACCCTTTCACTGCTTACTGTTCCCTATTCCCAATTAAGCTGTTCCCTGCTGCGTAGCGCTATAATCTGAAGCTGACAGGTGAAAGCTTATTAATTAAAGATATATAATTTCGTTAAATTTATGTAAATAACCTATTGCCTCAATTAGTTTTAATATTTAAACTGAGAGATACATTGATATTTAATGACTGTACCGTATGTTATCCCCTGAACGTCAAGAAAAACTTGATAAAATCCGTCAGTTATCTGAACAATATAACGTTAAATATATTGTAGATTTTTTGTGGGATGAAACCTCATCAAAGTTTTGTGTAAAAATTTCAAAATATGATTATTTTGAGGTTCGTATTACTCCTACCTCATACTCAATCTTTATATTTAGACCAATCCCTCCAGAGTTAGTTCAGTTAGGAATTAATCCCTCAAGCCTTGCCCACATTACAAACAAATCAGAAAGTAACGCTCTAAGCTTTATCAAGAAACTTGAACTGATTTTGCAAGTAGAGATGTACCTCAAGCCAATATACCCTAATTGGTATTATTACAATATCTATACCTTAGAACAGGCTTATACATTTATGGAAAATATAAATAACTTCCTTAATTCTTGATTGAAATGATACAATTAATCTTAATTAGAAATCCTGTTTCTTGAAATGAGAGCGATCGCTACCCAGAAACCGGGTTTCTCAACAAATCTTGATAGGATACAACTAACTTTAATTAGAAACCCGGTTTCTGGCTCTCAATGCTAATCTTCTTGTTCATCATTAACTAGGGTAGCTGATCTATGCTGTAATTTTATTCTTGATTAATTTAAGGATTAAAACAAAGGATAGAAATAGAATACAGAAGGATATTGATATTAAGTTTTCTTGAATTTTTGGCGAGAGAATAACAATAAATCCTTGATCTTTAATCAACGCCGAAAAACTGGAGACACAGAAGGGCATTAGATATAATCTGAAGGTTTGCCAGTAATTATTTTGACCATTAGATGAAGAAACGCTTAATAGTAAACCCGTCCCTATAACGGCACTAATCCCAATTGAATTTATCCACAATTTTAATGAAGGAGAAAAATAGAAATAAACAACCACTAAATACCAAATTAAATAACACCAAAGAATCGCTTTATTGACTTTTAGTTGCTGAAAATATTGAATTAACCCTTTCATATCCCCTGCACAAAATAAAAAATAGTGCAACCTTTGATAATTTTCCCAGATGCCATTGTCTCACCCTGTCAAATGAATAATTGTATTAAAACCAACAGAAGGAAAGTATTAGATTCAGAACTGACTCAAAAAAACCGGATTTCTCAACGTTAAATCTGCATTTCCTCTGCAAAATTTAGGTTGGAAACCCGGTTTCTAGGGTTAGGTTAACTTTAAGTTATCGTTAAATTTCTGCTGTTACTTCAGGAATCATCGGAGTTTGATCTCCTTCAACGGGAGCAACAGGAACTTCCGTTGAGGTTGCTTCCGGTTCTTCAACTTGAACGGTTTCTTCCGGTGAAACTTGTTCAATCACCGTCGGAATTTCGGGTTCCGTTTCTACCGTTTCAACGGAAGTTTCTGAAGAATTTATTTCAGTTTCAGGAATATCCGTAGAAGTCGGTTCTAAACTCTCAATTTCAGGTAAAAGCTCAGGGGTTTCTCCGGGTTGCAAGTCGGATGTTGGTTCAGGAATAGGGACTTCTTCAACAATTTCCGGTAACGTTTCAATTGGCTGGGTTTCAACCGCAGCAGTATTCAAGAAGGGTAACTGGAAATTATTGAAAAATTGTTTAATTTGTGAAAGTAGGGATGGAGAAGCAACATCCGGTTGAGCATGAGACGCTTCAACGACAGTGGGAACAGGTTCCGTGACAGGTTGTTCTTCCGTAATAGATTCGGGTTCAATGGAGGGGGGTTCAGGTTCGACAGCAGGTTCAATCACTGGAACTTGTTCTACTTCAGGCGCTTCAGGTTTAATAACTGGAACGGTTTCTACTTCGGGTGTTTCTGGTTCAGTAACGGTTACAGCCGATTCAATTTCGGGTGTCTCCGGTTCAGTGAGTACCGTTTCCGGTTCTGGGGTTGCTTCTTCAACTGAGGTTGGTTCAGGTTCGGTTACAACTTCCGGTTCAACGCTGGGAACTGGCGTAACTTCTGCTTCTGGCGCTGGTGCTTCGGGTTCTACAACAGGCGCTAGTTCCAGTTCCGAGGTTTCAATTAGTTCTTGAATTAAAACGTTAGGATCAGCAATTCCTCTAACTTGAGCAAAGGGTAATTCGCCTTTGATCAATTGAGAGAGAGTATCGTTGAGGGTGGGGTCGTAGGTAATGACACGAGCGGTATTGTTATAAATATTCTCAACGGGGTTGCCTTGTTCGTCGAGATATTCTAACTGCACCCAATTTTTCCCCGGTTTGAGTCCTTTTATATAAATGGGTTGCCAACGGTCAATCATAAAACTTTCGCCGTTGACCGTTGCGCGAATCTGCCAATCTATAATTTCATCGGTTGGGTTTTCTTGAGCAACAATGTGTAATGGAGCATTGGCGAGATAAAAATCAAGGAGAATCGGTTCTGCGCCATAGGTTCCTTGAGGACGGTTATAGGTTAATAGAGGTAGCTCAGGATCAGGGTTATTCTGGGCAATTTTGGTGAAAACATGAAAGGTTGTTTCTGCAAAAGCACCTGCATTTTTGTAGGTTTCGTCCCAAGGGTAAGCGGCTAAGACCCGTAGGGTATGGGTTCCGGGTTGAAGATTGGAGAAGGTAATGCTTTCGTTGGGATCATAAACGGTAACATCCGGTTGGCGATCGAGGATAACTTGTAAATGGGGGCCTAAACCGTATTGGGGATCTTTGAACAGGGGTAAACCATTGACTTGAAGTGTCACGGTTAGGGTGTCGTCTTCAAGGATTTGATCGGGTTGGGGGCTGAGGATCGTAACTTCCGGTTGGTAAGCATCCAGAGATTGATGCAGTTTTTGGATTAGGGTGGGTGGGGAAACTTCTGAAATGCGTTTAATCGGTGCAGGGGGGGTTACAGGAGGTAACGAGGTTTCAGGAACTTCGGTTGTGTTGTTCCCACAGCCGACTAAATTAACCATGAATAGAAGAACGAGGAGGAGAGGGAGGCGGGTTTTAATTGTTGTCCAGCCTGTTTTGATACGCTTCAGCACGTTCAACCTACGGGAAAACCCAAATCCAATCTTGTCCATAACGATTCCATCAAGAACAATAAGCCTATTACAGTCACCAGTCATCAGTCATCAGTCATCAGTCATCAGTAGGGGCGGGATCTTACGTTCGGTAAGTTATTGGTTTTTATCATAAATTTTTGCCTGAAAGATCCCGCCCTTACCCAGTCGGACACATCACCAGTGATCAGCTAAAAATTTTTCTGTCTGCTGACTCGGTGACTCCTGACTCCTGCTATCACAACCCATCAGGGGTTGCTATTCTCTATTCTCTATTCTCTGCTACCCTAGCCCAAAAGTTTCCTTTGGTAGCAATTTTAAGTTTTATGACATTGGACATTAAAAAATTGACAACGTTAAGGAACTGTGGAAGTTGCAGTTATTGCTATTAAAGAATCTGAGAAAGTTTTAATTATTGTTACCAAATGATTCCCCCCAGATTCAGAAAGATGATATATCATTTAAAGACAACAGCAAGCCGACAGGAAAGTCCTTGCACTGCAAGGCTTTGAGTGGTCAGTTGTTGTAAAAAGAAACAATTTAAAAGCCCTTCCCCAAAATCGAGGGTGTTGTCTAGACACCCGGCAAAGGTTGGTCATAATTCAGGCATAAACCTGAGCTAGTCAACTCATAGAGAATTTTCTATGAAACTGACAATCGAAACGCTAACTTTTGTTAAGGATTTTGAGAAAGTGTGCAAACTTCTGTCAAAATCTGCAACGTTACTTGTTTTTTTGTCACAGGTCGAGGAGAGTCTAAATGACAATCAGTCCTCCAGAGCGTGAGGCAAAAGCGAAAGTTGTGGTGGATAAAGATCCGGTACCTACTTCCTTTGAAAAGTGGTCTAAACCTGGACACTTCCGCCGCGACTATGCGAAGGGGCCAAGCACAACATCCTGGATTTGGAACCTTCACGCCGACGCTCACGACTTCGATAGTCAGACCAGCGATTTAGAAGATATTTCGCGTAAAATCTTCAGCGCCCACTTTGGTCATTTAGCCGTGATTTTTATCTGGCTAAGTGGTGCCTACTTCCACGGCGCGAAGTTTTCCAACTATGAAGCTTGGCTAGCCAACCCGACTGGGATTAAACCCAGTGCCCAAGTGGTGTGGCCAATCTTTGGTCAAGAAATTTTAAATGGTGATGTGGGCGGTGGATTCCACGGGATTCAAATTACCTCTGGATTCTTCCAACTCTGGCGCGCAGCCGGCTTTACCAATACCTACCAACTCTACTGCACCGCAATTGGTGGGTTAGTCATGGCAGGCTTGATGCTGTTCGCGGGTTGGTTCCACTACCACAAACGCGCACCCAAGCTGGAATGGTTCCAAAACGTCGAATCGATGATGAACCACCACTTGGCTGGACTGTTGGGTCTGGGCTGCTTGTCCTGGGCAGGTCACCAAATTCATGTGGCCTTACCTGTGAACAAGTTGCTGGATGCGGGAGTGGCAGCAAAGGATATTCCTTTGCCCCATGAGTTCATCCTCAACCGTGACCTGATGGCGGAACTGTATCCTAGCTTCAAGCAAGGGTTAATGCCATTCTTCACCTTGGATTGGAGTGTTTACTCTGATTTCTTAACCTTCAAAGGTGGCTTAAACCCTCAAACTGGCGGTCTGTGGTTGTCCGATACGGCACACCATCACTTAGCCTTGGCAGTTCTGTTCATCATTGCTGGCCATATGTACCGGACAAACTGGGGCATTGGTCACAGCATGAAAGAAATCTTAGAGGCACATAAAGGCCCCTTCACTGGAGAAGGTCATAAAGGTCTCTATGAAAACATGACGACTTCTTGGCACGCTCAGTTAGCCGTCAACCTGGCAATGTTGGGATCTTTGAGCATCATTGTGGCTCACCACATGTATTCGATGCCTCCCTATCCTTATATTGCGACGGACTACCCCACGCAGTTATCCATCTTTACCCATCACATTTGGATTGGTGGATTCCTGATTGTGGGTGCGGGAGCTCACGCTGCCATCTTCATGGTGCGGGATTACGTTCCAGCCAACAACGTCAACAACCTTTTGGATCGGGTGCTTCGTCACCGCGACGCCATTATCTCCCATCTCAACTGGGTCTGTATCTTCTTGGGCTTCCACAGCTTCGGCTTGTATGTCCATAACGACACCATGCGGGCGTTTGGTCGTCCCCAAGATATGTTCTCGGATACAGCCATTCAACTGCAACCCGTGTTTGCTCAGTGGGTACAACACATCCATGCTCTTGCCCCTGGTGCAACTGCACCTCGCGCCTTAGCCAGCGTCAGCCCCGCGTTCGGTGGTGATGCGGTGGTGGTCGGCGGCAAAGTGGCGATGATGCCCATTGTGTTGGGGACGGCGGATTTCATGATCCACCATATCCACGCCTTCACGATTCACGTTACCGTTCTGATTCTGCTTAAGGGTGTTCTTTACGCCCGTAGCTCTCGCCTAATTCCCGATAAGAGCGAATTAGGATTCCGCTTCCCCTGTGATGGCCCGGGTCGGGGTGGTACTTGCCAAGTTTCTGGTTGGGATCACGTCTTCCTCGGTCTGTTCTGGATGTACAACTCCCTCTCCATCGTAATTTTCCACTTTAGCTGGAAGATGCAGTCCGATGTTTGGGGAACCGTTGATGCAGATGGAACGATTACTCACATCACCAATGGCAACTTTGCTCAAAGTGCCATTACCATTAATGGATGGTTACGTGATTTCCTCTGGGCGCAAGCGGCTCAGGTGATCACGTCCTACGGGTCAGCCCTCTCAGCCTACGGTCTGTTGTTCTTGGGTGCCCACTTCGTTTGGGCGTTTAGCTTAATGTTCCTGTTCAGTGGTCGCGGCTACTGGCAAGAACTGATTGAGTCCATTGTTTGGGCCCATAATAAGTTAAAAGTCGCTCCTTCAATTCAGCCTCGCGCTCTGAGCATTATTCAGGGTCGTGCAGTTGGGGTAGCTCACTACCTCTTAGGTGGAATTGCTACAACTTGGGCATTCTTCCTAGCAAGAATCATTTCAGTAGGATGAACAAACCTGCGATAGGAGTAGAGGGAAGTTGACTCTGCTTTCCTCTCGCTCCTAGAGCAGAACTTAAGAGAACACGATTTAGTTAGGACTTATGGCAACTAAATTCCCAAAATTTAGCCAGGACTTGGCCCAAGATCCGACAACACGCCGGATTTGGTACGGGATTGCCACAGCGCATGATTTCGAGACCCATGATGGGATGACGGAAGAAAATCTTTACCAAAAGATTTTCGCCTCACACTTCGGTCACCTCGCAATCATTTTCCTCTGGACTTCAGGCAGCCTGTTCCACGTCGCTTGGCAAGGCAACTTTCAACAATGGGTTAAAGACCCTTTACACGTTCGTCCCATTGCTCACGCCATTTGGGATCCCCAATTTGGCAATCCGGCGGTAGAAGCATTTACGCAAGCAGGTGCTTCTAATCCAGTTAACATCGCTTACTCTGGGGTATACCACTGGTGGTACACCATCGGGATGCGAACCAATGGAGATCTGTATCAAGGCTCCATCTTCCTGTTAATCCTGTCCGCCATCTTCCTGTTCGCAGGCTGGCTCCACCTTCAGCCGAAGTACCGTCCCAGCTTGTCCTGGTTCAAAAATGCTGAATCTCGTCTGAACCACCACTTGGCAGGTTTGTTCGGGGTTAGCTCCTTGGCTTGGACAGGTCACCTCGTTCACGTTGCGATTCCCGAATCTCGTGGACAGCACGTGGGTTGGGATAACTTCCTCAGCACCCTGCCTCACCCCGCTGGTTTAGCTCCCTTCTTCACAGGGAACTGGGGCGTGTATGCTGAGAACCCTGATACTGCTAGCCATGTGTTCGGAACCGCTCAAGGATCTGGAACAGCTATTCTCACCTTCCTCGGTGGTTTCCATCCTCAAACTGAGTCTCTCTGGTTGACGGATATGGCTCACCACCACTTAGCGATCGCTGTGATCTTCATCATTGCAGGTCATATGTATCGCACCAACTTTGGAATTGGCCACAGCATCAAAGAAATGCTCAATTCCAAAGATCCTCTGTTCGGAGTTAAAAACGAAGGTCAGTTCAATCTCCCTCACCAAGGGTTGTATGACACCCTCAATAACTCTTTACACTTCCAGTTAGCCTTAGCTTTGGCTTCTCTGGGTGTGATCACCTCCCTGGTGGCACAGCATATGTATGCTCTGCCTCCCTACGCCTTCATCGCGAAGGATTACACCACCCAAGCCGCTCTGTACACCCACCATCAGTACATTGCTGGTTTCATCATGGTTGGTGCTTTCGCTCACGGCGCTATCTTCTTAGTTCGCGATTATGATTCTGAGCAAAACAAAGGCAACGTTTTAGATCGCGTTCTCAACCACAAAGAAGCCATCATCTCTCACTTGAGTTGGGTTTCTCTGTTCCTCGGCTTCCACACCCTCGGTCTGTATGTTCACAACGACGTGGTGGTGGCATTTGGAACTCCTGAAAAGCAAATCCTGATTGAACCGGTGTTTGCTCAATTCGTTCAAGCTGCTTCTGGTAAAGTGATCTACGGAATGGATGTGTTACTGTCCAATCCTGATAGTATCGCCACTACCGCTTGGCCCAATGCTGGTAACGTTTGGTTACCCGGTTGGTTAGAAGCCATCAACTCTGGTCAAAACTCTCTGTTCTTGGCCATTGGCCCTGGCGACTTCTTGGTTCACCATGCGATCGCTCTAGGTCTGCACACCACCACCTTGATTCTCGTCAAAGGTGCGTTGGATGCTCGTGGCTCCAAGCTGATGCCCGACAAGAAAGACTTCGGCTATGCCTTCCCTTGTGATGGCCCTGGTCGTGGCGGTACTTGCGACATCTCCGCTTGGGACTCTTTCTACCTCTCCATGTTCTGGATGCTGAACACCATTGGTTGGACAACCTTCTACTGGCACTGGAAGCATCTGGGCGTGTGGCAAGGAAACGTTGCTCAGTTCAACGAATCCTCCACCTACCTGATGGGCTGGCTGCGTGATTATCTGTGGTTGAATTCTGCTCAGTTAATCAACGGTTACAACCCCTACGGAACCAATAACCTGTCAGTTTGGGCTTGGATGTTCCTGTTCGGACACCTGGTTTGGGCAACTGGTTTCATGTTCCTGATCTCTTGGCGTGGTTACTGGCAAGAGTTAATTGAAACGATTGTCTGGGCTCACGAACGCACTCCGCTGGCGAACCTGGTTCGTTGGAAAGATAAGCCCGTGGCTCTGTCTATCGTTCAAGCTCGTGTGGTTGGTTTAGCTCACTTCACCGTTGGCTATATCCTCACCTACGCCGCGTTCTTGATTGCCTCTACTGCGGGTAAGTTCGGTTGATGTAACGTTAACTGAATTAGCCTTAGATAGGTAATTAAAAAAATCCCCTGCCTTCGGGTGGGGGATTTTTTTAAAGTTTAACCAAGTGTTGAGTTAGATAATATTGAAGGCGATCGCTATGCCTACCCAAAACAAAGGAGAACTTAGCAACCCGAAAAACAACTTTGGAATCACTGGGAGTTAGGGGAAGGAGAAACCGGGTTTCTAGCAATATATTCAATGAAAAATCAAGATTTGTTAGAGAAACCCGGTTTCTGGTGCGTAAAACCTGTTTAGAATTGGTGCAGGTCTTATTACTCCCATATGGATAAAAACTAAGCTGTTCCCTGTTATCAATTCTTAAACGATTGTTAAATCCGAGGACGACGACGGAGGAGAGATCACTTCATAAGGTCGCATCATCTCGTTGTCTTCATGGGATAGGATGTGGCAGTGCCAGACGTACTCTCCAGGGAGGTCGAAGGTGGCGGCGATCCGAACCACTTCGCCCGGGTTGACGATAACGGTGTCCAACAAACCCGCTTCATTCGCAGCCGCTGGAGTAGGGCCCCCTTTAAATTTAATGTTGGTTAAAGGCGCAGTGGGCGAAGCTATCCCCGTGACTGGATCGATCTGGGTTGCTGAGAATTTCTGGCGATCAAGCAGTTGGAAAGGTATCCCGTGCAAATGAACAGGGTGAGCATCAGCCGTGGTGTTGTAAACTTCCCAAACCTCCGTTTGACCTAACTGTATTTTCTCGGTAATCGGGTCTTCCCACTTGATGGCGCCATCTTTAACCGTTCCCAGCATGGGTGTAATCCGACCATAGGGATCAATTGTATTACCCATCGGAGCCTCAAAGAGTCCGACTTGCTTGGCAATGGGTAGTCCGGTGAGGGGATCAGTCACACCCGTAACGTTATGAAACGCTAGGTCGTCTGAGTCAATCGGTGAAACCGAGGTCGGGAGGGTGATGGCGGGGGGTTGATTTGTGCCTCCCCGTAAGGTTGCAGGTAAGGGAACGTCAGGAACTGTGACCGTATTACCCACATTGAAAGCCATAATCTGACCTGTGGTTTGGGGATTGTTGGGAATCGGTCGGGCACCTGCCCCACCCGCATTATTCTGGAGAATTAGCTGCTTTCCTTGATAGCCAGCAAAGTCAATCACGACATCCGCCCGTTGACCAGGAGCAAGTTGTAGGTTCTTGAGTTTAACAGGGGCATTGAGCAGCCCGTCATCGGTGCCAATTTGGGTAAACTCCAAACCGGCGGGCAGTTTAAAGTTGTAGAACCGGGAATCAGAGCCATTCAGCAAGCGGAAGCGATATTTCCGAGGCTCAACATTCAACGTCGGCCAAGCTTGACCATTCACCAGAATCACGTTACCTGAAGCAAACTCTGGAACAATACTAGGATTCGGTGCATTAGCCGGGAGCATGGCTTTTAAGCCAGCCGCCATTAAATCAGCGTTGGAAGCGGGATAAAAGAGTTGACCAAGTTCATTTTCTGGAGTTGCGGGGTTATCAGCCTGGAATATCTTGTCTTGAATGACAAGGGGATATTCATAGTAAACATCTGGGTCTGGGTTAGTATCTCCGGTGTAATCAGAATTGATGTAATTGCCGGGAAGGGAATTTTCAATGGCAGTGGTTTTAGGATGATCAGGAATACCCGTGTCGTAA
This sequence comes from Planktothrix sp., assembly GCA_048595135.1. Taxonomy (GTDB): domain Bacteria; phylum Cyanobacteriota; class Cyanobacteriia; order Cyanobacteriales; family Microcoleaceae; genus JBMDYE01. The sequence continues at coordinate 5,313 of JBMDYE010000334.1, read as the reverse complement.
TCATCCCGCAGAATATAGAAGCCGGCTAAACCTGCATAGACGTTTAGGCGCGTGATGCCGAGGGCGTGGTCGTGATACCACAGAGTACCTGCTTCTTGGTCGTTGTTGTAGGTATAGGATTGAACGTTTCCGTTATTAATCGCAAGCTTACCCCCCACTCCGGTAGAGGTAAACCAGGCATCAGGAAGACCGTCATATTGTGATGGGGTATGTCCTCCATGCAGGTGAGTAACAACGGGAACGCCATCATCGGCGATGGTATGGGTCTGCCCATTATGGGTATGGGTAAAAGCCCAGTGAACGGTGGGATCAACGGGTAGCAGGTGTTGTTGGGGCAGGTTGGTTTCCCAATTAACAGTAATTGGCGTATCCTTCTGCGCCACAATGGTAGGGCCGAGGTAATTAAGACCTACATTATCCCAATCAGAAGCCGAGGGACTATGATAGCCCCAGGTCTTTGCAGAAGGAATTCCTGTTCCTAAGCCAAAGTTATGATTTCCCTCGCTCATTGAGATATCGTAGGTCTGACCCTGGGTGGCATCAATCAATAATCCTGGCTGGAGGAGGTTGGGTAAAGGATTAACGAATTTAGGAATCGTCAGGGGGTCAAGCACCGTCGTCCCTGTTGCGGCTGGAGCCGCTGCCATCGGCTCCGGGAATTCTATATTGTTGGGGACAGGAGAATCTAGGTTTTTAAAATGATTTGTCATGAGTGATCGCCTCACTGAAACGTTTTATTTAAAAAAAAAATTTAGCTATTTCATCCATTACAAACTCTGACTAAATAAGCGTCAATAGTCTTTCGATTTTTTTATTTTGATTTTATATTTGTGAAAGCTGTAAATAAGAAACCTTGGCTAAATAGGCATCAATAGCTTTTCCGATCGTTCAGGTACAAATGGTCAGTCAACTTCTTTCTGCAGTTTTGACGAAAATAGAAGGTTCGTGTTTTTAGGTATCGCTTTGCTGCTCTTGTTTTGAGGCGCAATATATTCTGTCGAACTCCCGTTCATGTTAAGTAGGTTTTACAGAAAAATTATGAATAAATGTAACAAAAATTGGCAAATAAAAATTTTTTGATTATAAAAAGATATTAAGTATAAATAGGGATATTTTAATAAAAAAGGCACAGCTTGAACTGCGCCTTAACGGTTAATCATGATTAATCAAAGGTTTGGATTAGACCCCGACTACAAACTTATTTAGATTCAGTGAAATCAGCGTCAATCACATCATCCCCACCACCGGGAGGAGTGGAACCGCCGCCTGCGCTAGGGCCACCGTCTTCAGGAGCCGCACCACCTGCTTGTTGATAAATGCTAGAACCCACAGCAAACAACGCTTGTTGTAAATCGGTGGGGAGAGTTTTGATCTTCTCATCATCTTCTTTGGAGATGGCTTCCCGTAACTCCGCAATCATGCCTTCAATTTTGGTCTTATCGGCTTCGGGAACTTTATCACCGAACTCTTTGAGTTGTTTCTCAGCTTGATAACATAAAGTATCGGCTTGGTTCTTGCGTTCGATGCGTTCGCGACGTTCTTTGTCAGTGGCGGCATTTTGTTCAGCTTCCCGCACCATCCGTTGTACTTCATCATCCGGTAAGGTAGACGCCCCAGTAATACTGATGGACTGTTCTTTACCCGTTCCTTTATCTTTAGCGGTAACGTTGAGAATCCCGTTCGCGTCGATATCAAAGGTAACTTCGATTTGAGGAACACCCCGTGGCGCCGGAGGAATTCCATCTAAGCGGAACGTTCCCAAGCTCTTGTTGTCGTTGGACATTTCCCGCTCCCCTTGGAGAACGTGAATTTCAACGTTGGTTTGACCATCAACCGCCGTGGAGAACACTTCGGATTTTTTGGTAGGAATGGTGGTGTTGCGTGGAATAATTTTGGTCATCACGCCACCGAGGGTTTCCACACCCAGAGACAGCGGAGTCACGTCCAGCAACAGGATGTCTTTGACTTCCCCAGCTAACACACCCGCTTGAATTGCCGCCCCAACGGCTACCACTTCATCGGGGTTAACGGTTTGGTTCGGTTCTTTCCCTAATACATCCCGCACTAACTGTTGAATCGCAGGTATCCGGGTAGAACCTCCGACTAACACCACTTCGTCAATGTCAGACTTGCTGAGTTTGGCATCACGGAGGGCATTTTCTACCGGAACGCGGCAACGGTCAATTAAATCCGCACAAAGTTGCTCAAATTTGGCCCGGGTCAGGCTCATGTCCAGGTGTTTCGGCCCATCTTGAGTGGCGGTAATGAAGGGCAGGTTAATTTCCGTTTGGGTGACGCTGGACAGTTCTTGTTTGGCTTTTTCAGAAGCTTCCGTTAACCGTTGCAGCGCTTGTTTGTCTTTGCGGAGGTCAACGCCTTCTAATTTTTGGAATTCTTCGGCGAGGTAGTCCACGATTTTTTTGTCGAAGTCATCCCCACCCAGGTGAGTATCCCCAGAGGTGGCTAATACTTCAAACACGCCATCTCCGACTTCCAGAATCGAAACGTCAAAGGTACCGCCCCCTAAGTCAAAGACCAGGATGGTTTCGTTGCTTTTCTTATCTAAACCATAGGCCAGAGATGCGGCGGTCGGTTCGTTGATAATCCGTTTAACTTCGATACCTGCAATTCTACCCGCGTCTTTGGTGGCTTGACGTTGGGAGTCGTTAAAATAAGCGGGGACAGTAATAACAGCTTCTTTAACGGTTTCCCCTAAATATTTACTCGCATCGTCAATCAGTTTTCTCAGCACTTGGGCGGAAATTTCTTCCGGTGCAAACTGTTTACCCCGTGCCGGACAATCTAATTTAACGTTACCTGTGCCATCTCGCAGCACTTTATAAGAAACTTCTTTAGATTCGTTGTTGACTTCTTCTGATTTCCGTCCGATAAACCGTTTTACGGAATAAAAGGTGTTTTCCGGGTTCATCACGGACTGACGTTTGGCAATTTGACCGACCAATTGGTCGCCATTTTTCGCAAAAGCCACAACGGAAGGGGTGGTGCGTAGCCCTTCAGCATTAGCGATAACGGTGGGTTTGCCCCCTTCCATCACGGCGACGCAAGAGTTAGTGGTTCCTAAGTCAATTCCGACTACTTTTCCCATAAGGGTGCTTTTACTCCTATCACGACAAAACGTTAGATTCTATTTGAGATTAATCGTCTGAGTACGACTTCTGGACTACTCTTCCAACCCAACTGCATCAGGGGGCGAGTCCAATTTCAATACAGTTTTTAAGATACGATTTCTGCTCTCTATCCTGTGGGCGGTTAGTTCATTCCTTGAGGGTGTGTTTACCGAACCTGTTTAGGGCGGTTGAACTTCAAGGGGTTGAACTGTTGCCCTTTGTTGTTCATATTTATTACTTTAGGAACTGCGATCGCTTTCGGTATTGTGGCAAACCGTATATTGGGGGTTGTAGTTTCCGTTCATCCTTCCCTCGCCTCGTTTCTAGGTTCTACCTAGAAATGAGATTACGGAGGCTCTGCCTCCTTCTATAATTTGAGGCAGAGCCTCATGATTTGCATTCCAATGCAGAGCATTGGAACGAGGTAAACGAGGTAAGGGTTATAAATAATATCTGATAAAATAAGAATTAAGTTATTTATCCCTAGACTTAACCATGAGTCAATAAACAATTTTTTTCCCAAGCTCAAGGTACGAATAATCAACAAAAAGCCGAGGAACTTTTTAAACAAGAAGCCATACAATTAGAACAGTTAGGCAAACATCAACAAATTCCTAAATTATTGGCTTATCGAGACTTGTAAATTGTAACAGATAAAGCTTTTAAGCCGACAGTGTAGGGGATTGATGAGGATAGTTAACCTTAGAAATAATGAAAGTTAAAGATGTTATTAAAAGATTAGAAAAAGAGGGTTGGTATTTATCGAGAACGCGAGAAAGTCATCGGCAATTTAAACATCCTAATAAAATAGGAACTGTGACCGTTTCGGGTAAGTTAAGTATTGATGTACTCATCGGAACCCTTAAGAGTATTTGGCGACAAGCACAAATAGAGGAGGATCAATAATGCGTTATGCCATTGTCATTGAAAAAGGCGAAAATAGTTATGGTGCTTATGTTCCCGATTTGCCAGGATGTGTAGCAGTGGGTGAAATGGTTGAAGAGGTACGAACTTTAATTCAAGAAGCCATTATTTTTCATTTAGAAGGATTACAAGAAGAAGGGTTTCAAATCCCTGAACCGTTATCAATTTGTGAGTATGTAGAAGCTAAATTATAAAATTGCGATCGCTACCTGAACTGGGGCTTCAGAAACCGGGTTTCTTAATTGAGCTTTGTGTTAGTAGCAAAGGTTATTGCAAAAACCCGGTTTCTTGGCTCTCTCTGCATTGGAACCAGGGGATAACAAGATTGGCTAGTCCTCAAAAATCGGTTGTAAATCTAAAATAAATTCAGGTAATATTGTTTCCCCTGATAAAGTTTTAGGATTCTCTAAAATTTCCACAGGTTGTTCAGGACGATAAATTTCAACTCGTCGAGCTTCAGGAAGAATTAACCAGCCTAATTTTGCCCCATTTTCTAAATACTCTTGCATCTTTTTTTGAACGGTATTAAAATTATCACTCGGAGAACATAACTCCACCACAAAATCAGGACATAAAGGGGCAAATTTACGTTTTTGTTCAGCGGTTAAACTGTCCCAACGTTCCCGTTTAACCCAAGCCGCATCCGGTGAACGATCTGCACCATTCGGAAGTTTAAATCCTGTGGAAGAATCAAAACTGACACCTAACCGCTTTTGTTGATTCCAATACCAAAGCTGTGCTGTTAAACCTGCATTTTTACGTCCTGTCTCACTTCCAGTCGGTGACATAATAATAATTTCTCCCTGTGCAGTTCGTTCAAATCGTAAGTCTTGGTTATCCTCACAAAGTTGATAAAATTGCTGATCGGTCATTTGCAGAATTGAATTAAAGTTAACTGTTAAACTGGTCATGATATTAAACCTCTATCAATTAACTGAAGTTTGGAGTTGATACATCAAACTTTAATCTAATCTAAAGTTATTGATAAAATTAATAATAGCTTTTAGGCGATCGCCTTTAGGGTTATTATAACATTATGACTTAGATCAAAACCAGGTATTTTAGACGATATTAATAAAATTATGACGCTTATTATTGCAGGAGAACGCAGTGGCGTTGGTAAAACAACGGTTACATTGGCAATACTTTCCTATTTAAAACAACACAATTTTAATGTTCAGTCTTTTAAAGTTGGCCCTGATTATATTGATCCGATGTTTCATCACTATGTAACCGGAAAACCTTGTTATAATTTGGATTC
>JBMDYE010000333.1:0-1822 GCA_048595135.1 Planktothrix sp. | reverse complement strand
TGCACCGCCCCGTGCAAGTCGCCAGGAACTATCACCTTTACTAATAATGGTTTCCCAGGGTTTGGTAAAGCCATTAGGTTTTAACCACGCTTCTACGGTTATGGTGTTAGTAACATTAAAAGTTGATGGGTTGGCAATGGTAACGGAACCTGTACCATCTAATTGTAAGGCAGTGTTTTTAGGAGCAAGGACATCTTGATAAGCTGCCATTGCTTCTTGACTAAAAGCAAGGTTCGCTTCAATATTACCCGTTGTATTTTCTAATCGCCAGTCGCCGCCTAGTGCAGCCAACCCGGTTTTGTTATCTGAGGCTGCTACATCTGCATCGGTGATTTCGCTCAGGCTTTGTACAAAGGTTTCTCCAATTTCTCCAGACGCGACATCGCACCCATACAGCAAAATATCGGCTTCCTCAGTTAGTACGTTCCGCCACTGCTTAATCTGGTTGCTAAAATTTTCTAAACTATTTTGATGGACAACATCAAAACCCAGTTGTAGCGTGCCTGGGCTACCATGAGAAACAATATGAATCGCTGCAATATTAGACTGATATTGTAAGGCTTCTGTGATTTGGTCTATGCCACTTTTATTTGGATCTAAAAGAATAATTTCCGTGTTGGAATTAATCCCTTGAATTAAGCTTTGATAATTGTTAACAGAGGCATCTACGAAGGTGATTTGTTTTTTCATTATGGTAGCCTGGGTTCTAATTCAAGAGAGTTAATGAAACTTTTTAGATGGGTTTCTCTGATAGTTTTCGCATCAAAATTAACGCCCCATTAGTTAATGCGCGCTCAATAAACTGTAGTTATAACTCAGGAGTTTAGCTTCAGTTCATTTCTATTAATGGTTAGGTTAAATGATGATAAAAATCTATTTTGGGGATCAGTTTTCAACTTAACTCATGGAAAATTTATTCCTAGCAACAGCTAAGAACTGTCTCTGAGCAAAGGGTTCGGTGGTACTTATTCTGCTGATGAGTTTCACAGACATTACTCCCAGTCTTCAACCTGCAAGGATTGATAGATTGTTGACGGGTTAGTGAAAAATACACATTTGAGTAAAATGTCTATCTATCTTTAGAGGGATATTAACCTGTAAGTATTTATAGTAAACGGAATCAAAGTTAGTGTCAAGCTTTAAAAAGAGAATTTTTTACTCTGAATCATTGACTAAAACGTACTCTTCCATTGATTGCTATCATGAAAAGCTGTAATAAAACACTTTATTTTAATTAAAACTGTTAAAGAATTGATTATTTTAAAACAATACTTTTTAATTACTTAAATTACATAAACAAGAAAATTAAAAAAATATTAAAGTATTAAATATGACATATACTAACGTTGATGATTGAGTAGTGTATCAACCCATGCTATCGGCAAAAAGTCCTATCTAAAATCACTCTAGGGTAATCCTGTGATTGTGAATGAGCCACAACGAGAAGTAACTTAAGTGATAATAAAAGGCAAGTCTTATAAAAAAAAGAATGAGAATACTTTTGAGGGAGGGGTTTCAAGCCATCAGATTACTATCGCTCTCACTAGAGAGGGAACTTTAACCGCATTTTTACTGAAGGATAGTGGTTGGGAATAAGAGTTGATCACAACTGTAGAATATCTAAAAAAGTATTCCCAGGCAGAGCCTTGGAACGAGGGGAAATTAATCTAAGGTTTTAACGGTTAACACTTGGGGCGGTGTTGCATCAGGCGGATAACGAAAATCAACCCGAACTAAACGAGATTCTTGGGGTTTTAACTTTAGTTTTACTAACGGTTCAACGATTTGTCCGCGCCGATGCCAAAGATGGACATAACGCAAC
>JBMDYE010000332.1:0-2097 GCA_048595135.1 Planktothrix sp. | reverse complement strand
TATTAATTATTAATAAAAGAATAAAACCTAATTCTTATTTAACAATCGGAATAGAACATTGAGTGCGATTAAAATTAGCATCTTCTCCTTCAGAAGGAATTGCTAAAACTTCTAACCGTCCATTCATGGAACTGAGTAAGGTTTGATTCATTAATAGCCGCATTCCTGGGGATAAATTTGCTTGTTCAGGCGGCGTTTGATCTTTTTCTAACATGGATTTTAATAAATCCCAAGACTCACTCCACGCACTAACCGGACGTTGATCATCGACCCAAATATTAACATATCCTGTTTCTGGGGAAGGATGTACAGAAACCTTAACACTCCCTTCTGTCATTTGAGCGATCGCCGTATCAATTAAACTCACTAAAACTTGTCGCAGTCGCGGTAAATCTGCCATTACATAAATCTCAGGATCAGGAGGTTCAATCTTTAACCGAATACTCCGGTTTGCCGCCTGCATACAGGTTAAATCTTCCACCTCATCCATCACTTGCGCTAACTGAATGGCATGAATATCCATGGTTTCTGTGCCATATTCAGTTTTAGCAACAAAGATCACCTGATCCAATAAACCCACCATTTTTAACGCCGAAGCGTGAGCGTGTTGGAGGAATTCCCGCTCTTCCTCTGGACTTTCGCACAAATCCGTCAAAATTAGTTGGAGCGTGCCTATCATGCTATTTAAAGGCGATCGCAACTCATGGGAGGTTCGCGCTAAAAACCCCGCTTTAAACTGACTCATCTCCGCCGCCATCTGATAGGCAAGTTGGGTTTGTTTTAATTGATTTGACAGGGTTTGTACCTGTTGTTGAGTGTTTGTTTCTGTGTGGGAGTCAGCAGATGCAACAGGGGCTAGGGATTGTGTTCTGCTCCGTTGCAAAACGCGATTGAGAACGATTCCCAATCCTAACCCAAAACCTAAATATAAAAATTCGCTCCAACCCATCTACTTAGTCTCACTCACTATAAAAGTTAGTCATATCAGAATCATCATAACTTGAGTCAGGACGAGGCAGGAGGCAGGAGGCAGGAGGCAGGAGGAAGAGAAGGACAACGGGACTCACAGACAAGGGAATTATTATTTCTTTTTCTTTTTTCCTCCTCCTGCCCTCTGCATAGCTGCCTCCTGCCTTCAATTCTTAATTCTTAATTCTTAATTCTTAATTCTTAATTCTATTCCTCCTTGTCGTAAGATTTCCCACTGACCGTTTCCTTGCCATTTCGCCACTGTAGAAGGAACTGTGGATGCGGTGATCAGGGAATCAAATTCTGAAGAAAATAACGTTAAAACATCGGGAAATTGAGCATCAATCTCTGCCATTGTTAACAGGGGAGGTTGTCCTGAGAAATTGGCACTGGTGGTCGCCATCGGGCCAGTTCGAGCTAAAATGTGTTGAGCGATCGCACAGTTAGGAACCCGTATCCCAATTGTCGTGGGATCGGTGGGATTCATAGATGGAGAAACCTTTTCCGAAGCGGGTAATACCAACGTTACAGCACCAGGCCAATACTGTTGAGCAATCGTTTGCCAAACAAATAAGTCCTCTACCGTCCCGTTAACATAAGGCCATAAAGATTCGGGGGTAGCACCCATTAAAATCAAGGGTTTATCTTGACTGCGTTGTTTGGTCTGAAAAATCAATTCAGCTTGATCGGGACGGGTGGCTAAAGCAGGTACAGTATCTGTCGGGAAGCTCACCACCACCCGACCAGAAATCGCCGCATCAATTACAGCATCAACCGAAACTTGAACCATAAATTAAGAATTAAGAATTAAGAATTAAGAATTAAGAATTAAGAATTAAGAATTAAGAAGGCAGTCACCAGTCACCAGTCACCAGTTAAGAAAGTCTTCCCCTGCTCAAGAGCGCTCCCTTCTAACTGGTGACTGATTTCCGGTAGGCGAGAACAAACCGATCTAGTCCTGCTAGGTCAGGAATAATTTGAATTTGAGTGTAACTTCCTTGACGCTGTAATAGATTTGCAACCGCTTCTCCTTGTCCAGCCATGATTTCCACAATCCAAATGCCGTTTGGTTGCAAATAACGGGGGGCTGCTTCGACTAAATAGCGAATACAATCTAACCCATCTGAA
>JBMDYE010000331.1:0-8902 GCA_048595135.1 Planktothrix sp. | reverse complement strand
AATTTCCGCAGTTTAAATGATCCGTTAGCCATTGAAGAAGAACGACGTTTATGTTATGTGGGAATTACTCGCGCCCAAGAACAGTTATTTTTAACCTATACTTGTCAACGACGGTTATGGGGAACCTTAGAACCTTGTATTCCTTCGATGTTTTTGAAGGAATTACCAGAAGGATTAATTAAAGGGTATCTGCCTCCAAGTAAACCCAAAAATAGTCAAACCAAGGCGAAAAAAGCAGAAGTTATTTCAATTGATACCGCCCGAAAAGCTCCAAAATCAACTAAAAATTTAGAATCCAATGTTAAAGATTGGAAAGTGGGGGATAAAGTATTTCATCGGACGTTTGGGATAGGACAAGTAACGCATATTTTCGGAAATAAAGATAAATTATCTTTAGCGGTTAAATTTGATAGTCCCAGTCCTAAAATTCTCGATCCGAATACAGTTCCCTTACAACGTTTACCCTAATTAGTCCTTGTAGGGGCGGGGTTATCCCGCCCTTACTCAAAAGGTTTGTCATAGTGCGATCGCTCTTAGCAGCCTAAAGGACTTATTACGCATTACCATTGCCTTAATTGTTGATGAACAATGGCTAAATTCCACATATAATCCTCTATAGGATATTGAGTTGCGGCTTGAACAATATAGGTTTTTGCTAATTCTGTATTTTGTTCGGCTTCATAATATAATCCCAGATAAAGATGGCTGTAAAAATTGCCTTTTTTGCCATCCAACTTTCCCGTTTTTAATAAATCTTCGGGAGGACAAGAACCTGCAAAGAGTTCATAAACTTTTCCCATCACTCGCCGAGGATCATTTTTAACGGGAAGTAAGGTTTTTCTCGCTTCTTCTGCCCCCTGTAATTGAGCCATACATAAATAACGCCAAACGGTTTCCTCAACATCTTGAGAATTGACGGTTAAATCAATTTCAAATTGTTCTGCACCTAATTGATATTTTTTGGCATAATAATAAGATAACCCCCGTTGCCAGAGATACGGTTTAACAGCCGGATCTAAATTTTCAGCTTGATCAAAATCTTGAATCGATTCATCAATTTTTGCTAATTTAAAATAAACCATCCCTCGCTGAATATATCCTTTAACATCATGAGGATGAAGATTAATATAATCCGTCCAATAGGCAAGTTTTTGTTCGAGAGAAATATTCATCAAGCAACTATAAATCAGTAATCAGTGATCAGTCATCAGTCATCAGTGATCAGTCATCAGTGACAAGTTAACCATCCTTAATTCTCCTGACTCGGTGACTCGGTGACTCCGTACAGACGCGCCCAGGCGCGTCTCTACATTCTTAATTCTTAATTCTTAATTCTTAATTCCCTAAACAAATTCCCATACTGCAAGCGGTTTCAACAAGAATATCATCGGCGTGAACATCTCGATATTGAGCGATCGCTTCTGCAATAGGAACCGTTTCAACATCGCGATTTCGCCACACAACCATGTGATCGTATTTGCCTTCTGCAACTAAATCAACCGCCGCCACCCCAAAGGCGGAAGCAATAATTCGATCCATCGGTGAGGGAGTTCCGCCGCGAACCAAATGACCTAAGACCGTCACACGGGTTTCGGCTGCACTACAAGCGGAAATTTTCTGGGCGAGATATTCCCCAATTCCCCCTAACCGGGCTTGCCCATGGCTGTTATGGTGGGTAATCGTTTCCCCGGCTTCAGTGCGAACCGCCTCTGCAACAATAATTAAACAATAATTTTTTCCCTGTTTTTGCCGTTCTGCAATATGGTTGCAAATCCGCTCTAAACTGTAGGGCATTTCAGGGATTAAAATGATATCTGCACCGCCCGCAATTCCGGCATGAAGGGCAATATGTCCCGCATCTCGCCCCATAACTTCTAAAATCATGACGCGGCTATGGCTGGCAGCGGTAAAATGGAGTCGGTCTAACGCTTCAGTGGCAATATCAACAGCGGTACTAAAGCCGATGGAAAGTTGGGTACTGCCCACATCATTATCAATGGTTTTGGGAATTCCCACTAAGTTTAAGTTTCCCTGAAGAGCAATCTTTCGCAAAATCGCTAAACTGCCATCGCCGCCAATCCCAATTAAGGCATCTAATCCTAATAAATGATAACCTTCAATAATTTCTTCAGAGCGATCAAGAAGGGTTCCATCCGGCATGGGAAATGCAAAAGGATCACCTTTATTGGTGGTTCCTAAAATTGTCCCGCCTGCGGTGAGTAAACTATCAATTTTCTCAATCGTCAGAGGAACCGCGTAGGGGGGACGGGCCATTAGACCTTGTGTGGCTTGTCGGATGCCAAATACTTCCCAACCCAAGACTCCAACCGCCCGATAAACAACCGCCCGAATGGCAGCATTTAATCCGGCACAATCGCCCCCACTGGTCAAAATACCAATACGTTTTTTTTCTCCCATAATAAATATAGGTGAATCGTTATAAAGATTGAACCTTTTAGCATAAGTCCTGTTGGTGACGATTCCGTATTTCTTAGTTCATCTTTAAGATTTTATTGCGACTTTCATAGCCTTGAAGGGCTAACAAGGCTGTTCCATAGGCGGCTTCGGTATGAATGGGTTGCTGCATTGGCACTTGTAAATAACGGTTGCGGATGGCTGTCCAAGTCATATTTTTTGCCCCTCCTCCGGCGGTATAAACTTGCTTGAGAGGAGTAGCGCCAAGTTGTTGCAAAAGTTGATATCCTTGGGCTTCAATTCGCGCTATACTTTCTAATAATCCGTATAAAAATTTAACAGAACTGTCAGGACGGGGTTCTAATTGCGGTAATAATTCCGGATCATTGATCGGAAAGCGATCGCCTTTTTTTAACAATGGATAATAATTTAATTCACTTTTAAGGGTTGGATCAATTTTTTGGCTCAAGGTCGCTAATTCCTGATCAGAAAAATAATGTCTTAATACCGCGCCTCCCGTATTAGACGCACCTCCGGTTAACCATAAATTTCCTAAGCGATGGCTATAAATTCCATATTTAGCATGATCAACACGGGTAGAACTCAGTAATTTTAAAACTAACGTTGAACCGAGGGAGGTGACAGCTTCCCCTGGAAGGGTTGCACCACTGGCTAAAAAGGCGGCAATGCTATCGGTGGTTCCAGCACAAACCATACAGGTTTTTGGCAGGTTAAATTGATCAGCAATGTCTGAGGTAATTTGACCGATGGGGGTTCCCGGTGCTAAGACTTGGGGGAGTTGCGGGAGGGGGACAGGAGAAAGTTGCTGTAACCCGTTAATTAACCAGTCAGGATAAGTTAAATTTTCGACATCGTAACCGAGTTTTAAACTATTATGATAATCACTAATTCCCAGTTTTCCATGTAATAAAAATGCTAACCAATCTGCTTGATGGAGAAAGGTGAATTGTTGGGATGTGAACGTTGAAGAATTAACAGTTAACCACCAGATGAGTTTGGCTAAACTAGAGGTGGCACTTAAGACACAATGGTTGGGAGGTGCAATGGTTTTTAATAATTCTAATCCCGCGACTCCCCGACTATCGTTATATAAAATTGGCTCGTCTACCGGAATGCCCTTTTGATCACAAAGTAACACCGTAGCGGAAGTTCCGTTAATGGCGATCGCCTGGGTTTGAGTTCGCAACTGTAAAGGAATTTGCTGGATCAGTTCAAAAAGATTTGTTTTCCAAACGGAAGACCATTGACTCTCTACAGGGATAGAAGAAAAGGGAAATTGCGTTTCTGCTACCACCTGCCGATCAGTATTAATAACTACTGCCCGACTGCCGGAGGTACCGAAATCAATTCCAATGTAACAGTTCATCTGGAAATCAATCAAAGTGTTAAGATGTTGTAGCCAAATCTTAAACTGATTCTCCGTGAATTTACATTGATTTTGTTAAGATTTGCTAAAAAATTTCGGATTTAACCAATTTTCTCTAGACGTTTAATGATGAGGGAAGTTATAACTTAAGGGTCAGTCGGTGCATCTTAATGAGATGACGGCTGATACAGTATTCTTGAGGAGTTAATCGAGGATTTCATGGATACCCTTGCTTACAATCATCTCGTCTCTTCATACGAGTCCCCTCGGACATCCGATTTCAACGGTTCCTTGGTACTATTCCGTGGTGTGAACTGGAGCCAATTGTCCGGTGCTTGTTGGATGCCTGTACTGGCAACCGCCATTGGTCTGTCTATCCTGGGCGCGAGTAAACCCGCTCAGGCAACTGTGTACTATGGCGATCGGGGCTATGAGGTCAAACAAGTTCAGTATGCCTTGCAAGACTATGGTTATTTTCATGGCAAAGCAACGGGCTACTATGGCAAAATCACGAAACACGCCGTTAAAGCATTTCAAGCGGATTATGGCTTACATCCTGATGGCGTTGTTGGCCCCGCAACGGCGGCGGCAATGGGGTTAGGAAGTTATGGGCATCACTCTAAACCCAGTTACACCCATGCCAGTTATAACCATTGTGACAGTTATTGCGGTGGCAGTAGCTATCTCTCTAAGGGAGACAGGGGCTATGATGTGAAGCAACTGCAAAAGCGTTTAGCTGCTCACGGTTACTTTCACGCGAACTACACAGGCTATTATGGCACGTTAACCAAACACGCCGTTAAAGCATTCCAAGCCGACTGCGGACTGTCTGCTGATGGGATTGCTGGCCCTGCAACCTTAGCTGCATTGGGATTATAACAGTCACCTGTTGCCAGTCACCAGTCACCAGTTAGAAGGCAGGAGGCAGGAGGCAGGAGGCAGGAGGAAGAAGGAAGGAAAAATAGTTCCCTTGTCCCCTTGTCCCCCTGCTCCCTCCGCTCTCTTATAACTGATAACTGATGACTGGTGACTGGTGACTGGTGACTGGTGACTGTTCTAACGGAACCATTGTTTAATGGTTTTATCCGTGCTTCCACTGATTAAAGTGTTCCCATCGGGACTAAATTTGAGGGAAGTCACGGCTTCATTATGTCCGGTTAACGTGTTTAATAATTCTCCGGTTTCTAAGTTCCATAATTTAATGGTTTTATCTTGACTCCCACTGGCGATAATTTTCTGATTGGGACTAATCGCAACGGATAACACATCATTTTGGTGTCCGGTGAGGGTGTTGATTAAGTCTCCGGTTTCTAAGTTCCAAATTTTGACCGTATTGTCGAGGCTTCCACTCACTAAAATTTGATCATTTGAACTGATAGAAAGCGATCGCACCCCGGCTAAATGTCCAGTTAACGTTTTTAATAATTGTCCCGTTTGTAAATCCCAAATTTTAATAATTTTATCCTGAGATCCTGTAATTAATTGATTCCCATCGGAACTGAAGATAACCGCCTCCACTTCCCCTTGATAATCGGTAAAATTAAAAAGGATTTCTCCGGTTTTTCGATCCCAAACTTTAACGGTTTGATCCGCACTGGCGCTGGCAATTTTTTGATCATCTGGACTTACATCCACTGACCCAATTTTTCCTAAATGTTCCAGGGGTGCATAAGCATTTCCATTGGTTAAATTCCATTCTAAGATTCTCCAAAATCCACTTCCGGCGGAAAGTTCTGTGCCATTGGAGTTAAAATCTAAGGAATAAATAGCAGAACCATCCCCGAATAAACGATTTGTTTCTTGTCCTGTATTGAGATCCAAAAGTTTAATTGTGCTATCTTGACTTCCACTCGCTAAAGTTTGACCATCGGGACTCACCGCAACGGCTAAAACTCCCTCGACATCTTGAGTTAAATCTTTAACGGTAACGCTTTTCCAAAACACCTGATCTTGACATTGTTTTAACAGGGTTTGTACCCCTGCATATTGACTCGAAGTTTCAGGAATTTTTGCGGCTTGATCTAAACATTGTTCAAAATTGCCTTGGGTGAATAACGTATTAATCGTTTCTAATTTTGCGATATCTTCTTGACGTTGAAGGCTTTGTAATTCTTGAGCATTTCTCCCTTTTTGATATTCATAAACCGCCGCTAATAAACCGAGCAAACCCAACAATCCTAATTTAACCCAAAAAAGGCGAGGTTTTGAGCGAGGAGAAACAGAAGGGTTTGTGGATTTTGGCGGAAAAAAGAACCCAAACTTCTGGATAGACTCAGCCAGTTGTCCTAAAATTGATTTGGGTAAAATATGCTGTTCAATCACCGCCACATCTTCATTACTAATGCCTAATAGTTGTTGTAACCGTTGTAATTCTTCGCGCGTATCGGTTGAAAAGGGATATTCTTGTTGAATGGCGGCAATTAAGGCTTGTTCATAGCGCTCGCCTTTTTCTCGATATTTCCGATAGGGGTTTAAAATTTCATCTTCAACGGCTTCTGCTTCTTCTGGAGATAAATCTAAATTTAACCGTAATTCTTCTAAAATTTTGCGACCCACAACGGAAATTTCCCCCCGATGATGGTTCGCACATTCTTTCACTTCTTCTCGATAAATATCTAATTTAGAATCGATTAATTTAGGATCAGGAAGGGTTGAAAAAGAACGGATTGTTTTAAAATCAGCTAAAACTTCATCGGCGGTTTGATAGCGTTGCTGATAGTCAAACCGCACCATTTTATCAATAATATCGCCAAATTCTATACTAACAATTGCTAAATGACGCCAAACAATTTCCCCGCCATTTAACCCTTGATTTGACCGTAATTTTCGTAATTCATAAGGGGGTAATCCTGTCAATGCTTGAATGGCAATCATCCCCAACGCATAAATATCACTATTAAATTGTGGATTACATTCGTACTGTTCAATAGGCATATAGTCAATGGTTCCGGCTCGACCAGTCCGCGTGTTTCCATTGGAATTCGGATTAATTTCTTGAACGGCTCCAAAATCTAGTAAAACAATTTTGTTATCACTATAACGACGCACTAAATTAATCGGGTTAATATCCCGATGAATAATACCTTGTTGATGAACAAAGCGGAGAATTCCTAACACATCCGTTAAGATATTAACCACTTCAGGTTCCGGTAAAGGACGACCCGCTAAAATTTCTTCAGCGAGAGATTGACCCTCAATATAAGATTCAACTAAATAAAATTCGCGGCTTTCTTCAAAATATGCTAAAAGATGAGGAACTTGATCATGTTGGGCGAGTTTTTCTAAAACTTTCGCTTCCTGTTGAAAACGCTGACGAGCAACACCGACTAATTTGGCATCTTCTGGGGTGAGATGCAAATGTTTAACAAAACACAACGATTCCCCAGGACGGCGAGTATCCTTGGCGAGATAGGTTTTTCCAAACTCCGTTGATTCAATAATTTCAACAACTTGATAGCGTCCGTCTAAAAGCTGACCAATCATCATAAGATTCAAACCCCATTGGTTTGATTATGCCATTAATAGTGGACGATTGGGGGGTCAAGTGGGAAGAACCTCTTTAAGGGAAATAGAACCTAACATCAATCTTACAGCGATTAGTAGGGACTAAAAAACCTGGTTTCTTTTAGAAACCAGGCTTTTGGCTTTTAAACTTGAACGGTTGTTTTCTCGGTGATGGGGGTAGACATGGCTAAATTATTCTCATCACCCGATATTCCTTCATTAGTAATTAAACGAGCGCCCCCTTGACGGGTAAAATAACTCCACGCCCATTGAATCATCACTAACAGTTTGTTATCGAATTCAATTAAGAAGAATACGTGAACAAAAACCCAAGCTAACCACGCAATAAACCCTGAAAATTGGGTGAAGTTTAAGTTAACAACCGCTTGGTTTCTTCCAATTACTGCTAAACTGCCATAATCAATATACCGGAAGGGCGGTAAGGTTTGAGCTTTCAAACGTTTTTGGATTAATTTTGCCACATAAATTCCCTGTTGTTGAGCAACGGGAGCCACGCCCGGTAAGGGTTTATCCCCTTGATGGGAATAATTAGCTAAATCTCCAATGACAAAGATATTGGGATGATTGGGAACGCTTAAATTGGGTTCGACCATTACCCGTCCAACCCGATCTAATTGGGCGTTTGTTTGGCGGGCGATCGCTTCTCCCATTGGCGAGGCTTTTACCCCCGCCGCCCATAAAATTGTTTTCGCACAAAGCTGTTCAATTTGATCACCTGATTTAATTGTTACCACATCATTTTCGATGTTAGTAACTAACGTTTGTGTTCTCACCGTTACGCCTAATTTCTCTAATCCATTTTTGGCGGCGGCGGATAATTCTGTCGGAAAGGGAGGTAACACTCGATCCATTCCTTCTAACAACAGAATTTGCGTTTCTGAAGTGTCAATACTTCTAAATTCTTGTCTAAGAATTCCATAGGCAATTTCCGCTAAAGCCCCCGCTAATTCAACGCCAGTAGGCCCTCCTCCGACCACAACAAACGTTAATAATGCTTTGCGTTTTTCCGGATCAATTTCTTTTTCTGCTGCTTCAAACGCACAGAAAATTCGACGCCGCATTTCTAACGCATCTTCAACGGTTTTTAACCCTGGGGCGACCGTTTCCCATTGATCATTGCCAAAGTAATGATGAGACACCCCCGTTGCTACAATTAACGTATCGTAACTTAACTCGCCCTTTTTCAAAATCAGCTTATTTTCACTGGGGTTTAAATCAACCACTTCCCCCATTAAAACTTGTGTGTTTTTGCTAGTTCTTAACACACTTCGCAGAGGTGACGCGATATCACCGGGCGACAAACTGCCTGTTGCCACTTGATATAATAACGGTTGAAATAAATGGAAATTCCGCTTATCAATTAAGGTGACTTTTACAGGGGAACGCGCTAAGGTTTTAGCGGCATACAGTCCACCGAAACCGCCACCGACAATCACAACATGGTGGGGAGACTGAGGATTTAGAATATCTGACATTAGCATGATCTCCTTCTCAACACTGCGCTTAACCAGAAAATAATCGGTTCAGTGAATTACGATAACGTTTTTTTACCCTTATGGCTATCTGTCTAACGTA
>JBMDYE010000330.1:0-2397 GCA_048595135.1 Planktothrix sp. | reverse complement strand
GGGGACAAGGGGACAAGGAGACAAGGGGATAGGGAGACTTTGAGAAATTATTGATATTGTACAGATGCTTGATTCTTTGTCTCTACTCATTACTAATTTTGATGGTGTACCAATTTAATAGCCTGGAAGTTACTTTTAATGCGGATTATTAATATTATTTTGTCCCCCCATCTCCTTGTCCCCTTGTCCCCTTGTCCCCCACTCCCCCTTGTCCTTGTAAATGGGAGATGGCGGTTTCCGTATCGACTTGATCAAATTGTTCATAAAAGCGACTGACACTCAGGAAGGGATGGGGGGTTTGTAGAATAATCAGGCGATCGCACCACTCCTGTATCGTGGGAATTAAATCAAACGGAGCAACGGGAACACAGATCCAAATTGCCTTCGGTTCCTGGGTTCTGAGTGCTTGTGCGGCGACCGCCATTGTCATTCCGGTGGCAATTCCATCATCCACTAATAAAGCTAAACTTCCTTTAGGATTGACTTCAGGACAACTCGGTGAGAATTGTTCCCATTGTCGTCGTGCTTTTTCCTGCGCCTCCTGTAGGGTATTGTGTTGTAACTTAGAATCCAGGGGTTTGCGCTTTGACCACAAAACATGACCATCGGACGTGACCGCACCCAGCGCCAATTCGGGATTTTCTGGTAAGGTAATTTTTTTCGCCACCGCCACCGTTAAAGGACATTGCAACCGTTCAGCGATCGGGGCGGCGACAGGTAAACCGCCACGCGGTAACGCATAAACAATGATTTGATCAAGATTTGGGTGTTCTGAACTGAGTTGTAACAAAATCACCCTAGCCAGTTCTTCACCCGCAGCCTGACGGTCTCGAAACAAGGGACTAGACAACATATCTGCTCGCCCTCGGCAATCGCATCATCTCTATGATGACTGTTGTTATTGAGAGTTGCAACTTGATGCGATCCGTCTCTGTCCATCCTTGACAGTAAAATAAAAGAATATTGTCCTTAATTTTTACCCATGTCCACTCACGAACAATTAAATTTATTCGACTTCAACAATTCAGATTCTTCCCCCTCAACAGAGAGGATTAATTCTGATTTAATTCCCACCGACGCGAAAGTTCCAATTCCGGCGGGAACTTATCAAACCGTCACAGAAATTGCCCAACATTGTAATCGTTGTTATCGGTGTGAATTAGGAAAAAATCGAACCCATGCTGTGATCGGACGGGGAAATCTACAAGCACCAATTATGATAATTGGAGAAGCACCCGGTCAAAATGAAGATGAACAAGGTTTACCCTTTGTGGGTCGCTCAGGACAGTTATTAGATAAAATTTTAGAATCCGTTGGGTTAACCACAGACCGGGAAATTTATATTTCCAATGCTATTCGATGTCGTCCCCCAGAAAATAGAACCCCCACTGCTCCCGAAATTGAAGCCTGTAAACCTTATTTATTAGAACAAATTCGCTTAATTAATCCGAAAATTATTTTATTAACGGGCGCAACGGCTGTTAAGTCGATTTTAGGAGATAAACGAGGGATTACTAAAATTAGAGGTCAGTGGATGGAATGGCAAGGTAAGCTTTGTATGCCGATTTTTCATCCCGCCTATTTATTAAGAAATCCTTCCCGTGAAACGGGTTCACCCAAATGGTTAATGTGGCAAGATATTCAAGCGGTTCGCCAAAAATTAGAGGAAATCACTAAACCTGAATAATCCTCCTCTCTCGTTGCTAGGTTCAACCTAGCAATGCTATATTGCAGACTCCGCCTGCTGTAATCCAGAGGCAGAGCCTCCTTGTTCGGTTCCCAGGTTCTACCAGGGAACCAGGAAACCAGGAATTCAATGAATTATTTTGATAATTATGGGTCTTTCTCCTCTTAATTTAATTGGATTAAGTTTTAGCTCCCTTTTAGGCAATCCTTTGAGGAGTTTTTTATCAGGAATCGGGGTGTTTATGGGGGTGGCTGCGGTGAGTGCCACCTTGCAAGTCGGTGATATTAGCCGTGCTGTTATTGCTAAACAATTGGCTGAACAAGATGCTCCTCAGATTCGGTTATGGGCAGGATGGAATTTAGTAACTGAGGAATATCGTTACTTCTCATTAGAAGATTTAGAAGTCCTCCGCAAAAGATTAAGCAATATTCAAGCTGTTAGTGGTGCAATTTGGGGTTGGAATCAAGCCGTTATTTTTCAGGATAAAAATGTTAAGCCAAATCTTACAGCCGTTACTTTAGATTTTTTATTAACAACCGGGCGAGAAATTATAGCAGGACGATCGTTTACGCAAGGAGATTTTGAATCTTATCGTCCTGTAGCCATTATCGATCAATTTTTAGTTGATGAACTATTCCCCGGTTTAAATCCTATTGGTCAAAATATTTATCTAAATCTACGACCTTATGTTGTAATAGGTGTCGTGCCAA
>JBMDYE010000329.1:0-15058 GCA_048595135.1 Planktothrix sp. | reverse complement strand
CAAATCTTTGACGATTTCACCCCAAGAGTTTTTGAGAATTGCCTTTAGTCCGGTGGCGGTTTCTGCTTATAACGTTACGTTTGTAACGGCTTTATTTGCCGGAATAATTAATGGATTAATGGGAACGTTAATTGCGTGGGTCTTAGTTCGGTATCAATTTGTGGGTAAAAAATTAGTTGATGCGGCGGTTGATTTACCCTTTGCGTTACCCACCTCCGTTGCGGGGTTAGTGTTAGCAACGGTTTACAGCACCAACGGTTGGATTGGTCAATTTTTTACGCCCTTTGGCATTAAAATTGCCTTTACCCGTTTAGGAGTATTTGTGGCAATGCTATTTATTTCTCTGCCATTTGTGGTGAGAACTTTACAACCCGTTATGCAAGAGATGGAACGGGAAATTGAGGAAGCTGCTTGGTCATTAGGGGCATCTCAATTGCAAACGTTTTTGAGAGTATTACTTCCCCCTTTATTACCTCCAATTTTAACGGGAGTGGCGTTAGGTTTTTCTCGCGCTGTGGGAGAATATGGTTCAGTGGTCATCGTTTCTTCGAGTATCCCATTTCAAGATTTAATTGCTCCGGTTCTGGTGTTTCAACGCTTAGAACAATATGATTATGTTGGAGCAACAGTGATCGGAACGGTGTTATTAATTGCGTCATTAGTGCTGTTATTAGTTATTAATGCACTGCAAGAATGGGGTAGAGGTTACGCTGTTAAAAATTAATGAAAAAGGATTAAGAATTTCTGCGATCGCTTTTTCTTCTCAACGCTTCCATCTCGTTTAATTATTTCCACTATGACTTCATCTGTTTCTCCTTCAAATTCCCAGGATAAACCTTGGATTAAATGGATTTTAATTGCCATTGCCTTACTGTATTTAGCTCTGGTATTATTTATTCCCGCCATTGCCGTTTTTTATGAAGCCTTCCATCAAGGATTTCAAGAATTTTTAGCGGCGATCGGCAAGCGAGAATTTCAACAGGCTATCCAAATGACTATAATGATTGCTGCGATCGCAGTTCCCATTAATACCTTATTTGGACTTTGTGCAGCTTGGGTGATTGCCCGAAATCGCTTTCCCGGTCGGTCTTTATTAATTAGTATTATTGACTTACCTTTTGCCGTTTCTCCGGTCGTTGCTGGGTTAATGATTGTTTTACTTTATGGTCGAAATGGTTGGTTTGGCCCCTTCTTAAAAGCGGTTGATATTAAAATTTTATTTTCTTGGCCTGCAATGGTGTTAGCGACATTATTTGTAACGTTACCTTTTGTGGCGAGAGAAGTCATTCCTGTATTAGAAGAAATTGGGCCAGAACAGGAAGAAGCCGCCCGAACATTAGGCGCGAATGATTGGCAAATTTTTTGGCGAGTTACTCTTCCTAATATTAAATGGGGTTTACTGTATGGTGTGTTATTAACGAATGCAAGAGCAATGGGTGAATTTGGCGCCGTTGCTGTGGTTTCTGGTTTAGTGGCAGGTCGGACGTTAACCTTACCAACTTTTGTAGAACAAGCTTACAAAAATTATCAAACGGAAGCCGCATTTGGTGCAGCAACAATTTTAGCGTTCCTAGCTTTAGTGACTCTTGTTTTAAAAGAAATTTTAGAACGGAAAACGCATCGGGATTAAACTTAGAAGATCAGAAACCGGGTTTCTAACCAAATTTTGGCAAAGTTAATATTTTTTGTTCAGAAACCCAGTTTCTCTAGTCTTTTTGAATCATGAACGTTAAGCACTAAAAACTTTAGTAATTTATTGAGGATTGATCATGGGTATTCTGGTTAACAATGTTTCTAAAAATTTTGGGAATTTCCAAGCGTTAGACAATATTAATTTGGAAGTCAAAGAAGGAACATTAGTGGCTTTATTGGGGCCATCTGGTTCGGGAAAATCTACGTTATTAAGAGCGATCGCCGGCTTAGAAACCCCCGATAGCGGACAAATTATTATTAATAATCAAGACACCACCTATTTAGATGTGCGTCGGCGGAATATTGGGTTTGTGTTCCAACATTATGCCTTGTTTAAACATCTCACCGTTCGTCAAAATATCGCCTTTGGTTTAGAAATTAGAAAACATCCCCCGTCTAAAATCAAGCAAAGGTTAGAAGAATTACTCGAATTAATTCAATTACAAGGATTAGGAAATCGTTATCCTTCCCAACTTTCAGGCGGTCAACGACAACGGGTGGCTTTAGCCCGTGCTTTAGCAGTACAACCCCAGGTTTTACTATTAGATGAACCCTTTGGTGCGTTAGATGCAAAAGTGCGTTTAGAATTGCGGAGTTGGTTACGTCAATTGCATGATGAAGTTCATGTCACCAGCGTATTTGTTACTCATGATCAAGAGGAAGCGATGGCGGTGGCGGATGAAATTGTTGTCATGAATCATGGCAAAATTGAACAGGTCGGAACGCCCTCAGAAATTTATGATCGTCCGGCTACTCCTTTTGTGATGCAATTCATTGGAACCGTCAACGTTTTACCCAGTCATGCTGCTCTATTTCAAGATACTAATTTAGAATATTCAGCGTCTCAAATTTTTGTTCGTCCCCATGATTTAGAATTGAATCCGATTGAGAGTCAAGGCTATGGTGCAACTGCAATTGTTAAACGCATTACCCATTTAGGTTGGGATATTCAAGCGGAATTACTGTTAGGGGATGGGCAAACCGTTGTTGCTCATTTAAGCAAAGAACAATTAACTCAATTAAACCTCCATCCCGGTCAGGAAGTTTATGTTAATCCTAAACGCGGATACAATGGCGACAATTGCGAAATTCTGATTGAAAATCCTTTGACAGCAGGAAGTTATAAGCACTGATCCAAAATTATTGGCACTGTCATTGGTGAAGGTCGCGATCGCGGAATGAAGAATATAGCCCTGATCAGTAGGCAATTTATTTTGTTTGACTGCTTAGAAGTTTTTAGTAGGTTTAGGTACACCCTAGAAACCGGGTTTCTTGAAGAAACCCGGTTTCTGTGAAATGACCGGAATCAACAACCGATTAACCGAAAAAGCCATTTGTAAAGCAAGTTAGATTCAACAGCAGTGAACCTAACTCCCCCTTAAATTTAGGTTGTTCTGATGGCTGTTTTTTCCTGGCGTTTTTTCCGGTTTTTATTTAATTTTCTCTGTATTTCTCCGATCTTCATTTTATCAACACCGCATCCGGTTTCGGCTCAGGATCATTATTTATCTTCTCCCCTCAGTCGGGTTCAACCTAGAAACAATTTATCTCAGCAACCGTCATGGCCTTTAGATAAAAGACTACATCCAGCGATTATCAATATACCCCGAAATGTAGAGGTGAATATTGAGTCTGTTGCTTACTACATTATGCAGCAGGAATCTAATTCTTTTTTAAGATTAAAAGCAATTCATGATTATGTTGCAACTCGCATTAATTATGATGTGTCTGCCTATCAAAGTCGTCGCTATCCTCCTCAAGATGCTGAAACCGTTTTTAAAACTCGAATGGGGGTTTGTGCGGGAATGGCGAAACTCGTTCAAGCCTTGGGAGAAGCAATGGGACTGGAAGTGGTTTATATTGTTGGGGATTATCGAGGACAGTTGGGTAATTTAAGCGGAGAAGGTCATGCTTGGAATGCGGCTAAAATTGATGGGAATTGGTATTTAATTGATGCAACTTGGGATAGTGGTTATTTTGAAAAGGGCAGGTTTGTTAAACAATATCAAACGCAATATTTATTTCCTCCTCCCGAAGTGATGGCGGTGAGTCATTTTCCGAAAGATTCCGCTTGGCAATTATTGTCCAGACCATTAAATCGAATTGATTTTTTAAAACAACCGATGCTTAAACCCAGTTTTTTTGCAGAAGGGTTTCGGTTACTATTTCCAACTCGCACGCAAATTTCCGTTAGAAATACGGCTCAAATTGGATTAGAAAATGCTCAAAGTCGGTGGGTGATGGCGGAAGCCGTTGTTCAAGGGACTCGGCGCTCGTTTCTGTGCATTCAACCCACTCGCCAAACGGAACAACTATCTTGTCGTTTTCCCAACTCAGGACGCTACGAGGTGAGGCTGTTTAGTAGTGATGAACAATATGGACAATATAACTATATTGGGGCGATTGAATTCTACAGTAACTAAGAATCTGCCTCTAAAGGAGAGATGGCAGCTTTCTTTTATCTGGATTCCATGACACAGTAGGAAAAGTGTCACAATTAAGTTAATAATAGAAAGTAATCTGTTAGCGAATTCAACAGATTGTTCTGAGGACAGAGAAAATAGTGGAACAATGTACCCTGTAAACAACGACATTTATAGGGAGAGTGGTATTATTAAACCTTACGAATTCTAAAGACATCGGTCTACCAGACGAAAGGGTTAATAGAGAGGAGAGGTTGAAATGAACATCATTAAAGGATACAACCCGTTAAAGCATCACAAACCCATCAGCATTCACAAAGTGCATGGTGTAACGCTTGTCGAGAAATCTGGAGAAAACCTTTATGTGTTACCAGATGATGTAAATACGGATAGTCAGCCTGGGTATCGATTCATCGCCCAGTTTGATGTTAAAGCTTGGGCTGAACAGGCGACGGATTTAGATGGATTTTACTTTATTAACTATATTACTCAAACGGGCAACTATTTAGGCTCAGAGTGGGATGATATTCCTCTGGGATTAAAATTTAGAGGTTTAGCCACCTAAATAATTTTAACGTTAACGCCATAAAGTGATTAGACTGTTCATAGTTTGTAGGTGTGACTACTATAGTGCTACGCAAAGCGGAAACAAGAACTGTGTAGGGGCGAGGCGCGCCTTGCCCTTACGATAGATTGGTGATCAAAACAGTTGTACAATTAATTTAGACTTACTATATATCTTTGACTAGCAATAGTTTAAAAACTGTTCTGGAAATAACGTTAATTCTCCTGATTTAAACTTTTCAATGGGAACCCAAAGCGCATTTTTCTTGCGTTTTTTCTCGGTAAATTCAATTTTTTCTAATTGATAAAATTTAGAATCGGCAAAATCACAGCGATAGAGTTGTATGAATTCATGTTGCTTTTCTCCTTGGTAGGTAAAGATATTTTCTAAACATCCTAAATAGTAAATATTTGTTAGTTCCGCAGCGATTTCTTCTTGAAATTCTCGCTTTAAAGCATCAAAACTGTATTCCCCAAAATCCACACCTCCCCCTAAAGCGCGATAGAAGATTTGTTGCTTAATAGAATCATAACCTTCGGATACAAATAAGCGATCGCAATCTTGAATTAACCCTAACACCAAAACCCGAATTTTTTCTTTTTTAGACATCTTCACTCCTCAAGGCGAGGTGTTGAGATCCCCGCCTATTTTTGATCTCTAATTATAATCGCTTACACTAGATTGATTGTGGTCAGGATCAACGGGCCAATCTTCATTTTCACCCCCAATAATCAGTTGTTTAATCACCACATATTCTTGACTAAGGTTGCGAAACGCATTAATTAAAACATCAAGGGCGAAAGCATCACTGGTTCCTAAATCAAACCAACAGCGTCCCCAGGTTCCTTGATATTCAATTTCACCCATATTGTGCATTAATGCCATCATACTATTGTTGGCAGTATCCTCATCATAAGTCAGATAATCCAGTTCAACGCCTGTTTCTTGAACCTGCAAGTTTTCGGCATTAAATCCTCCTAACTTTCCTAACAAAAACCAAGAATCAAAAACTTCCTCAATATATTGACGCTCGGCGTAGGAAGGAACGGTTTCAAAGCTAATCCAAATCCAAATATCAAACGGATTACATTGTCGAAATATAACTTCCATAACTCTTAATTCTTATAACGGGGGTAATTGATTTGCCACTGGGCCCCAAATCCCATTGCCATCTTTAATTGTATCTCGCAATGGATCACAAGGTCGCCCTTTATTATCAATTTGGTTCAGATTCTTACATTGTTCATAGAAAATTTGGGCAACCATCCGCTTCGGAAGTTGATCAGGTTGGGCTAAGGCTTTAGAAAAATTTTCTTGCGCTTGTTGCAATTGAGAAGGAATCGTGTTTTGATTGGTTTCTTTCAGTTTTTTCCCTTGTTCCACGAGAATTTGGGCTTTTAAATAAAAAATTTCTGGATTATTTGGAGCTTCAGAAATCGCTTTGTTTACATAGGTTAACGCGTCTTCATATTGATTCAAATTTTGATATCCTAACGCCACGCCACGATACGCTAAATAACGGGGATTGGCTTGTTCTTCCAATTGGGCGATCGCTTTTGCTGAATCAGAGAAAGGGAGATTTAAGGATAATAATAAATCCATATACCCTTTAATTAAATTCAGTTCGGGATCTTTGGGATCAATTTGTTCAGCCACATTCATAAATTTTAGCACCTCTTTCAGTTTATTTAACGCTTTCGGTGCGCCTTGAAACGTGCCTTCTGTGACAACCGTATGACCTCCTTGTAAGAATAAACCCACGGCTACATAAAGATTACCCCGTAAGGGATCTTTTGTACTTAACAGTTGAGCGGTTTCTAAGGTTTTATCGGCATAGGTTTTTAAGGAATTAAAATCCTGTTCCTGATAAGCTAAAGACGCCAACAGTGCATAAACTAAAGGTTCATTTGCCTCTTGAGATTTCGCCTGTTCTAAGTATTGTTTAGCTTGTTTGTAATTGCCTTGCTCAAAAATTGAACGAAATGCGGCTTCCGTTTGAGTGCCAATGGGACGGGGTTCCGTTTTCCGAAACGGATCAGCCGCGAAATTAGGCTGAATTCCCAACGTTAACACCATTAAAACAGCACTACTACTTGTTGAAATCAAACGCCTCATTGTGTTTATCATTAATTTCCAGGTTAGGTTAAAGGGGTAGCGAGGCTCTTGGTTTGGTTGATCCTCGATCAGTTTTCTAACCATATTAATTCCTCTCTAATTTTTCTGCAATCTTCTTTCCTTACTGTTTTCACTTAATCCGTAACAGTCAAAAGGTTTCATGCTATAATCTAAAAAGAGCGATTTAAGCTTGAAAAATCCATCCTTTTTCCTTTTTTAGCATTCGCTTTCATTTTCTTTCTGCTCTTTCTGAAATGCTTTATATCAAAAACTTAGTTTATCATCCCGCCGCCAGTGAAACCCCAATTTTAAATCAACTAAATTTAGAACTTGCACCGCAGGAATTAGGATTAATTATTGGGCCTAGTGGTTCGGGGAAAAGTACATTACTTGAAATTTTAGCGGGTTTAGCGGAAAAAACGAAAGGGGATATTCGGTGGCGAGAACAGGAATTAACACCGGAACACTTGCAACAATTGGCGGGTTTGGTCTTTCAATTTCCAGAACGGCATTTTTGTGGCGGCACCATTTTAGAAGAATTACGCCTCGGACATCCAGAGTTAGGGTCTGAACAAGTGAATCAAGCTTTAAATGAAGTAGGACTCAGCCATTTATCTTTAAAATCTTCTCCCCATTCCCTCAGTGGCGGACAGCAACGACGGTTAGCCTTAGCGGTACAACTCATTCGTCAGCCGCATATTTTAATGTTAGATGAACCCACCGCCGGACTTGACTGGTCAATGCGCCAACAACTGATTAATTTATTAGCAAAATTAAAACAACACTGGACGTTATTAATTGTTACCCATGATGCGGGAGAATTATTAGCATTGGCAGACCGTTGCTGGTCAATTAAGCAAGGAAATTTAGAAGCCCTCGATTTATCCACAATGGTTGCCGAAAACCAACAAAAAATTGCTGCTGTTAATCCTGTTTAATTGAACTTTAAAATGACTGAATCTTCCTCCCCGATTTTACCCGAAATGTTGACCGTTTGGAAACAAACCTTAAACTGGCAACCGACGACAGAACAACAACAATCTTTTCAAAACTTATATGAATTAATTCTGGAACTGAATCAACAATTAAACTTAACCCGCATTACAGATACTGAGGATTTTTGGGAGAAACATTTATGGGATTCTATACGAGGAATTGCCCCGATTTTATTCGGGGATTCCTCAATGGTTCCCGCCGAACCAAAATGGATTGATATCGGGACAGGTGGCGGGTTTCCAGGTGTACCCATTGCCTTAATTTTTCCGAGTTCGACCGTTACTTTACTCGATTCAACCCGTAAAAAAATTACAGCCTTAACAGCAATTGTTGAACAATTAAACCTTAAAAATGCAATTCCTTTAGTGGGTCGAGCCGAAGAAATTGGTCAGCAACAAATCTATCGAGAAACCTATGATTTTGCTTTATTAAGAGCCGTTGCTCCGGTGTCAGTTTGTGCAGAATATGCCTTGCCTTTATTAACCACAGGAGGATTAGCGATTCTGTATCGAGGTCAGTGGACAACAGAAGAAGAAAAAGAACTCAGAGCAGTCGCTAAACAGTTAGGGGGTGCGTTAGAATTCATACAACCTTCAAAAACCCCCTTAACCCAGAGTATTCGCCATTATGTCTATTTAAGAAAAACCGCGCCAACCCCGAAAAAATTCCCCCGTCCCGTTGGAATTCCTCGCCAAAAACCCTTAACGTCTTAGCTAGAAAATCCGACTCCTATGGTTAATATTTTTATCTGCTTTTATTGGGAACTCAATGATTTTTTAATCCCTGAACGCAAGCAAGTTCAATTTTCCTATCTTGTTAAAAAACGAACCGCGATTAAAGATGTAATTGAAGCTTTGGGTGTTCCTCATCCAGAGGTTGATACGATTCTAATTAATAGCAACTCGGTTAATTTTTCTTATTTAATTCAAGGGGAAGAACAAATTGAAGTTTATCCGATTTCGGCTCGAAATCAGTTAACTCATACGTTCCATTTAATTCCCGACACCCCGGCTGACATTCGCTTTGTGTTAGATGTTCATTTAGGGAAACTCGCTAACTCCTTAAGAATGTTAGGATTTGATACCCTGTACCGCAATGATTATGACGACGAAGAATTAGCCAAAATTTCCGCTTCAGAACAACGAATTTTATTAACCCGTGATAAAGGATTATTAATGCGAAGTTTGGTCAGTTGGGGGTATTTTGTTAGAAATAAAAATCCTGATCAACAACTCAAAGAAATTTTACAACGTTATGATTTAATACCTTTTGTCAACCCCCTACAACGCTGTATTCGCTGTAATGGATTATTAGAACCTGTTGAAAAAAGCATAATTTTAAATGAAATTCCCCCCTTAGTTCGAGAAAACACTCAAGACTTTCATCGCTGTCAAGATTGTTCTCAAATTTATTGGCGGGGTTCCCATTATAAACGAATGCAAGAGTTTATTAATTCTTTTTTACAATAATCCAGTTTTCCTGCTAAGGTTTGTAATAATTGGGAATAGATAGGAAACCGTGAAAAGGATTAATCCTGTCCTTTTTTAGCTGGTATTGAGGCGTGCGGAAACTGGCTGAATATTAAATAACAAGGAGGAGCCAGGGTAGATGAAAGCTCCAGAATATGACGTATTAGAAGCAGGACGTCTCTATAAATCAATGGGAGCCATTCCGGCTTCGATGTTGCGCTCAACCATTTATCGGGCTTGGGAACGAGCGCACGTCCAAGGTGCGAATCCCTATGCGCTCCAAGCTGAAAAACTATCCAGTTCAGATACAGAAAAGTTAATTACGAAAAATAGTGATTTGATCCAAGTGGCTAGCCCTTACATCCGAATGCTTTCACAGGCTGCGGGTCATGAACGCCATGCGGTGATGTTGAGTGATCACCAAGCCGTTTTACTGGATGTTGTTGGTGACGAGCAGACGGTACATGGAACAGAATCTTTTCCTGAACCGGGTTCTCTGCTCTCAGAATCCGTTGCGGGTGCGAATGGAATTGGTACCTCACTCGCAGAAGCAGATTATGTAGAAATTATTAGCGCCGAGCATTTTATTGAGGGGTTTCATCCCTTTACCTGTCAAGGAATACCGCTCCGCAATGATAAAAAAGAAATTATCGGCGTGTTGAGTATCTCTATGCGTCGTCCAGATGCGGGACAAAGGTTAAAAGAGATATTACTGTGTGCTTCTCACGGCGTTGAAGCTGATTTATTAATCGCAAATTTAGAAAAAGATGTTCATCGAGTTTTAAAGTCCAATCCCGATGAATATCAGCCACTCGAAGATTTGCGTCAAGATATTATCCAAGCCCATCATGCCGCCCGTTTAAAATTGGAAGTAGTGTCGCGAATGGTCGCTGTTAACCGCTTAGACTACGCCATGCAATTGCTGAAACAGGCTGAACAATCGATTCAACTTTTTCGTCGTCGTGCTGAAATTTGGCGCAATTTAGCATCTTTTGAAATCGGTAGACCTCAACCCGTATCACTAACCGATCAGATCTCTAATTTAATTGATGTTCTCTCGACGGAAGCCGCCATCCGTCAGGTCGAAATGGTGACCCAATGGAACGAACCGATCACAGTGGTTGCTGATCCGAGAAGTCTTTTACGTCGTCTACTGCGTTATTTTATCCAAGCTTTGGATCAAGCTGGGAAAGGGGGAATAGTAAATGTAGCGGTCAATAAAATCTCCCATTTAGATTTAGTACAAGTTAGTTTGACAGGGATTGCACTCGTTAATCGTTTTCCATCAATACCTAACTCCCAGGTTTTTTGTTTACCGATTAAAAGGAATTCAAAATGAACAATCAAAATATAGAAAAGCGTAAAGTCGTGATTGCTGATGATGATGACGATAGTAGAGTGATGCTGGCATTTATTCTGGAGGATGAAGGTTGGGAGGTCACGGAAGCGAAGAATGGAAAAGAAGCGATCAAAACAACTATTCAGGAGCAACCGGATTTATTAATTTTAGATAATCGGATGCCCGATTTAACAGGGGCAGAGGTGTATCAAAAACTCCAAATTGAAGGAATTCCATTGACAGTGGTCTTAGCAACCGCTTATGGTGAATTAGAAGAATTGGCTGCCACTTTAGGAATTACTTATTTTATTTCTAAACCTTTTGATATTTCTAAGTTATTAACCATTATTGAATCTGCTTACGAATCTTCACTAGGTCAAAAGGGAACCGGGAACCGGGAACAGAGGGGAGAAGAAAATTTCGATAGTTTATCGTATCGTTAATAACCCGCAGAGACGTGCCACGGCGCGTCTCTACATCACATTAATTTAAGAATAGAAGATCATTAACGTAACGTCACAAATTCTTCCCCGCTGGTGGGGTGAATTCCCATTGTGTCGTCAAAGTCTTTTTTCGTTGCTCCCATGGTAATGGCGATCGCAATTCCTTGGATTAATTCAGCCGCATCTTTTCCGACCATGTGAGCGCCTAAAACCCGATCGGTGTTCGTTTCAACTACCAATTTAACTAACACTTTATCGGACGCTCCGGTAAAGCTATGAAACATCGGACGGAACCGAGCGGTATAACATTTAATATTATCGCCAAACTTTTCTTTCGCTTGCGCTTCACTCATACCAACGGTTCCCACTTCAGGATTAGAAAAAACCGCCGTTGCAATATTTTCATGGGTAATAAATCGCGGTTGATGACCATATTCTGTATCCGCAAACGCTCGACCTTCAGCGATCGCAACAGGCGTTAAATTGACCCGATCCGTACAATCTCCCACTGCAAAAATATTAGATTGAGTCGTGCGACTATCGGGAGTCACCACAATAGATCCATTCTGGGTTTCTACTCCCGCATTTTCTAACATTAATCCCGCTAAATTCGGTTTGCGTCCCGTTGCACAGAGGAACGCATCTACCATTAACGGTTCTATCCCTTCTTTACTAAAGGTTAATTTTAATCCTTCATCGGTTTTTTCAATTTTTTCGACAACGGTTTCCGTTAAAAAATTAATCCCATGGGTTGCCATTCCCTCTTGCACCATGGTGCGAACATCGTGATCAAATCCATGTAAAATCAAATCGCGGCGAATAATTTCCGTGACTTCACTGCCTAATCCCTTCATAATATTGGCAAATTCTACCCCAATATAACCGCCACCCCAAACCGCAAATCGTTTGGGTTGTTCAGGAAGTAAAAACATTTCACGGGACGTAATCGCATATTCTTTCCCGGGAATATCGGGTTTAACCGCTTCTCCTCCCACTGCAATTAAAATTTGAGCGGCGGTAACTTTGCGATCGCCCACTTCCACCGTATGAGGATCAATAAATTTTGCATAACCCGAAATCAATTCAACCCCGGCTTTTTCTAAAAAACTAATATGCAGTTGACTTAAGCGTTTGACTTCCGTATCAACGGATGTAATTAATTTTTTCCAATCAAAATCAGGACGTGCTTCTCCCCAACCGTATCCTTGAGCATATTCAAACATCGAGGAAAATTGAGACGCATAAACCATGAGTTTTTTCGGAACACAACCCCGAATTACACAAGTTCCGCCCACTAAATCATGCTCGGCGATCGCAACTTTTGCCCCATAAGATGCAGCCCGTTTAGAAGAGGCTAATCCCCCGGAACCTGCACCAATTACAAATAAATCATAATCATAGCTCATCACTTAATCCTCTTTTTTTCTAGAACTTGGCAAATATTGAGACAGTGATCGGTTTTCAAATCAAGCTATAGAGTAGCTTGAGTTAGTTGCCTTGTTAAATTGTAGTCAATTGATGGAACTTCAAGGTGAACCGGGAATTCTAGAAACAGTAGCACTCATGACTCAATACAGCTATGAAACCAACACAACCCACTTCAAAAGCCACCCCATCTAATTCTGAAACGGGTGTACCCGATAATATTCCTGTGATTTCCCAACCGTTAACATCGCCAGATCTTGAATCTGGACTATTTTTGTTAACAGAAAAAGCCAATGTGGTTGAAATTGCGCCCGAAACGTTAGTGAGTCCTCCCGATGCGATTTTCCTTTACCCTAGAGGGTTAGCGGCATTAGGAGGAAATGATTATGTTAAAGGATCAGTTTCTCCTGAACAAATGGGCGGAAATCAAGGGGATGATTCGCTCTTTGGTGAAGGGGGAAGTGATACCCTAAGAGGGGGAAAAGGATTTGATATTATTTATGGTGGTGCCGGAAATGATCTGCTGCATGGAAATGCGGACGATGATTATCTGTTTGGCGACGAAGACAATGATTTTATCCGAGGCGGTCGGGGAAATGATGCGCTCGTTGGTGGTAGTGGCAATGATACCCTAACGGGTGATGCGGGTGTTGATCGCCTTTGGGGCGGTGATGGGGCGGATGTCTTTATTTTGAGTCATAACGAGAAAAATTCTACTCCCCAGGGAATGCACGCTGGTCATGACCATTCAACGTCCGATCAGAATATTACCCCCGTTGAGGATGCCGAAACGATTACGTCAGATTTCATTCTGGATTATAATGCAGCCCAAGGAGATCAAATTGGACTACCCAAGGGATTAACGGTTGATGATATTGTTCTGACTGAACAAACCATTACTTATGGTGATCGTCGTGATTATCAAAGCGGTGGCCCCTTCCCGTTAGGAGACGTCAGAACTGCTGATTTTCAAATTGAAACCGTCTCAGTAACGGTAATTACCGAAGCTAGAACGGGTAATGTTTTAGGTTTAGTCAAAGGAATTTCTCCTGCCCAACTTCAGTTCGTTTCACCAGAGGATAATGTCTTAAACCAAGGTTAAATTTCGTTAAAGCCTCTCAAATAGAATCTAAATTCTCAAATCAAAACCTTACAATTATTCACCTCAATGTTGAGTTATTTTCGTCGGCCTCGTTTCCAACCTTTAGCATTTTTATTGCTCTCTATCGGTTTTTTTGGAGTTTCTCCAGTTGCGTTATCTCTAACTCCTGAAGAAGCACAAGCTTTCAGTACCGAGTATCTGAAAGGATGTTTACAAGGGATTCAACAATTTGGTTTAGATCCAGAAAAAGGACAACAGTATTGTCAGTGTACGCTGAGAAGTTTACTGGAACTTCCCGATGAAAAACTCAAATCTTTAGGCACTTTGTCGCAAGAACAACTCGCCCAAGATGCTACTATTCAAGGTGCGGTTAGCGGTTGTTTCATGATTTTTACAGAACAAAATCAGTAATCCGTCATCCGTCATCCATCATCCGTCAGTAGAGACGCGCCCAGACGAAGCCATAACATCAGGTGATTGGCGCGTCTGTACCCAGTCATCCGTCATCCGTCATCAGTTAACGAGCCTTAATTCTCCTGACTAATGACTCAAATAAGGCATCATGATTCTCTGGTTTCAAGGTTCAACCTAGCAACGAGAAATTACGGATGACGGATGACGGATGACTGTTATAAAATTTGAGATAAAAACTTCTTAGTCCGGTCTTCTTGGGGGTTGCTAAAAAATTCTTCTGGGGTTCCTTCTTCAACTAATACCCCATCCGCCATTAATACAATGCGGTCAGCGACTTCTCTCGCAAACCCGACTTCATGGGTAACGCACACCATGGTCATTCCTGAGTTGGCGAGAGTTCGCATCACGTCTAATACTTCCCGCACCATTTCTGGGTCTAGTGCGGAAGTCGGTTCATCAAATAGCATAATTTTAGGTTGCATGGCTAAGGCTCTAGCGATCGCCACCCGTTGCTGTTGACCACCGGACAGTTGACCGGGATATTTTTTCGCCTGTTCCAAAATGCCAACCCGTTCTAACAGTTGTAGCGCCACTGCTTCCGCTTTCGCTTTCGGCCAACGGCGTACCCAAATGGGTGCTAACGTCACATTCTGTAAAATCGTTAAGTGAGGAAACAAGTTAAATTGTTGAAACACCATCCCCACTTCTTTGCGAATTTCTTCAATATTTCTCAAATCGTGGGATAAGTTAATTCCATCAATGACAATACTTCCCTGTTGGAATTCTTCTAACGCATTAAAGGTTCTAATAAACGTTGACTTTCCTGAACCCGAAGGCCCCATAATCACAACCACTTCCCCCCGTTTCACCGAGAGGCTCACCCCTCGGAGAACATGAAAATGATTGCTATACCATTTCTGTACATCGGTCGCAACGATCGCATAATCTTCGTTAGTTGTTTCAGCAACGCTGGTATTGGGTTGGATTTGTGTCATGGCGTTAAGGTGAGGTTAGGAGTTAAGCAATTGAGGTGTGTCATCTATTGTACGCTGTCTACCCGTTGGCAGAGGAAGCA
>JBMDYE010000328.1:0-3610 GCA_048595135.1 Planktothrix sp. | reverse complement strand
GAGGGATCTTTTTTCTTCATTGCTTCAGGATCAGATAAAGAAACCCGTCCTCCGGCGCCAGCTTGCAGTTGTTCCTGTTGTCGTCCTGATAATTTTCCATACTCAGGAAACTGATTTACACGATAATAAACATCCCCATCCACTGCATAAGCAACCCCTTGTTTTTCTAACTCTTGAATCAGTTGAATAATTTGGGGAATATGTTCCGTGACACGGGGATAATTATCTGCATCTTTAATATTCAAGCGGCGAATATCATCAAAATATGCTTGAATATATTTATCAGAAACCTCTTGCATCGTTGTGCCTTCTAATTTGGCACGATTGAGAATTTTATCGTCAATATCTGTAAAATTCTGAATATAATTAACCTGATATCCTGAAAATTCTAAATAGCGTCTCACCGTATCCCAAACAATATAGGATCTCGCATGACCTAAATGGCAATAATCATAAACTGTTACCCCGCAGCAATACATTTTTACTGTGTCTGCTTCTAATGGGATAAAATCTTCTTTCTGTCGAGTTTGAGTATTATAAAGTTTTAAAACCATGTTTTTTATAATAGGCAATGGGCAATGGGCAATGGGCAATGGGCAATGGGCAATGGGCAATGGGCAATGGGCAATGGGCAATGGGCAATGGGCAATGGGCAATAGGCAATAGGGAATAGGCAATAGGCAATAGGCACTGGGCAATAGGCAATAGGCAATAGGCAATAGAGTAGAAATTTCTTCTTCTTAATTCTTAATTCTTAATTCTTAATTCTTAATTCTTAATTCTTAATTCTTAATTCTTAATTCTTAATTCTTAATTCCTAATTCTTAATTCCTAATTTTGCTTCTGTAAAAAAACAACTTCTTGCGCCTGTATGACAAGCAATATCACCAATTTGTTCTATTTTTAATAATAAGGTATCAGCATCACAATCATAATATAACGCTTTAACTTTTTGAAGATTTCCTGATGTGGCTCCTTTGTGCCATAATTCCGAACGAGAACGACTCCAATAGTGAACTTCTCCAGTTTCTACGGTTTTGTGAATGGATTCTTTATTCATCCATGCCATCATTAAAACTGTACCATCATTGGCATCTTGAGCAATGGCAGGAATTAAGCCTTGATCATTAAATTTTAATGCTTCTATCCACAATAAATCTTGATTCATTTTTATAACTGTGTTTTTGATAATTTCTTGATTATTCTTCAGATGAAACGTTAGCGGTACAAGCGATCGCTTTTTTCTTTAGCGTTTGAAAGATATTATAAAATCCATTAGCGCGAGAAGGCGTTAAACTCGCTTGTAACCCAGTTTCTTGAATAAAATCCGGGTTAACTTCAGCAATTTCTTGGGGGGTGAGTCCGTTCATTCCCATAATTAAAAAGGCTAATAATCCTTTAGTTAATTGGGAATCAGAATCTCCTTGAAACTGCACTTTTCCGGCTTCATCAGCATCCGCAATTACATAAACTTGAGATACACAACCGGGAACTTTGTTATCAGGAATTTTATGCTCGTCAGGAAAGGGGGGGAGTTTTTGAGCGATAGTAATCAATTGTTCATAGCGTAATTTATTGGATGATGCCCGTTTAAAACGTTGTACCATCCGGTCTAGGGTTGGCGGTAAAGGTGTTGCAGTTGAGGACATGATACAAACGGATACAATTTCTAACTCAGTTTAACAGGTCGTCGGCTAGGCGGCGGCGCTGTGGGGACGGGGAAAGCCCGCCCCTACGAATCTTATTTTAGGCAACGAATGGCTTCTAATAACCCTCTAGCTTTATTGAGGGTTTCTTCATATTCTTTTTCGGGTTGGGAGTCCGCAACCAAGCCTGCACCCGCTTGAACGCTGACTCGATGTTGGTTGTCGCCTTGGTTTTCAACGATCATGGTGCGGATGGTAATGGCGCTGTTGAGTTGTCCTTCAAAATCATAGTACCCATAAACCCCGGAATAGGGGCCACGCCGACAACCTTCTAATTCATGAATAATTTCCATTGCCCGAATTTTAGGGGCGCCGCTAACAGTTCCCGCCGGAAAACAAGCTTTGAGTAGATCCCAAGCGGTTTTTTCCGGTGCTAATTCTCCGATCACATTACTAACAATGTGCATCACGTGGGAATAGCGTTCAATGACCATTAATTCATCAACGGTTACAGTTCCACTTTGGCAAACTCGCCCTAAATCATTCCGTCCTAAGTCCACTAACATCACGTGTTCAGCGACTTCTTTGGGATCTTGCAGTAAATCTTCAGCTAAGGCTTGATCTTCTAAAGCGGTTTGACCGCGACGACGGGTTCCTGCAATGGGTCGTAAGGTAGCGATGCGTTGTTGCTCTGGGTTTTTTTCAGCTTTAACCATCACTTCAGGACTCGAACCGATCAATTGCCAGTTCCCAAAGTTAAAAAAGCTCATATAGGGAGAAGGGTTAATTAACCGCAGAGAACGATAGAGGGAAAACGGATCGCCTGTATATTCGGCGCTGAGACGTTGGGATAAGACAACTTGGAAAATATCCCCCGCTTTAATATATTGTTTGGCTTTTTCAACGTTGGCGCAATATTGTTCTTCGGAGGTGTTGCTCGTGTAGGTTAAGGGGGGTTGATCCGGTTGAGAATTGGGGGGAGTCCATTCTAACAGCGTGCTTTGTTGAGAGAGGGGAGATTGGAGTTTATTAACCAGTTGGGTAACGCGATCGCAAGCTTGTTGATAAGCGGTTTCTAAATCAGTATGGCGTAAATCCGCGTAGGCGATCGCCCAAATTTTTCGTTTAACTTGATCAAAAATTAATAAGTTATCAACCTGCATCCATAACCCATCGGGGAGATCCGCTTCATTAGGGGGATACACGGGAACACGAGACTCGATCCAGTTAATTAATTCATAGCCCCAAAATCCAAATAAACCGCCAATTCCGGGGGGAAGTTGGGGTAACTGAACGGGATGGTAGGGGTTGAGACAGTCGGCTAAAATCGTGAAGGGATCGCCTGTAAAGACTTCAACGGTTCCATCTCGGAAGGTTTGGGTCGTGCGATCGGCTTTTGCTTCTAATATCCAAAGGGGATCACAACCGAGAAAACTATACCGTCCGATTTTTTCTCCTCCTTCAACGGACTCTAAGAGAAAACTATAGGGTTGACCTGCACAAACGCGATACCAAGCCGAAACCGGGGTATCTAAATCAGCCACCCATTCTTGATAAACGGGGATAAAATTACCCGTTTGAGCCAGTTGAGAGAATTGGGAGAAATCTGGAAAAATCATGGAACCAAAAATAAAAAAACGAAGGATGAAGGCGATTAGGACATCATCCTTCATCCTAATATGATTAGAGCATTGCTCTGTTAGATCGATCCGAGAATCTTAAACCTGATAGGGGGTTTTCCCGGTGAATTTAACTTTGGCTGGATCGACGTTTTTACCGATATTCCGACCAATGGTATTGACTTGCTGACGTCCTTCGTTGACTTTTTCAGGGAAGACGCCATCAGCGGGATGCAGATATACGGTTTCGCCGTTGGGGAAAATTCGATAGATTTTATAGTTGTCTATTTTGGGTTTGAATTTGCTCCGCAGTTGAGCGCCCAGAGCAATACATTGTTCTTTGCG
>JBMDYE010000327.1:0-16921 GCA_048595135.1 Planktothrix sp. | reverse complement strand
AGTTGGGTAAATTCCGGTTGTCGATCCGCCCGTAAATCTTCATCTCGAAAACAGCGTGCAATTTGATAATAGCGATCCAATCCCGACACCATTAATAATTGTTTAAATAGTTGGGGAGATTGGGGTAAAGCAAACCATTCTCCAGGGTTGACGCGACTGGGAACTAAATAATCTCTGGCGCCTTCGGGAGTCGAACGGGTGAGAATTGGGGTTTCAACTTCGGTAAAGTGTTCTTGATCTTCAAGAAAACGCCGCATCGCTTTAACGACTTGGTGACGCAATTGTAA
This sequence comes from Planktothrix sp., assembly GCA_048595135.1. Classification (GTDB taxonomy): domain Bacteria; phylum Cyanobacteriota; class Cyanobacteriia; order Cyanobacteriales; family Microcoleaceae; genus JBMDYE01. Next base: position 16,634 of record JBMDYE010000327.1, on the reverse strand, counting down.
ATTACTGCTCATCCGTTCCCGACGGAGATCTAAATAGCGATATTTGAGGCGCAAGTCTTCTCGAACGGTTTCGGTTTCGGAGCTAGAGATTTGAAAGGGTAACTGTTTACCAAGTCCGTTGAGGAGTTCGATCTGATCGGCATAAATTTCGACTTCCCCGGTGTCAATTTTCGTGTTTAAAGATTCGGGGGGACGCTGGGAGACTCGCCCTGTAATTTTAACGACATATTCGTTCCGCATCGTTTCAGCGGTTTTGTAGGAGTCGGGGGTTCGTTCTGGATCACTGACAATTTGAACAATTCCAGTGCGATCGCGTAAATCCAGAAATATCACACCACCATGATCGCGGCGACGATCCACCCATCCGCAGATGGTGACAGTTTCGCCAATATGGGTTGCTCGCAAGTTGCCGCAGTAGTGGGTTCGCATGACTATAAATTAACGTTCTGGACTGATTTTCAAGAATAGCAACTTACCAGTATAACTGTCACCAGTCATCAGTCACCAGTGATCAGTAGTATTTGCTGTGCCCATCAAATTTAATACATGGCTGTGACCATCAACACTTTAATAAAGTCATCCGTTATCCAAAAACATCTACCTCAACAACTGATGATGGGGTTAATGTCCGACCGAGTTTAACCCTAACCATATTTAATTGATGGGCTTCGCCCATCCTACTGATCACTGGTGACTGTAAAGACTTCTATTCTGGATTTACAGGTAAACAAATCGTGAATAAACTGCCGCGACCCAGTTCAGATTGAACGTAGATGTTGCCTTTGTGGGCTTCTACAATTCGAGAGACGAGATGTAAGCCTAAGCCACTTCCAGATCGTTTATTTTTGCCTTGACGAAAGCGATCAAAAATCAAGGCTTGATCTTCAGGAGACATTCCTTCCCCAGTATCTTCCACTTCTAAAATGATCCGCTTTTGTTCTGCACCCGGAAAATCCATGCCCTGATCATCATGATGCAACCGTACATCTACTGAACCAATATCGGTAAACTTAACGGCATTTCCGACTAAATTGGTCACGACTCGCCGCAGTTCTAGCGGATCACCGACGACGATCACGGGACAGTCGGGACAGTCCGGTTGACTATATTTAATATTGATTTGCTTTTCTTGGGCGAGGGGGGTGAGTTCTTGGATCACCTCCTGGACGGTTTTGCGTAAATCAAAGGAAGAAAAGGTTAAGGTTTTTCGACCTGCCTCATAGCGATAGACTTCCAGTAACGTATTTACCATTTGCAGTAAATTCTGATTACTGTTAATCATCGTGGCGATCGCTTCTTGCATTTGAGGAGAAATTTGTCCGAACACCTCCTGCTGAAACAAATTTAACATCCGATCGGCTGCCACTAGGGGAGTTCTGAGATCATGGGTGAGGCGAGAGACAAAATCCTCCCGTTGGCGGGCCATTTCTGTTTGTTGATCAATGCTGTGTTTGAGACGCAGAAGCGATCGCACCCTCGCCAATAGTTCATCAATCTCAACAGGTTTGCGAATAAAATCATCAGCCCCTGCATCTAATCCTTCTACCACACTAGATTGGTCGTGAGCGGTAATCAACAAAATCGGAATAAACGGCAGATTGGAATTTCGCATTCGACGGGTGACTTCATAGCCATCAATTCCGGGCATCATCACATCCAACAGCACTAAATCGGGTGGGTTCGCTTCAATACTGGCTAAGGCTGAACCGCCATCGGACTCGCAGGACACTTCATACCCCTGTTCTGCCAAAATTGCTTCAATCAAAAACAAGTTATCCGAAGAGTCATCGACAGCCAAAATCCGATCCATAGGTTTTGAAGGTAGGGCAGCGGGAAGGGACATAATTCTTTAGATAATTTAGTTCTTAAGTTAACTGAGTGACAAGGGTGAATCTCGATTTATGATTTATGATTGATTTTAACAGCGAATTTGCAAATAATAAAGATAGCGACCTAGATGAGGGTAATTAAGCAATGAGTGATATTCGTGTTGTCCTTGTAGAAGACCATGATTTGACAAGGGTTGGCTTAAGAACTGCTTTACAGCAGGAAGATCATATTCAAGTGGTTGGGGAAGCCGCTAATGGTAAGACGGGGTTTGAAATTTTGAAACAGACCCAACCTGATATTGCCATTATTGATATTGGCTTACCGGACATGGACGGAATTGAACTGACCCAAAAATTTAAGCATCATATTGAGACGACAGGAGCTCCCCAAACTAAAGTTTTAATCCTCACCATGCACGATAATGAAGATGCGGTGATGGGTGCTTTTGCGGCGGGGGCTGACTCCTACAGTGTTAAAGATGTGAGCATCTCAAAACTTAAAGATGCGATTCATACAACCTATGAAGGAAATGCTTGGATTGATCCAATTATTGCCCGCACCGTTCTCAAACAAGCTCAAACTCAACAGCCGGATAATGGGACGTTGAATGATAGTAGAACGGTGACGATTAATGCCGTTGAACCGGAATACCAAGAATTTCTGGAGTCTTGCCCCTTAACCGAACGAGAATTAGAAGTTTTAGAGTCAATTGTAGCGGGACGAAGTAACGCTGAAATTGCCGAAAAACTTTATATTACCGTTGGAACTGTGAAGACTCATGTTCGCAGTATTTTGAATAAGCTCTGCGCCGATGATCGCACTCAGGCAGCAGTTCGAGCATTAAGATCAGGTTGGATTGAATAGCCAACTTTGGGTATTTTATTGATAGGATGAAGAAGAGTTTAATATTTTTTAATCGATTAAAATAATACAATTAAAATCTAAACTTCATTCTATCAAAATTAATTCAAGCTTTATTCGGGATTTATACCGAAAAAAAGCTAAATTTTTTTAAGGAAATTAACCCTTTTAATCCAGCCCTAAAACTTAAATTAATTTAAGTACTCTCCGCTTTAATCTTCCCCAATACCCTCTATTTTAAAAGTCGTGTTAGCCTTGTTTAATCCCCCTTTTAACAAGGCTGATTTATTAAGTGCTTTCGAGCCTAATTAACGGTTTACTCACCTTTTCAAAATCAGGTTATCAACCCTTGACTTAACTAAAGCTAATCTCTAAAGCCAGCGAAAACCCCAGTGTTCTAATTAAAACATCCCTTTTAAAAAGATCAAAGTTCTAGCCTGAGACATTTTGATTAGTATTTTAGGAACTATTCTGTTTAGGAAAAGCCAAAGTTTGATCGGGGTTAATTCCGTTTCACTCCTTTTAGATGTTGTTTTCTATCTGGGCTTAAAATCAAGCATTAAAATTACCATCTTTTTGTTATTAACTCCTAATAAACTGAATTGATTATTTAGGAATTGCTGACAAAAAGATGATTGAAAATTAATCACTTAATCCTATACAAACTTGATAAAAATCTGAAATTAGAGGGTGATGATTAGCCTCCTTAATCATTTCAATATCAATGTTACCCCCTCTTTATAAAATAAAAAGGGAGCAGACCTAAAACATTAACCATTCACCGAGGAGATTAGGAATGAGAAGTTATAGCCGTTGCTGTAATCCTCTATTCTTAAGCCACCTGTTCTTGATCCTGACCGGGAGTGGGGGATCAATGAAGACTTATCCACGAGCATAAACCCGACTTCCTCTCCGATACCTCTGTCGCAGGAAGGAACTTGCCACTCTTCCGCTTGGTGGCAGAAGCAAGAATCTAACTGGAAAAAATCTTTAATATCACTTGAGATTTGGAAAAAATTAGGATTCTCAACCCGGACTTCACCTTTGGTTCAGGATAATCTTCGCCGCCTGTTAGGGGGAGGAAAGGGGGAACTACAACCGCGAATCTAACGTAAATTTCTAAGGGTAGAAGTTACAATTGTTACTCAGTAGATATCAGTTGGTTTTAAGCGATTAGAACCTTAAAAACAGCAGCCATCCAGAGCAAAATCATAAAAATAGAGAGAAAACGCAATAAAATTTCTGAAATTCCTGATTTTTTATCGTTCCGTTTGTCGGGATCATGAAGAAGAAGAGCATTAATTTACACCGTAAGGCAGATAACGGTTGTACATCGAGTCGCGTAGGATAAAAAAAAAGGGAATGGTGTAATTAATGATCTTTGGATCAACCTAAAACTTCATTAAACAACCATCTATCAAGGTTCTAATTTAAAGATAATGTAAAATTTGGGTCAAACCTAGATTTATGGTTAATAATAGTTACTAGGTATACTTGCTGAAACAAATCCTGATAAGCACCAGACCCGTATTAAAAAGTAGGTGTATCTCAAACAGCCTACTATCAACCAGTGAATGGGAAAGAGGATGATCAAAATCCCGATTTAAGCACCAGAGGAAAATTGAATTGAGAAAACGTGTGAACACAATCTAATTGTTTTTTTAAACTGACTTTTATTAATAATGCTTTGACCTGAGTTTTATTCACTGAGGCTTTAAAGCTGTTTAGCCTCAAATTAAGGATAAAAAGCAACGATGTTTTCAGTTGAATGAGTCAATCATTTCAACTTGATATGAATTTCTGAGTTTAATGGTTTAGATTCTTAAATTGCCGTTTACTGTAAAGTTTTATGTGTAGCTGGTCAAATTTTAATTCCTTACAATCTCCTTCTATTTTAGTCGTGGATGATTCTCCCGATATTCTATTTTTAGTAGAAGCCATTTTACAAGGAGCGGGCTATCAGATTCACTGTGCGGAAAATGGCTATGAGGCTTTAGAACAGGTTCAGCAATCAATACCGGATCTGATAATTGTTGATATTATGATGCCGGGATTGAGTGGCTATGATGTCATTAATAGAGTGCGCCAAAATTCCGATCTCCCTTATATTCCTATTTTAGTAATGACGGCCTGTAGTTTTTTTGAAGTTAAGCAAGAATCTAAGGGACAAGCAGATGGGGTAATTTACAAACCCCTTGATATTGACGAATTACTAAATCAGGTCAATTTCATGTTAAAATTAAAACAAAAAAAAGCTGAATATCCCATCAGAAAACCGATGAATTTTGCTGAAAAGTTTGCTTAGAAGTTTAGAAATTAACTGGATTGTAACGTCAATTTCTCCTCTAAAAAGACTTGAACTTGACTCAAACATTGTTGCAATTCTTCGACTAATTCCGTTGCCCCTTCTAGGGTTTGTTGTTGAGCTAAATTTTCCAGTTCTTTTGCCAGTTCTGGCATTTTTAAAACTGCTGCACTGGCACTTGATCCTTTCAAGGCGTGGGCTTGTTGTTTAATACTGGTAAAATCTTGATTAGCGATCGCTTGTCGCAACGTCTCAATTCGGGTTTGACCTTGTTCCAGGAATAAACTCAAAAGTTTGTGTTGCAGTTTGATATTTCCCTTCAGTAACCGATTTAACCGATCTAAATTAATGGGACTATCGGTATTAACGAGTTCCGGTGTTTGGGAAGACTGAAATTGCGAAATTGGGAAAGATTCAGATGAGGGTTTAATGTCCATTGTAATTGTTGAGTTGTGATCAGAAGATTGAATCAAATTTGCCCAGCGCTGCAACATTTTATCTAAAGCATTTAATTCAACAGGTTTACTCACATAATCATCCATTCCCACTTCTAAACATCGTTCTCGATCCGAAGACATCGCACTGGCGGTTAAGGCAATAATCAACGGTTGTTTGGCAAATTGCGGTTGTTGGCGCAGGCGTTGGGTGGTTTCATACCCATCTAAAAAGGGCATTTGACAATCCATTAAAATTAAATCATATTTTTGATAAGTTAATCGTTCTAAAACCGCTTGTCCATTATTGACAATATCGGCATCATATCCGAGTAATTTTAATTGGCTTAAAATCACTTTTTGATTGACTGGATCATCTTCCGCTAATAAAATTTTCAAAGCGTGGGGACGGAGATTAAACCGTTGATCCCGCTCATGGAAGCGTCCGATCCGATGGGTTTGCAATTGCCAATTTTGCAGACGGGTTAAAATGGCTGAGGATTTTAAATTTAAGGCTAACACTAAACTTTGAAGAAACCGTAAGGGCGCAACGGGTTTTAATAAGTAACTAAAATCTCCTAAATTCACGACTTGTTCTGCGCGATCGCGTTGGTTCATTCCACTCATTAAAATCAGTTCCGTGGAAATTGTTTTTGATCCTTGTTGATGCAAGGCTCGAACTAACTTCATTCCGTCCCGATTTAATAAGGATAAATCAATCATAATCACTGGATAAGGCTTATTTTGTTCAACGCTCATTTTCCACGCATTTAACGCCACATTTGCCTGATCCGCTTCATCGACTTGAATTCCTAAGACTTGCGCTAAGGATCGCACCGATTGACGAACTAACGGACTTTGATCCACCACTAATATTTTTAACTGCTCTAACTCCGGTAAAGGCTTCACTTTCTGGGTTTTTGCTTTAGAAAATTCTACTGTAAACCAGAACAGTGAACCTTGACCAAAATGACTTTCAAATCCGATTTCTCCTCCCATTAATTGAACGAGATGTTTAGAAATCGATAGCCCTAATCCGGTTCCCCCATATTGACGGGTGGTGGTGGAACTGGCTTGAGAAAAGGGTTCAAATAACAGCGGTCGTAGTTGGGGATCGATGCCAATTCCTGTGTCTTTGACTGAAAATTGAATTCCCACTTTCTCTTGATCTTCCGATTGCTTTTGAACGGTTAAAATTACGCTTCCTTGTCCGGTAAATTTAATCGCATTTCCAATTAAATTTAATAAAATTTGATGAATTCTTAAAACATCTCCTTGCAGATTACGCGGTAAATTGCTATCCATTAAAACAATAAATTCTAGTTGTTTTTCTTCCGCTTTTACAGCCAAAAGATCCACAACGGTTTCAATACAGCTATCTAAATCAAAATCAGCAATTTCTAACCGCGTTTCTCCCGCTTCTAACTTAGAGAAATCGAGGATTTCATTAATAACAGTTAATAAATGTTGAGCGCTACAATAAATCGTTGAAGTATAATCTCGTTGTTGAGACGTTAATGGCGTTTCCAGTAACAATTCCACCATCCCCAATACCCCATTCATGGGAGTCCGAATTTCATGACTCATTTGAGCTAAAAAGTTCGCTTTAACTTGGGCGGATTGCAAAGCGGCTTCTCGTTCTTCAATCAGTTGAGGGATGGGGGTTGTTGTTAAAATTAATCCCCCGATTTCGGTTTCATTTTGATACCAAGGTTGAATCACCCAATTTTGAGTTTTGACGTTTCCCGTTAAAAGCTCTAGGAAATTAGATAAGGTTTCGCCCTGAAGCAGTTTTTGAAAGGCGATTTCTCCATTCAATTTAAATTGAGGAAAAATCTCATTATGGCTTTTTCCCAGTAGACATTGGTTATCTAATTGATAGTGAGACAACCAGGCTTTAGAATAAGCGATATAGCGCATTTGGTTGTCTAAAATAGCGATGGGGGTTGGAAGTTGGTCGATAAGTTTTTGCCAGTCTAATTCAGAGTTGATGAATCGTTTTTGAGGAGATCCCATCAGCATTAACCCCACTGCTTTTCCTTGGGGATTTAATGTGGGAATGACTTTCCATTCTAACCAATATTCTTTCCCTTGACGGGTGCGAATCGGATAATTTAACTCTTGCGGTTTTTGAGCGGTTATAATTTTCTGATAATCCGCAGAAATTGAATTTTGAAACGGTTCGGAAATGAATAAATCTAAATAATTTTTTCCGAAAACCTCTTGGCGTTCCCACCCTAAAACTTTTTCCGCGTTAAGATTCCAGTCCTGAATCTGATACTGGGCGGATAAACCAATAACAATACAGTCGATTTCCTCAAGGATCGACGTAAGAAGAGTTGAGTTTGCCTGCCATTGCAGGGCGATTTGTCTTTGCTGCCCAGCCCATTTGAGAACTGTGATCAGCAAGATTACCAAGGTTAAGAATAGGATCACAACTGTAAGCTCAGGGATAAATAACAGTTTGGAAAACATGGGCTAGCATACAGTTCACGTTAGATTAGCTTCCGCTTCACTGTTTGATTTCCTGATCGTTCAGAAAACCCGATCCGGGTGAGGACTGGAATCAATTTGAAGTCAGGACACAGACTGTTGATTCGGTTTTTTAATTCTAAAGATACCTTAACACAATTGAACAAAGTTAGAGCAATTTTTGTGGCTTGTAAAAATTGTGATCAATCGTTGGTTCGGCAGGAAATTTTTTGTTACAATAAAAGATTAATGAATCTAATCAGATTAATTAACCGTTCAATAGGATAGACAAGGACTAGGAAAATTAAAATTTTACCATTGCAAAATTTTCGGATAAGCTTTTTATACACCAATGGTCTAGGTAATGCTTAATCGTTACCTAGACCACAATAAAGATAGGGTTTAATGGATTAACTTTTTTTCAGCGCTGCCAGTAGGATTTATTATTTTTCCCCTGTGATTTTTTCTTTCACATTTTCCATTGTATGTTGGGCTTCAGCCTGAGCTTGCTTCATTTTCCCTTCCACTTTATCTTGGGGATCACCCGTTACCTTACCAACGGATTCTTGAATTTTGCCTTCAACGTTTTTCATTGTGGCTTTGCCTTTATTTTCATCACTCATGTTAATTAGTCTCCAAAATAATCAGTATGTTTTTGAAAATCAGCAAATTTTTATTGCTTTAATTCTTTTCTTTGTTTATTACGATAATCAATCCTTCTTAACTTCAGCATCTACCGTTCGAGGGATTAAAGTGGACGATAAACTGATCAAGCTTTATAGACGGACTTTCAGGAGCAAATCAACTCAATAAGCTAACTGTTCAGTTTTAATAGGTACTTGATGTTCTCTCAGAAGGTAGATGTTCAAACTCTATTCAAATCGTTTGAATAGAGAGGAGATTAAATAGGAGGATTGAATCCATGCCTAAATTAAATATTGGTTTAACAGACGAACAACTACAAGGCGTTGTTGAGTTATTAAATGCAGATTTAGCTGATTTCTATCTGCTGTTGATCAAAACTAAAAAATATCATTGGGATGTCATTGGCCCTCAATTCCGTTCTTTGCATGAATTGTGGGAAGAACAGTATCAAGCCTTAACCGAAACCATCGATGCTTGTGCCGAACGCGTGCGGATGTTAGGTGGTTATCCCGTAGGTACAGCAGAAGGCTTTTTAAAATTAGCTTCAATTAAAGAACACCCTGGAGATTTACCCAACACAACAGAAATGGTCGCCCGATTAGTATCGGATCATGAACAAATTATCCGCAATCTTCGTGAACATATTGATCAGTGTGCCGAAGAATTTCATGATCAAGGAACGGCTGATTTCTTAACCGGATTAATGGAACAACATGAAGGAATGGCTTGGATGCTTCGTTCTTTCATTGAAGGAGAATCTGTTTCTACTAATGGAAATCGGCATAATGTCGTCACCCAACCCGCGGTGGCAAGTGTGCTGTAACGGAGTTTATAGGTAATGTCTGAACAATACAACGCAGAATGCACGATTACTGCTGTTTATAAAACAGAACAGCAAGTGGATCAAGCGGTTCGGCGCTTATTAGATGAAGGTGTGTCTCAAGATTACATCTCTGTCATGGGGCGTGATTTTGAGTCCACTACCCGCATCGCAGGCTTTATTTCTAAGCGAGATCTTGTGTTAGGCGGTCTACGCACTGGCGCGCTGTTTGGTTCCTTGTTTGGTTCCCTATTAGGGTTACTGACAGGAATTGGTGTGTTATTCGTTCCCTTTGTGGGTTCTATTATCGCTGCTGGCCCCGTTGGCGCAACGTTATTGGGCGCAGCATCCGGCGCGATCGCTGGAAGTGCAGGGGCGGGTTTAGCCTCAATGCTGGCGACATTAGGAATGGCGCAGGACAAAGCCTCTATTTATGAAACTCGCTTGAAAGCGGGTGATTTATTGGTGATGGCTGAAGTTCCGACGAATCGCTCCGTTGAGATCCAAAACCTCATGAAGAATACGGGTGGTGAAGAAGCCCATGTAACCAATACTACCTTAACGGCTTCTGCTGCTTAAATCAGTAATCAGTAATCAGTAATTAGTAATCAGTGTAAGAGTTATTAGTTATAGAGTTATAGGATAGACAGTCAACAATGAGTAAATTGTTAAGGGTTACGACTTGTTAACGATTAATGTCTAACTCTAAACTAACAACTGATTACTGATTACTGATTACTGATTACTGATTACTGATTACTGATTACTGATTACTGATTACTGATGATTGATTATGGTTCCTTTAAACGATGAAAATCCAACGTATATTACACCTTGGGTCACTTACGCATTAATTATTATCAATGTTATTGTCTTTTTTTATGAGTTAACCTTAGCTCCTCCGCAACTGGATCGATTTTTTCATACCTATGCCATCGTTCCTAATGAATTATCTGCCAGTTTTGATGGAGCCGCTGTTAGCCAAGGCTTTCCCGAACCTTTAACATTACTGAGTTCTCAGTTTCTCCATGCGGGATTTATGCACGTTGGCTTTAATATGTTGTTCCTGTGGATTTTTGGCAACAACATTGAGCAAGAATTAGGGCCTATTAAATTTATCATTTTCTATTTAGTTTGTGGAGCCTTAGCTGGACTGGCTCAATGGTATTTCTCTACGGGATCAACGGTTCCTTCGTTAGGAGCGAGTGGGGCAATTGCTGGGGTGATGGGAGCTTATATTCTGAAGTTTCCCCAAGCTCGAGTTCTAACCTTAATTCCGTTAGGATTCTTTTTTTATACCGTTCGGGTTCCTGCGATTTTCTTCCTGGGATTTTGGTTTGTTCAACAAGCGTTTAATAGTTTCTTGTCCCTACAAGTTGCCGCAACAGTGGGAATGCAGCAAGGGGGCGTTGCTTACTGGGCGCACGCGGGAGGTTTTGTTTTTGGTGCAATTCTTGGCCCCCTCTTAGGTTTATTTTCTCGCCCTCAATCTCCTCGACAGAACTATGATGAATATTTGCAGTAAGTCAAACTTTTGATAGCCAATTTATCGTAAGGGCGAGGCGCGCCTCGCCCCTACCTTGATCTCACAGTATTTTTTAGGATTAAAATCGGGCTGACTATTTTATACAATTCATTTAGACTTACGATACAATCAAAAAATTTAAGGATTTCACATTAATTAAAAAGCCCGATTTCTAGAAGAAACCGAGCTTGTTAATGATTTTCAATCCCTTAGAAATTTATAGCAGTTGAAACAATTGTTAGAACAGACAGGAGGGGTATGATCTAAAGCATTTTCCTCCTGCCTCCTGCTTTCTCTTATAATCCAGCACCCACTTTAGGCTCCGCTCCCGTAGAGGTTACAGATTGACGGAGGAAGGTAATCTGATGTTCAAAATCCATGTTTTCTAAACGACCCAGTAAAGCTTGACCTTGTTGGGGAAATTGATAATTTTCGGGCATGGGAACAATCGTTCCGGCATCCATCCCTTGAGATAAACGATACCAGAATAACAGTTTGGTATTGTCGCTTAAAGAACCGTATTCGCGACACAGTTGAGTGTCATTACTTTGTAAGAAATCCCGTTGAGCTTGCAGTTGCTCTTCAAAGGACAATTCTTGAACTTGATTGTATAATCCTTCTGCAATTTCGGGTTGAGCCGCACCCGGAGCAGCGGGGGTAATGGATTGACCCATTTTAGTATAAACAAACCACAAAAATGCTAATTGGGTGTCCACATCCAAGCTCTTAAACTCTGATAAGGCTTGTTCTAAATTCTGATGGGTTGGTGTAAATGTCATTGAAATTTCTCCATTTATAGCTGTTAAATTGCGAAATAAATCGTTGAGCTAAATTACTTTATTTCACAATCCTTTTCATTTTAGAAATATTAATTTACATTTTCATCTTTCTAGAGAAAGAGACCTTTTATTTAATAAAAATTTTTCCCTTATCAGTCGAATAATTTTTTATAATTATTAGCAACACTCCAGAGAGATAAAAAGGGTTTAATCCTTGAATTAAACCTCAAAATTAACCAGAAGCGATTGACTGTTTCAAGTTTCTTGCTGAACTGATGAATCTCGCTGACACAACTTATTGCCGAGATTGTTAAAATCAGGAGGTGATCGCAAAAACCCAGCCTGTATTCGGTAGTGCTAAGTATCGAATTTAACCTGTGTTTAGGGAAGGATGTGGTATAACTCTTATACAAGACAAGCAGACTCTAACTTTCGGCTTCTCTGGACTTAACAAATCAGTATCATTTGTATCCACTAACCTGGATTGACTTAACCCAGTAATTTTATATGGCTTGTATTCACCAGCGGCTCGAATCTATGCTCATGCTTCCCCGTTTTCCAGAAAACGAGCGCTTAGACGCGCTTTACCGCTACCAAATTTTAGATACACCACCAGAAGCCACCTTTGATCGAATTACAAAACTCGCAACCCAATTGCTCAAGGTTCCCATTTCCTTGATTAGTTTGGTTGATCGCGATCGCATTTGGTTCAAGTCCCGCCAAGGTCTTGATCATCCGCAGGTCGATCGAGAAGGCAGTTTTTGTAGTCAAGCGATGTTGAATGATGGCATTTTTTTAATCAATGACACCACTCAAGATCCGCATTGGTGTAATCATCCATTGGTAACGGGGGAATTTGGGTTGCGGTTTTATGCCGCTAGTCCCCTGTGTACCTCCGCAGGGCAACGTTTAGGAACCCTGTGTATTATGGATCATCACCCTCGTAATCTTTCTGAAACTGAGCTTTCCATTCTTCAATCCCTGGGAGAATTGGTCATTGAACAATTAGATTTACGCCTCGCCGTTCAACAATTACAGCAAACAGAAATGGCTCTGCGTTCCAGCGAAGATCGATTTCGGGCTTTAGTGGAACAAGCCGCCGATGCGTTTTTTTTACATGATTTTGACGGTCGAATTTTAGATGTTAATCAGTTTGCTTGCCAAAGTTTAGGATATAGTCGTTGGCAGCTTTTAACGTTATCCATTTATGATATTGAAGCGAATTTTGAAAGTCGGTTTCTGTGGCAAAATTTAGTGCCGAATCAACCGATTACTGTCAGACGAATCTATTATCGTCAAGATCGGACAAGCTTTCCGGTGGAAGTGCGATTAGGATTAATTGAAGTGAACGGACGACAACTGATTCATGCGTTAGCCCGCGATATTAGCGATCGCTTAGAAATCGAAAAAAAATTACGACAACAAGCCAAACGAGAACGCCTCAATGCTCGTCTGGCTAAACGGATGCGGGAATCTCTGGATTTAATGGAAATTCTCAAGATTACGGTGACGGAATTACAACAAGTTTTAGATGCTGATCGGGTGGTTATTCTCCGTTTTAATTCCGATCACACGGCTCAAGTTCTGACTGAATCCGTCATTGGGTCTTGGTTATCTATTCAGAATCGACAATTTACTGAAAATTGTTTACGAAAAACCATTGAGTTAGATCATACTCAAAAAGTTAAAGCAGTTACAGATATTAATAATGCAGCTTTAACTCCTTGCCATATTGAATTTTTAAGGAATTTACAAGTTTGTTCCTATTTATTTAGTCCGATTTTACAAGGAGATAAAATGTGGGGATTATTAGTTGCTCATCAATGTTCTGGAACCAGAGAATGGCAAACTTGGGAACAGGAATTATTAACGTCTTTAGCGAGTCAACTGGCGATCGCTATTCAACAATCCGAACTTTATCATCAGTTAGAAAAAGCGTATCAAGATTTGAAATATTTAGCCAGTTATGATAGTTTAACTGGCGTTGCTAACCGCCGTTATTTTGATGATTATCTGCGGAATCAATGGCAGTGTTTATCGGAAGAAAAAGCACCCTTATCGATTATTTTGTGCGATTTAGACTTTTTTAAGGGTTATAACGATACCTATGGTCATTTAATCGGAGATGCGGCACTGCGACAAGTGGCTCAAGCCATTTATAAAGCCATCCCAGATTCTACTCATTTAGTCGCTCGTTATGGCGGCGAAGAATTTGCTATTATTCTTCCCCATATTAATGAACCAGAAGCGATCGCCATTGCTCAAATCATTCAAGCGAAAGTCGAACAGTTAAAAATTCCCCATCGAGGCTCTAAAGTCAGTTCCTATATGACTTGTAGTTTAGGAATTGCTACGATGATTCCTTCAGAAGATCTGTGTAGCCAACGTTTGATTGCTCTAGCTGATCAAGGATTGTACCAAGCCAAAGCGAATGGACGTAATCAATTTATTGCTTGTTCAGCATTTCCCTCTTCCTTTAGTTAATCTTGATTAAGGTTTTATTTGTCCAGATGGCTGTTATTTTTAGCACCAAATTCTATCTTCAGTAAGAGGCAGAAAACTGTAATTTTTGGCTATTCTAGATTTAAAAATTATTCTTAACTTTTAAACAAATGAAAGTCAAAAGTAACTTGGACAGAGCAGCCTTTGCGACTTCGATGAATGATGTGTTACAAGCTGGATTCAGTAAAATTGAATTAGCAACATTAATGGTGGGTCAAGGAATGTTAGCTCATACTGAATCCAGCCATCGCATTAATCGACAACAATTAGCGGAGGAGGCGGCAGAATTTGCTGTTTTATTGTTAAATGCGGCTGAAGCTATTGCGGCTCAGGAACGCGATCGCCTAGATCGGGAAACTTTTCAGTAGAATGTACAATTTTTTTCCCCTCTGCATCCGTAAGTTCACGCTAATTTAGCGTGAACTTCAAAATCTTTAACCCTAGCGCATTTAAGAAATAAGTTTTAATTATACCTATCTTGGATTTATCGTTTCCTTAAGAAAATTTAATATTTAGGATATATTTTGAAGCAATTCAATTAGTCAGAGATTGCTAAATTATCCAAAAAAATAGAGTTGGAGGGGATTTTAACTTAATTGATCTCATTCTAAATCTAAAAAATTCAAAACGGGCTTTGAACTAAGTCTTTCATTAACTTGTCAAGGGAGGTGTTATGGCTGACAAAAGCAAAATCTACTAAAATCTTTACCCTGCAAGGACTGTGGCTGTTTCAGGAATAAGATCTGGGAGCCGATTAGCCAGATATTTTTATATAAACTAAAATTATAAGATTATCAACTTAAGTAATAAATATTACTTTGGTGTTGCGTAAATATATTTAAACATGATACATTTAGATTTATCCAAAGAAATAGTTATTGCGGATACAGAGTTTAAATATTTAATCTGATCACGAATCTGTTGGCAGTATTCTGAACGAGGCAATCTTTATGTAAGCGGGTGTTATTTTTGTTTTGATGGTTCTCACTCACTGACCTTAAGCCACGATCAAACCGGGTTACGATTAATCCGAGGGGGAGGGATTGGCAATGTTACAAGAAATTAATCATCAACAAGTCTGTATCAATCCAGATTTATTGACTGTGAGTTACCAAGGTAAACTTGTTAATCTGCGCCGGAAAGAGTATGAAATCTTACGGTTATTTTTAGAGTTACCGAATCGAGTGTTGAATTGTGAGTCTATTATTGAGTTAGTCTGGGATCTGGATAAAATTCCAACCCATAGCAGTATTCGCTCCCATATTAAAGCCATTCGACAAGCGTTTCAAAAAGTTGGATTAGAAGAACAAATAATTGAGTCGGTTTATGGGTGGGGATATCGATTAAATCCTATCATTAAAAAACAGGAAGTTTCTAGTTGTGATAATCAGTGTCCTTACAAACCCGATCAGTGCATTCACAATTTATTTAGTTCTACACAATCTTTATTTTACAAATTAATTTCTGCACCTTCCACTGAATATATTGCAATTAATGAATTTTTCCTGATTCAATTTTTCTCTAATCAAGCCTCAACGTATAGCAATTTTCCTGAACTTCTCAATTTCAATACTCCTTTAGAGCAAAGCTTTCCAGAGTTTATCGGCTTGGAAAATTTGCTTAAAAAAGTCATGAATCAAGAAATTAAAAATTTAGGATTCAAAGGAATCACAAAAAAGAATCGTAACCATTTTTTTCTATATTTTAATTGCCATATTATTAAAGCAGTTAGCTTAGAAAAAAATCACAAAAACCCGCTTTTATTTATCTTTTTTGAAAACGCTTCAACTTCTGAAGCAGAAGATATAGAAAAATTGAGAGACTTTGATTTACAGCCCGCCCCTCAATTAGTTACTTCAGTGGGTGCATCGAGGTTTTGATTTTATAATATTTATAACAATCCGCAAAAAGTAGGTAAGTCTTTTATCTACTTATTTTCTCATGAGAAACGGAATTTAACCCTGAAATTTGATCCGGTTCCTATACACACTTTTAGTTTTCAATAATCAATAAAATTTTTTTAAATTCCACAACTTTTCCACAAGTTTTCCACAATCAACTTATAAGCTGTTTGTAGTCGGAAAACAAAAGAAATTTCTAGGGTGCAATCTCTCTTAAGATGACTGTCCATTAACCGAGGAAAAGGATTCATGACTACTTTGAGAACATTTACAACACTTTTTGACGAACAGTTAGGCTCTAGTAACGAGAAAATCAATGTCACAATTGAATACTGTGACGACTTTACTGGGGATAATTATAACGACATTAAAATTACCCTGGGTGTCGCAGATGTATCTAATTCTGGCACTGAGGATATGCTCGGTGTTGCCTTTGATATTGCTAATAATGCTGTCAGTGGTTTGCAAATTACAGATATTGAAAACCTATTACCTAACAATAGTAATTTAAGTACATTTACACCGACTTCTGTCATTGGAGCCGATCAGGTCAGTGATAG
>JBMDYE010000326.1:0-3195 GCA_048595135.1 Planktothrix sp. | reverse complement strand
TTAAATACTAAGATTGGATTAGACATTAATCCATTGAATACAGTTGAAGTTTGGTAATGGCTTTGGAACCGATTAAACCCAGGTCAAGCTCCTTCTATTCCCCAAGTGATTCGTTTAGAAGAAACTGCAACTGGATATCATCTCAATGAAATTAAAACCACAGAAAAACACATTTGTACCGTTTTAATTGAAGGAATACAAGGTCGTTCTTCTTGTCCTGAGCATCGTCGCAGTAACAACCGTGTTTATTTAACAGGGAAGGGTAAAGAATGTGGTGTATTGACGATGTATGACTCCCCGATGGGTTGGACAAACACAAGGCAACAATTAAAATGGATGTGGCAAATCATGTCTTCAACCTCTGTCCATGATACAGAAGCTTGGGTTGAAATTAGTGTTGGAAATCCTTTGTTAATTCAAGATAACTTAGCTCGACAAGCAAAAGGTGCAAAAACTGCGAGTATTAGAGCCGTAACGAAAGGACAAGGACGAGATATTGGTGCTGAAATTAAGCAAGAAGAGTCTTTTGATGCCCAACATCGACTTTATAAAGGTGCGATTCCTTTAAATACAGCCGTTGCTTTTTTAGTATACAGAAATACGGCTGAAGAATTAAACCAAGCTTGCAACGCTCTTTCTAATAGTTTTGGAACTGCTAAAGTGATTCGTGAACGTAATATTGCTTGGGAAATTTGGTTGCAATGCCTTCCCATTACGTTTAAATGGTTGCTTCACAGTGGCTCATGGTTAAGCGAAAGACGTTTAACATTAGATACTGAAACGATAGCCGGACTTCTCCCTTTAACGGTTCCCCGTGATCTGGATCAAAAAGGAGTTGAATTATTAACAGAGCGAGGCGGAAAACCGATTTTTATTGATTTGTTTTATAATCAAATTAGTCGGGCTTTAATTATCGGAGAATCGGGTTCTGGAAAAAGCGTTTTAGGATGGCGATTTGCTACAGAAGCTTTAGCGAATAATATTCCTGTTGTGGGGATGGATATTAGCAGTGGAGGCAACAGTACGTTCAAAACTGCTATTGAACTTTTAGGGGAGCAAGGTGCTTATTATGATATCAGTGAAGGGTCAAGTAATTTATTGGAACCTCCCGATTTAAGAAAGTTTCCTAAAGCTGAACGAGAACGACGGATGGAGTCTTGGAAAGAATTTATTCGGAAAGCATTAGTGGCGATCGCAATGGGAAAAATCCATAATCCCCACTTAGCACAACGAGTTGATTCTATTCTCTTACGGATGCTTGATTTCTACCTTAAAGATCCAGAAATTATAGCTCGTTACAATCAAGCATTTGAAAACGGTTGGCAATCTTCTCAATGGCAACAAATGCCAACTTTCCAAGATTTGTTGAGGTTTTGTAGCAAAGAAAGACTTAATCTTAAATCCTTTGAAGACCTTGACAAATTGGCAATTAATCAAATCCTAAGTCAAGGTAATGCGTTATTAACATCCCGTTTAGGGAAAGCCATTGGCAGACCTAGTACCTTTTCTCCAGAACCTGCGGTTAAGTTCTTCGCCCTATCAGGTTTATCGAATGAACAAGATGCTTATTTGATGGCGATTAATGCCCATACCGCCTGTATTCGGAACGCGCTTTCTCATCCAAAAAGTTTATTTTTAGGGGATGAATTGAGCGTGTTGTTAAAAAAAGATGGGTTTGCATCTGTTGTAGGCGAACTCTGTGCAACGGGGCGAAAAGATGGCATAGCCGTTGTGCTATTAAGCCAAGATTTTGATGCAATTTGTGAGTGTTCAGCAGGTGCTCAAATTATGCAAAATATGGTCTACAAAATTACTGGAAGAATCACGAATACAGGCGTTGTGGCGGCTCAAAAGTATCTTGGTTATGATCCTCGACTTATCAGTCAAAATGCAACAGAAGCTTTCTTACCCAGAATTTCTGACCTTTATTCCTGTTGGTTAGTTGAAAAAGGAGGTCGGTTTTGGCGAACTCGATTTTATCCAGCCGAGATGATGCTGGCTTCTGTTGCTAATAACTTACAGGAAAAAGAAGCTCGCGATCGCCTTTTCGCTCAGTACCCATCCACTCTCAAAGGACGACTCCAAGCTTTAAAACAATTCACTCAAGACTATGTTGCCGCCCTCAAAGATGGAAAAGGCTTTGACTCCATCGGACGGGGTGAGTCTGAAAAAGCTTCATCCCCATCTGCATTTACACCAGACACCACCGCTTCCAAAACACTTGTCACCTATCGGTAGGTAAAGTTTATGAAATCTCAAATTCTATTGATTACAAAACCAGTAGCCGTAAAAACTGCAATTGTGCTGGGACTGAGTTTAAGTTTAATAAATTCAAATCAACCCACCTTAGCTCAAACGACTCCAACACCCACCCAAACTTCTCCGGCTCAAACCTCATCAACTTCGGGTGATTTCTTCAGACCCATTCAAAATGTGATTAAGGAAGTTGATCAGTTTATTGGTGATGTGCGTGGTTTTGTACAAAACGACTTGTTTGGCACACTGAATGAACTGCTATCTTCGTCTTTGGGAGCGATTAAAATTCCCGATTTAAGTCAAGTTAGTCGCGAGATTTTAAACGCGCCACCCTCCCGCTATGAAGGAACGCAGCTTTCAGATCAATTGGAGAATAAATTAGGCTCATCCGATAGTCAAGGTTCAACTGCAATCATGTCTGAACTTGATAGCCAAGCTCAACGCAATGCGGCGATAGGAATTGCAGATGGCTCGACCTTGAGTGAAGAGGCTCAAGCTCAAAGTCGCTCAGTTTTACAAGCCACAGAGCAAGACACAACCCAGAATGTTCAACTCGCTGAAGAATCTCAAAACCTTGATGTGAGCCAACATATTCTGCAAAACCTCTCTCAGCAAACAGCACTGAACGCTCAAGTTAATGCTCGAGTTTTGCAAGAAGCTCAACAAGCTCGTACAGATCGGGCAATTAACAACGTCTTACTATCCCAAGCGGCTCAGGAAATATCTGCTATCAATACGAGCGATCGCCGAGGCAGTATTACATCGGGCAATCAAGCAAGCTCCCAAGCGGGAATGCTCATGTTGCCAGGAGGGGGTTATCTCGGACAAACAACCCACGACGACAGCACCGATTAGATAGAGTGCAGTAAGAGTGCGGAGTGCGGGGTGCGGGGTGCAAAATAGTGCGGGGTGCGGGGTGGAGAGTGCGGTGTGCGGCAA
>JBMDYE010000325.1:0-36263 GCA_048595135.1 Planktothrix sp. | reverse complement strand
AGCCGTTATTTTTCAGGATAAAAATGTTAAGCCAAATCTTACAGCCGTTACTTTAGATTTTTTATTAACAACCGGGCGAGAAATTATAGCAGGCAGATCGTTTAAGCAAGGAGATTTTGAATATTATAGTCCTGTAGCCATTATCGATCAATTTTTAGTTGATGAACTATTCCCCGGTTTAAATCCTATTGGTCAAAATATTTATCTAAATCTACGACCTTATGTTGTAATAGGTGTCGTGCCAACAAAAGAATCTTCTTTTGGTGGCAAACCAGAAGGAGAACTGTTTATCCCAGTTACGACTTATAGTTCAGCGAGTGGAACGCAAGAGCTAGAAAATATTTGGATTCGTCCTCAAAATTTAGATCAAATAGAAGCATTAGGAGAGGATGTTAAAAAGCTATTTGAACAAAGATTTCCCGGTTATAGATTTCATACGTGGAATACCGCTAGAAAAATTTTAGAACAGAAAAAAACCTTAGATTCTGTTTCCAAAGCGTTATTAGTAGTCGGTGCGATCGCCTTAATGGTTGGAGGGGTCGGAATTGCCAATATTACCATTGCTTCTGTGATCGAACGGACTCCAGAAATTGGTTTAAGACGTGCTATTGGTGCGACTCAATTAGATATTATGTTGCAATTTATTTTAGAAGCTGCCATCATCAGTTTTATGGGTGGAATTATTGCTATTGTTACAGTTCATGGCATAACGGTAGTCATCGCTCAACAATTTAAGTTACCCTATGAATTTGATAGTCAAACGGCTGCGATCGCATTAGGTTCGGCTGTATTCGTCGGCGTCGGAGCCGGATTTTTTCCCGCCTTACGCGCCAGCCAACTTGACCCCGTAAAAGCCTTAAGAGGAGAATGAGGAATTAAGAATTAAGAATTAAGAATTAAGAATTAAGAATTAGGCAATCTTCGCTATAGGCTATTTTTTCTTCTTTCTTCCTTCAGCAAAGCTGCCTCCTGCCTCCAGCAAAGCTGCCTTCTTCTAACTGATAACTGTATTTAAGGTGTGAGTATGAATGATGAACAACAGAAAACGGAAAAGGAACAGGGGATATCGTCAGAACAATTTCAGTTATGGCGGTTTGGAATAATTTTAATATTAACATCAGGAATCAGTGCGATTTTAGCTACCTCCCTGCAATCTCAATCTGTAGAAAATCAACAAAGCCACCCTTCAGAATTATCAACGGTTCAGCTATTTTCAACTCTCGTTCCTTCCTCTGAAAAATATTTATCTTTAAATTCTTTAGAAACTCAGACTCCGCTTCAAGAAAATCAAAGTTTTAATTCTAAACAAAACCCTTTAATCTCTCCCTTCAATCCTATTCAGAAAGAAGATATATTTTTATCTATTTATTTAGACAATTCAGACAATTTAGATTCTAATTTAATTTCAGTCATTCCTCAAGAAAATCCTTTTATTCCTCAAGAAAATTATCCGATCGTTACTCCTCAAACCTTAACAAAACCTTTATCAAAAACAACCCTTATAGAACCCTTTGGTTTATTTCAACCTGTGTTAACTGCAACCCAACCCTTAGTTGCTCAAACTGCTCCTATAATACAACCCCTTCCCACTGCTTCCGAACTTCCGAAATTAGAGGGGGTTGAGTTAACTTTACGAGATACAATTGTTTTGGCTTTAGAAAATAATCGGACGATTAAAAATCAATATTTAGAACGCATTGTTCAACGTCAAGAATTAACGGTTGCTGAAGATAAATTTAATCCAGATTTTACACCAATTTTAGCCATACAATGGGTTAATCTTAATCAGGGAACGGCAACTAATACAACACAAGGTTTAAATTTATCCGCCAGAATGGTGATTAAAATTCCTACCGGAGGAGAACTGAATTTAGGATGGTTAGGACGGGGACAACAAGAAACCTTAGAGGGGTTTGCAGACCGAAATGGTTTAAGTCAAAATTTAGAATTGTCTTTTAGACAACCCTTACTTAGAGGTGCAGGAGAAAAGGTGAATCGAGCTTCAATTGAAGTCGCACGTCTGAATGAAACGATTAATTTATTACAGTTAAAAACCGTATTAATTGATCAAATTACAGACACAACGTTTTCCTATCGACAATTACTTCAAGCTCAAGAACAAGTTAAAATTGCACAACAATCGTTAGCGATCGCTCAACAACAAGTTGAAAATACACAAATTTTAATTGAAGCGGGACGTTTAGCCAGATCAGAATTAATTCCCGTTCAAACGCGGGTGGCGAATCAAGAAGTTGCCGTTTTAGAAGCCTTTAATAATTTTAAACAACAACAACTGAATTTACTGGAACTTTTAGATATTGATGAAGACGTTGATATTATTGTCTCAGATGAGTTAGAAATTACCCCTCCTAATTTTGATGAAAAAACAGTCCAACAACTCGCTTTAGAAAATCGACCCAGTTATTTAACTGCACAGCTAGCTGTAGAAAGAGCTAAAACTGAGTTAATTGTGGCAGAAAATAACCGAAGGTGGAATATTGATTTAACGGCTCAACTTTTTCATGATCCTTCCTCTAATTTAAATGACAATAGAACCGATTCAAGAGCAGGAATTAGCTTTAGTAAAACCTTGGGCGATCGCAATATTGAACTTGAGTTTCAACGGCGTCGTGTGGATGTCTTACAAGCCGAAAATAATTTAACCGAAGAATTTCAGAATATTAATATTAATTTAGAACAACGGTTACAAGATATTCAAGATAACTTTAAAAAAGTAGAATTAGCTCGGCGAGTCGTGGAATTAACCGAACAACAACTTCGCAATGAGGAGGAAAAAGTAAAATTAGGGGTGCAAGGTGCGTCTGTTGTCAATTTAGTTGACTTTCAATCCCAATTAACCGATGCGAGAAATAACGAATTAAATGCTATTATAGAGTATCAGAATGCGCTGACCAACCTGGCTCAAACCTTGGGAACCACTTTAGAAGCGTGGGATGTGACCATTGAACCCCAACCTCCTCAAAATGATGAATGATTTAGAGTTAATTAATTTAACAGTAGAACCGGAAAATTTCCCCCAGGATAAACAACATCGGCGCTTAGATATTTGGCTATCTCAACAAATTCCTAATTTATCCCGTTCTCGGATTCAAAGTTTAATTGAGCAAGGATGCGTTAAAATTCAGGAAGAAGTTTGTACCTCGAAAAAAGTTGCTGTTAAACAAGGCGATCGCTTAGAAATTATTATTCCTCCCGCCGAACCTTTAGAACTTGAACCTGCGAATATTCCCCTGGATATTTTATATGAAGATGAGCATCTAATTATTATTAATAAACCGGCGGGCTTAGTGGTACATCCCGCTCCTGGACATAGTAATGATACGTTAGTTAATGCGTTGTTAGCTTATTGTGATCAATTAGCCGGAATTGGTGGCGTACAGCGACCGGGAATTGTGCATCGGTTAGATAA
Source organism: Planktothrix sp. (assembly GCA_048595135.1). Lineage (GTDB taxonomy): Bacteria > Cyanobacteriota > Cyanobacteriia > Cyanobacteriales > Microcoleaceae > JBMDYE01. Next base: position 32,833 of record JBMDYE010000325.1, on the reverse strand, counting down.
GGATACCACCGGGGCGATGGTGGTAGCAAAAACTGATTTTACCCTCCATCATTTACAAGCCCAAATTAAAGCAAAAACTGCCCGCCGTCAATATTTAGGAGTGGTTTATGGTGCGCCAAAAACGGAATCAGGAATTATTAATGAACCCATCGGTCGCCATCCCATTGATCGCAAAAAAATGGCAATTGTTTCGATTGAAAAAGGCGGACGAGAAGCCATCACCCATTGGCAAATTCAAGAACGAATTGGAAACTATACCTTAATGTTATTTACTTTAGAAACGGGGCGCACCCATCAAATCAGAGTTCATAGTGCGTTTATGAATCATCCGATTGTAGGTGATCCCGAATATAGTCGCGGAAAATCCCTCGGTGTCAATTTACCCGGACAAGCCCTTCATGCCTGGAAATTAACTTTAGATCATCCGATTACTGGAGAAAAAATAGAAGCGATCGCACCCATTCCAGACAGTATGAAAACGCTTTTAGACATTCTGAGAAAACGTTAATAAACCTTGTTAATTCAGGTTTTTAAAGCTTTATTTTTGAATGGGAATCGTAATCGTAAATTCGGTTCCTTTTCCCAATTCTGATTGAAAAGTTAGCATTCCTTTATGTTTTTCTACAATAATTTGATAGCTAACCGATAATCCTAATCCGGTTCCTGAACCCACAGGTTTAGTCGTAAAAAATGGATTAAAAATTTGATCTTGAATCTCAGCCGGAATCCCCGTGCCATTATCGGAAATCTTAATCACAACTTTAGACTCATTTTGAGCATCAACTTTTAATTCTGTTTTAATTTTAATTTCAGGAATCAATTCTAAATTCTGTTTCAGTTGTTCATCAATTGCATCAATGGCATTCGTGAGAAGATTCATAAACACCTGATTAAGCTGACTCGGACAACATTCCACTAAGGGTAATTTTCCATAGTCTTGAATCACCTGAATTTTTTTGTGATTCGGCTTTTCTCTGAGTCGATGTTGCAACATCATTAACGTACTATTAATCCCCGAATGAAGATCCGCTTCCTTGATTTCTGCCTCATCAAAGCGGGAGAAATTCCGAAGGGATAAAACAATATCTTTAATGCGAGACGCACCTTCTTTCATTGAATCAAGCAGTTTCGGAAAATCATCTTGAATAAATCCGAGATCAAACTCTGCTAAGGCTTCTGTAATTGGTGCAGGAGGATGAGGATAATGCTGTTGATATAGATCAATTAGTTGTAGTAAATCCGCCGTGTAGCCACTGGCTGGAATAATATTACCAAAAATAAAATTAATCGGGTTATTAATTTCATGGGCAATTCCGGCTACTAACTGACCTAAACCTGCCATTTTTTCCTGTTGAATCAGTTGAGCTTGAGCATTTTTTAATTGATTCAAGGTTTTTTGTAATTCCGCAGATTTAAGTCGTTCTCTTGCTTCCGATTCTCTTAACGCTTCTTCGGCTTTTTTGCGTAAGCGAAGCTCGTTGTAGACATCGCTAATATCCGTACTAATTCCCACTAATCCCACAATATTTCCATTCCCATCTTTAATTGGATTTGCTCGTAATAACACTTGCATTTTCTTGCCACTTCGGGAAATGTGTTCCACTTCTCCCACCCAAGCTTGACCTACTTTAATGGTGGTTAAAACCTCTTGTGCCAAGTTTTGATCAGTAAATACTACTGATACCCCACCTGCGGCATTAAATTCCTCGGCTGTTGCATATTCATAAAATTCTGTAAACGCCTGATTTTGATAATAGTGAATTCCCTCTAAATTGGTCATGCCAATGGCATCACTGGTACTTTCTACCGCCAACCGAAACTGCTGAAGTTCAACTTCTTCTAATTTGCGCTTAGTAATATCTTTATGGGTTCCGGTAATCCGAACTGGATTGCCCTGTTCATCCCATTCAAACACCTTGCCATTAGACACAAACCAGTGCCAATTTCCGTTTTTATGTTTCATTCTAAATTCTACTTCATAACGGGCATCTTCCCCTTTAAGCTCTGGATTAATATAAGCTTGTATTTTCGGTAAATCTTCAGGATGAATCAGGCGTTCCCAGTCGGCAAATGTATTGCCAATTTCTTCAATGTTGTACCCTAACATCTTTTTCCAATAGGGATCAAAATAAATTTCCTGAGTCCGCAGATTCCAATCCCACAGTCCCAAATTACTCCCTTCTAAAGCTAACTGTAACCGTTGTTGACTAATTTGTAAGGCAATTGACGCCCGTTTTCGTTCAATTCCCACCGCAATATCATGGGAAATTAAAGCTAAATCATTTAAGGTTTCTTCACTTAAAGAATAACGAGCAAACATCGCCATCACTCCCACCACTTCATCTTCAACTAAAAGGGGATATCCGGCAAAAGCCACCATGCCTTCTTGTTTTGCCCATTGAGGATTATTGAGTCGCGGATCATTAATAATATCATTGGTTAAATGGGGTTTTTTCTCACTAGCAATTAAACCAATTTTGAATTGACCAACGGGAATTTGGGCATGATTTCCATTAATATGAGTATAAAGTCCCGATGAAGCGCGTAATTCTAAAATATTTTCTTCCGAATTAAGCTCCCAAATTCGAGCAAAAGCTACACCTAAATGTTTAACAATTGCTTCCGTACAAGCGGTAAGCATCGTTGATAAATCACGACTTTGAGTTAAAGCTAATTCAATATCTGATTTGAGCGCGAGTTTACGGGCATGATTCGCTAAGGCTTCAGTTTTTTGCTTGAGTTGGGTGATATCCGTTGCGGTTCCTAAAATTTGTTTAGGTTTTCCGTCGGGAGTCCGCGCCAAAATTAGTTCCCGACTGCTAAACCAATACCAAGTGCCATCTTGATGCTTCATCCGGTATTCAATTTCAAAAAATTCGCCATCCGCCCCTTTTTCAATATTTTGATGATGGTGGGGTAACTGGGAAAAATCATCGGGGTGCATCAAAGTGGGTAACACTTTCGTTCCCATCGCTTGAATTTCTTCTTTGGTGTAACCGAGTACAACCGCGATATTACGGTTGGCATAAACATTACATTGTTCGATCAGATCGTAAATATAAATAATATTCGGGTTGGATTCCGTGATTTGTTGAATGAAGTGCTGACTTTCTTGTAGTTGTCCTTGGGTTTGTTGACGTTCTGGGTCTATTTGTTGATGGGGTGGGATCTGGGTTGGATTTGGCTTAAACTCGTTATTTAACCCCAAAAATCCCAAGAAATTCCAGGAAAACCGAACTAGACAGCTTTCCAGACCGTCCAGCCATTGCCTGATTGAAATATTCCCGCTTTCAGTGGTTTTTATTTTAAGATTCTCCATTCTCAATTCGCCTTCAACTCACGATTTTTGCTTGAACCCAGGCAATTTTATTAAACCGGGTAACTATGCTGTATTCTCAAATGAATTTCTATCACCCTGACTTAACAATTAATAATATTAACAGCTAATTGCTTGCCCAGTTACTGAGATTCGATCCTAGATATTTTGTCTTGAAGCGGTAATTTGTAACTTTGAATACATATTGTCAGTTCAATCGTTGATAAGGTACTGAACCAGAAGAACAAATTTGAACGTGCCTCTTTAAGGACACAAAAGATTATCGAGAGCGAAACGACAATTCAATCGCCTCTAGGGTTCCGGTTTGAGGAGCGTTAATCAAGATTAACCTGACTGCTCAAATGCTGGTCCGAGAGAGGCAAGCTGGCTTATCAATAATAATGACAGTCTGATTGACCAGAGATTAGCTAGCCACACGGCGGGAGAAAAGCCCGGGAGAATGTACGAGTCACGCTCGGCTAACCGTTTGTTCTCCAATGGTTTCTCCTGAAGCAATGAAGAGACAAGCGGGTAAATCTGCCTACCCTGTTGTTTTGAAAATCTCTTAGGTGTATCAATGACTGAAAATTCTTCAGACAACTCCTTGTTTCACAGTCCCGACTCCAGAAACGGTCAAACCCCTTCGGAAGCCCAACGCGCCTTAGACCTGGAAAGTCGGCTTCCTTTAACCGGATGGCAACAAGAAGTTTCCAAAGGTTTAGAATACGGTTTAGAAGCCGCAGACAGTATTCGCGATCGCACCATTCCCACCTTCTCTAGGGGTGAACTGCCCCACTATGCGGGAATTAACACCTTTCTAAAAGCCCCTTATCTGGAAGATGTGCGCCGCGTGGGGGAATATGATGTGGCGATTATGGGGGTTCCCCACGACTCAGGAACCACCTACCGTCCGGGGACTCGGTTTGGCCCCCAAGGGATTCGTCGGGTGTCTGCGCTGTATACCCCCTATAACTTTGAACTCGGCGTTGACCTGCGTGAACAAATTACCCTCTGTGATGTGGGGGATGTGTTCACCATTCCCGCCAATAACGAAAAATCCTTTGATCAAATTTCCAAAGGCGTTGCTCACGTTTTTAGTTCCGGTGCGTTTCCGATTATTTTAGGCGGCGACCACTCCATCGGGTTCCCCACAGTTCGGGGGGTGTGTCGGCATTTAGGCGATAAAAAAATCGGCATTATCCACTTTGACCGCCACGTGGACACCCAAGAAACCGACTTAGACGAACGGATGCACACCTGCCCTTGGTTCCATGCCACTAATATTAAAAATGCTCCGGCGAAGAACTTAGTTCAGCTTGGCATCGGGGGTTGGCAAGTGCCGCGTCAAGGCGTTAAAGTGTGTCGAGAACGGCAAACCAATATTCTCACCGTCACCGATATTGTAGAACGAGGCATTGACGCCGCCGCCGAATTTGCCTTAGAACGGGCATTAGACGGAACCGATTGCGTGTGGATTAGTTTTGATATTGATTGTATTGATGCCGGGTTTGTCCCTGGCACCGGATGGCCCGAACCCGGTGGGTTACTCCCCCGTGAAGCTTTAGCCTTGTTAGGGAAGATTGTTCAAAAAGCGCCCGTTTGTGGGTTGGAAGTGGTGGAAGTTTCCCCCCCCTACGATATCAGCGATATTACCTCCCTAATGGCAACTCGCGTCATTTGCGATACCCTCGCCCACCTCGTCCTTTCTGGACAACTCCCCCGCAAACAAAAACCCGCTTACATTTTCCCCGAAGCCCAACCCGAAATGGCAGCCTGGACATAAATCAGTAATCAGTAATCAGTAATCAGTAATCAGTGCAAGAGTGAGCAGTAGAAAGTGGACAGTTTTGGCGTGAGCTAATCGTTAATCGTTGAAAAGTATTGAGATTAGGTTCCTACTCAAAACTAAGAACTAAACTACTAATAACCGCCTTACTGATTACTGTTTTACTGATTACTGATTACTGATTACTGATTACTGATTACTGATTTTATGCACGAAACAGACATGACCAAGGCGTTAATTATGACGGTGCGAGATTGGTGGGAAACGCAACCAGAGCGACCCGAAATTTCACACATTCATTTAATCGTCGGACAGTTCACCTGTGTAGAACCTGTCGGCTTACAATTCGCCTTTGAAGTTCAAACTAAAAATACCTTTTTAGATCAGGCAAAATTAGTGATTGAAGAAACCCCTTTAATTGCGTTTTGCCATCAATGCCAAGCTGAATATCGTCCTGAAATTGGCATTCAATATGCTTGCCCAACTTGCCATTCTCCAATGGATGATATTCGTTCAGGACGAGAATTAAAAATTGACCGAATTGAATATACTTCTACCTCTAATCCAACCTATGCACCAAACCTTTGATGCCGCTTTAGGAATTAATTTACTCCATGCAAACCAAGCGGGAGCCGATCACAATCGCGAACATTTTGATCAATGGGGAATTACCTGTTTTAACGTGATGAGTAGTCCGGGAGCCGGGAAAACCGCCTTATTAGAAAAAACGTTAAGTGTTCTCACCGAAGAATATAAAATTGCCGTCATTGAAGGCGATATGACCACCGAATTAGATGCCGATCGCCTCCGGAAATATAATGTTCCGGTTATTGCGATTAATACAGGACGTTCCTGTCATTTAGATTCTAAAATGGTAGCGGGGGGAATTCATCAATTAGCCCATAATTATAACCCTTCCGATTTTGATTTAGTTTTAGTGGAAAATGTCGGTAATTTAGTTTGTCCGGCGGAATTTGAAGTTGGGGAACACGCCAAAGTTGCCTTATTAAGTATTACCGAAGGAGAAGACAAACCCTTAAAATATCCGGTGATGTTTCAAGAAGCGGATTGTTTATTAATTACCAAAATTGACTTAGCACCGTATTTAGAAGTTGATCTTGATCAAATTGCTGCTAATGTCCGGCAAATGAACCCCCATTGCACGATTATTCCCGTCTCTGCAAAAACAGGAGAAGGCTTAGAAGAGTGGTTTAACTGGGTACGATTTCGTATGAATCAACCCCTAACAACACTATCCTTATCCACCGTTCATTAACCCCTTATGTAGAAACCGGGTTTCTAACCCTGAATTATCAAAAATCACAATTTTGTATTGAGAAACCCGGTTTCTTAGGTTTTCTGCGAATAATAAATTTTCTCTGTTCTCTGTTTCCTGTTCTAAGAGTGCGTAGTGCTATAGTCTCAAAATTTCCAAGCTGAGACTAAAAATTCCCGAAAAGTTTAGATTTTGTAACCTATTTAACAAAGCGGCGATCGCATTTTTTGCTACACAAGAGAAACCGCTCACAAATAATTTCTCGTTGATCATCAATCCTCGATAACTGCTAAGAAATCTCGGCTCAAGGAAATGCGATGAAAGTGCATTCACCTCTCAAATTCTGTATTTTATTTCTGATGACCTTCGTGTTAACAGTCGGTTGCGTTAACCCAGCAACCTACATTAAAACCACGAATGAAATCAATGCTGAAAATAACTCAACGGTAGCGGGTGCGGTGCGATTAGGATTTAGTGCATGGCCCGGTTGGTTTCCTTGGCAAATTGCCTTAGAAGAAGGTATTTTTCAAGCGAATCAAGTTCCCGTGGATTTAAAATGGTTCGATGGTTATTTAGAATCCATTAGCACCTTAACCGCCGGACAAATTGATGCTAACAGTCAAACGTTAGGAGATACCGTTAATTCTGTATCAGGGGGTGCAGATCAAGTTATTGTTTTAGTGAATGATAATTCTACGGGGAATGATAAAGTCATTGTCCGTGAAGGCATTAATTCCATTGAAGACTTAAGGGGGAAAACCATTGCCGTTGAAGAAGGAACCGTTGATCATTTTCTCCTTTTATTAGGATTAAAAGATGGGGGATTATCACCCCAAGATGTTCAGGTGATTCCTTTAGAAACAGGCAAAGCCGCTGCCGCTTTTGTCGCCGGACAAGTGGATGCCACAGCCGTATTTGCACCCTTTACGACTCAAGCGCTAAAACGTCCAGGGAGTCGAGAGTTATTTAGTTCTAAAGATTTTCCAGGGGCAATTTCCGATCATTTGGTTTTTACTCGTAAATTTGTTGAGGAAAATCCTGATAAAGTACAAGCCTTAGTTAATTCTTGGTTTGCCACTTTAGATTATATGAATAAAAACCCTGAAAAATCCTATCAAATTATGGCAAAACGAGCCGGAGTTTCTGTTGAGGAGTATCGAGAATATGCCGATGGCACTCAACTGTTTACCCTGGAGGAGAATTTACAAGCTTTTCAACCCGGAACTGACTTAAAATCCTTACAATTTGCCGCCGAACAAATGAGCCAATTTCTAATTGATGTGGGATTAGCTCAAACGAAACCTAACCTTAGCCAATTATTTGATGATCGGTTTGTTAAAGCTTATGCTCAACAAATGAAACCCTCCTAATTTTTTTGATCCTGATTTTCTAAAAAATTTACCCAATTATCCCCATGAACTTACCACCCGAACCCCTTCAAAATTATATTCGACCAAAAACACTTCAGCCCACCGTTTTCTGGCGACTTTCAGAAGATATTCCCAGACCCTTAAATACCGCTTTAGTTGCCACTTCCATCGGTTTTCCGTTATTAGTATGGTGGTTAGTCACAACCTTTGGAAATATTGATCCGAAGTTCTTACCATCCCCCGCAAACGTGATGGAAGCGTTTGGACGGTTGTGGAGTACCAGGGAACTTTTAAAAGATACCGTAGCCAGTTTGTGGCGAGTTGGCGTAGGATTTTTATTCGCAGCTTCATTCTCGATTCCGATTGGGATTTTAATGGGCAGTTTTGCCAGTATTCGAGCGTTATTAGAACCGCTTTTTGGGTTAATGCGCTATATGCCCGCCCCAGCTTTTATTCCCTTATTAATTCTTTATTTAGGCATTGGAGAAGAACCGAAAATAACCTTAATTTTTATTGGGGTTTTCTTCTTTAATTCCTTGATGGTAATGGATACCGTTAAGTTTGTACCGAAAGAGTTAATCGAAGCCACTTATATTTTAGGCGGAAACCGTTGGCAAGCGTTAACGCAAGTGATTTTTCCCCATGTTTTACCGGGAATTATTGATGCTTGTCGCATTAACTTAGCTGCGGCTTGGCAATTAGTAATTGTGTCAGAATTAATTGCTGCAACCGAAGGGTTAGGACGAAGAATTAGCGTTGCGGGTCGCTTCCTCAGAACCGATGAAATTTTTGTCGGTTTAATTGTGATTGGGGTGATTGGATTATGTTTTGATTTACTCTTTCAATACCTATTAAGAGTATCTTGTAAATGGGCAAGCCAGAAACGCTAATTTTGAAAAAAAAAGAATTTTAAAGCATTCATGGAAAATAATCTAACTAAAGGAGATTTGAGTGATGTATTTACAAGTCAATAATTTAAACAAACATTTTGAAACAAAACATGGATCGTTAGTGGTCTTAAAAGATATTAATATGACGATTGAACGAGGGGAATTTATCTGTGCAGTGGGGGCATCGGGTTCAGGAAAATCAACCTTATTACGACAGATTGCAGGACTCGATACCCCAACATCTGGAGAAGTGAAAGTGGATGGAAAAACCATCACGTCTCCAGGGCCAGATCGAGGCATGGTGTTCCAACATTACACCTTATTTCCTTGGATGACCGTTCAAGAAAATACTGAATTTGGTTTAAAACTTCAAGGCGTTCCGAAAAGATTACGCCGTGAACAAGCGAGTTATTATTTAAGTGTTGTTGGATTAGCAAATTTTGCCAAATCTTTACCGAAAGAGTTATCAGGAGGGATGAAACAACGGGCTGCGATCGCCCGCGCGTTAGCTTCAGAACCGAAAGTTTTATTAATGGATGAACCCTTTGGCGCCTTGGATGTTCACACCAAAGAATCCATGCACGAATTTATGTTAGATTTATGGGAACGAACCAAAATTACGGTCTTTATGATTACCCATGATGTGGAAGAAGCCGTATTTTTAGCGAATCGAATTTATGCGTTAGGGGCGCGTCCCGGTACAGTTCGTAAAGAAATTAAAGTTAAATTACCCCATCGCACCCATCACGTTAAACGCCATTCCACCTTCCATGATTATCGCGATGAATTAATGGAATTATTACGCCAACATGGAAAAGAAGCTGTTTCAGTTATCAGTAATCAGTAATCAGTAATCAGTAATCAGTCTTGTGCTGAGAGTTAATCGTGCAATGGGTTGGGTGAAAGTTGGCTTGTGTCCTAATTGTTAACTGGAGAAAACTAAAAACTCACAACTAATAACTCTTCACTGATTACTAATTACTAATTACTAATTACTGATTATTGATTCTAGTAGTTTTAAGAATTGCAAAAAGAATTTTTCCAATTTCGTCAGCATCTTTATAGATACTGTCAAAAGCTTGTTCATCCAGATAACCTGTGTCTTTTAACAAAGAAAGCCAGTATTTAGTTTCCAAACACTCTTTATAAGCAATAGAAATTTTAGCTGAAAAATCTGCCTGAGATATGGAGCCATTGGCTTCAGCAATATTTGATCCAATTGACGTACCACTTCTAATTAACTGTTTAGACAAAATCCACTCCTGCTTAGTTTGAGTAAGATATCTATAAGCATTAACAACTCTAATAGCAAATTTGTAGGCTTTATCGTAAACCAAGCTTCGTTCAGATAATTCTTCATTACTCATCAACTCATCCAAAATTCCTAAAGCTAACTAATATTTTACTATCTCCTGATTACTGATTACTGGTTACTAATTACTGGTTACTGATTACTAATTACTGATTACTGATTACTGATTACTGATTACTGATTACTGATTACTGGTTACTGATTACTAATTACTGATTACTGATTACTGATTACTGATTACTGATTTATGCTTCTTTAAAAAAGCGGATAATTTCTCGGACTTGATTTAAAACTTGTCCGTCGGTTGTTAATTGGGCGATCGCATTTTGGGCTTCTTTGGTTAACCGTTCATGTTCGGAGTGATTTGTTGCTTTTAAGGTTTCTAAATTAGCCGTTAAATGAGTTAACCGTTGACGAAGTTCTTGAGCAGTTTCTTCTTGTTGCTTCGCCCAAGAAGACGCCTGATTAGGATTCAGTTTTCGTTCTAATTCTTTAACGGTTTCTTCCACCACTTCAAAGCGATGACGCAGTTCAATAATATCTTCACGGGGATAACAAAATTCCCGCTTCACCATGGCTAATCTTGTTGCTAAATATTGATAACCGCGCACCGCAGGACGTAAAATTGTTAATAATAAAGCCGCCCCTGAACCTAAATAACCAACAGCCGTAATTCCACTCCAAGCTAAGGCATAAATTCCAATCGCTGAAATTAAATGTAAAGCTAACGCCGCGATTAAAGAAAAACGAGCTAATTTTGTCACATATTGAACTTGTTGTGGCTCAACGGGAATTCCTTTTTTAGCGGATTCTTCCCCCTCTGCTAATACTTCTTTTGCTTCAAAATGAATATTCCAAGGAACGGTAACAATCAACAATAACCACCAAAAAATCGCACAAGCAATCACCCAATCTAAAAACGTTCCGGCGGGAATATGTAACCATTGAAGAATACTAAAGGTTAGAAGTAGTAAGACGGTTAATCCTAACCCTAAGTCGCCAAAGCTAAAATATGTTTTCATGGTGGGTGTTCCTTGTTAATTTGAATTAAATCTATTTTGAGTAAAGAAGGAATCGGATTTAAAAAGAGTGTGACAGTTTCTTAAGTTTCATATCCTCATTCCTCTTAATTTCCTTAAGCTTGATCCTATCGTTCCCCGCTTTGTTCACAAGTGGGGAATGAATTGTTGTGCCTATTCGTGGGGTTCATCTTAGGATAAAATACACTTGAAAAGATAGTGAGGATTAAGTTTGGTTTGAAGCAGCACTCTCTGGGGCGGGAGTACCCCACCCCTACAACGAAGGGTTGATGAGTTTAGGAAAAACCATGTTAAAAAACCAAGGAAAAGTTTACTTAGTGGGTGCAGGATTGGGGGAAGTTGCTTATCTAACAGTTCAAGCTCAACAGTTATTAACTCAAGCAGAAGTCCTCATTTATGATGCTTTAGTGGATAATTCTATCTTACAACTGATTCCTTCAGATTGTTTAAAAATCAATGTTGGCAAACGAGGCGGACGCATCAGTCCCCGTCAACCTGAGATTAATCAATTATTAGTTGAATATTGTTTAAAAGGAAAGAGAGTCATTCGCTTAAAAGGGGGAGATCCCTTTATTTTTGGTCGCACCAGTTCTGAGATTCAAAGTTTAATTGAAGCTCAATGTCAGTTTCAAGTGATTCCGGGGATTTCCTCGGCTTTAGCCGCTCCCTTATTAGCCAATATTCCCCTCACTGACCCGGTAATTAGTCGTTGTTTTGCCGTGATCACTGCCCATGATTTAGAGGCGTTAGACTGGCAAACAATTGCGAAAATTGAAACGTTAGTCATGTTAATGGGAGCGCGAAATTTACCAGAAATTATTCATCAATTAGAACGACAGGGGCGATCGCCCAAAACCCCCATCGCTATTATTAAATCTGCTGGTTGTCCCCAACAAAAAATTTGGATTGGCACCTTAAACAATATTCTTAAAAAAACGCAATCTGAATCTTTGTCTCCTTGTATTATTGTAGTAGGAGATGTTGTGCAACTGCGGGATTTTCTAACCCCTGCCCCATCTCAACAGGAAAACAATCCACAAAAATCTGCTCAAACTTTGAATGATTTCTCTATGAATCAACCTTTATTGGGTAAAACCCTATTAGTCACTCGTTCCGCCGAACAATCGAGTTTATTTAGTGAATTATTACAAAAACAAGGGGCAACAGTGATTGAAATGCCCGCACTCATGATTCAACCTCCCTCTAGCTGGGATGGATTAGATCAGGCAATTCAACAGTTAGGAACATCATCAGAACAGAATTTCGATTGGTTAATATTAACCTCGGCTAACGGCGTTGAATACTTTTTTAATCGCCTCATTGAATTAGGAAAAGATACCCGAATTTTAGCGAATACTAAAATTGCTGTTGTTGGGAAAAAAACCGCTGCCACCTTACAAGAACGCTGTTTAAAACCGGATTTTATTCCCCCGGATTTTGTGGCAGATTCCCTGATTGAACATTTCCCTGAATCTTTAGTCGGAAAACGGATTTTATTCCCCAGAGTCGAAACGGGAGGACGAGACGTTTTAGTTCAAGAATTAACCGCCCAAAAAGCAGAAGTGGTGGAAGTTGCTGCCTATGAATCCGGTTGTCCTGAGACAATTACCCCAGACGCTTTAGAGGCTTTACAAAGTCAAATTGTTGATGTGATTACCTTTGCCAGTTCCAAAACGGTTAAAAATTTCCATCAATTAATCACTAATCTTTTACCCGAAAAGGCTTTAGAAAAAGTTGGTATCGCCTCCATTGGCCCCCAAACGTCTAAAAGCTGCTATGATTTGTTCGGACGGGTGGATATAGAAGCCGAAGAATACACCTTAGAAGGCTTAACCCAAGCGATAATCGACTATTACCAAAAATGAGTTAAAACTGACTAACAATTTTGAAGAAACCCGGTTTCTCATTCAGATTTTGGGGTAAAATCCAGATTTTTATTCAGAAACTCGGTTTCTGCACTTGTAGCACCACGTCGAAAAAAGTTTTACAAAAAACTTCACCAACACCGAACAAAATCAGCTAAATTAGCGTCTAGAGATCCTAGACTTAATTGTCGGTTTCCTCCGCCCCCAATTTCCCAAGGGAGGATCACAACGACAACTCAGTCTCAAAAGGTGATAAAAATTATGAATGTTTGTACAGGGGTTCAATCATGAGTTTCGGATTGTCTCGTTCTGACTCCTTATTTTATCTGTTATTGGGAACGGCAACGGTGGCAGCAATTGTGGTCAGCCAAAATACTAAGGTGCTGGCGAAAACCGCACAAGAGGTGGCTGAAATTGCTGAACTGATTACGGTACAAATTAATAGTCCGTTAGGGGATGGTTCGGGGGTAATTGTTAATAAACATGGGAAAACCTACACCATTTTAACGGTTAATCATGTTGTGGAAGATCCGCAAGTCAATTATACTGTCCGAACTCATGATGGGGAAATTTATACAGCTACAGAAATTATTCGCTTACAAAATGAAGATCAAGAACCGGATTTAGCCGTTGTTAAATTTGAGAGTGAAAACGATTATCCGGTCGCCACATTAGGCAATTCTGATCAAGCCGTGATTGGCGCTCAAATTTATGTGTATGGTTATCCTGCGACAGGAGGATTAACAGGGGTAGAACGGGAACCAGAATTATCCCCAGGATTAGTCACCAGTCGCCCTAAAAATCGTCCTGAAGGCTATAATTTACGTTACCAAGCTGTTACTTGGAGTGGCATGAGTGGGGGCCCTGTTTTTGATGGGGAAGGACGAGTGGTGGGGTTACATGGACAAGGGGAATTTGGCTTTGCTCAAACCAGTTCCGGTGATGTAGCACCTATTAAAACAGGATTTAATGCAGCAGTTCCGATTAATTTATTTATCCTCAGATTAACCAATATTGGATTAAAAACATCGGATTTATTGATTGATGAAAAGCCAACCTCTATTAGTCCGGTTTCCAGTATCAATTCTGCTAACGAAAGCGTTTATTTTCAAGGATTAGCATTACTGGATCAGGGGGATGCTTGGGGTGCAATTGAAGTATTTAATCAAGTCATTAGCGAGAATCCTGAAACCCCAGAAGCTTTTTTTAATCGGGGGAATGCTAACGCGCTTTTAGTGATGCAATATTCCGCTTTAAATGAAACACTTAGGGGGGTTGATCCGATTCGAGATTATACAGAAGCGATTCGCTTAAATCCCGGTTATGCTGATGCTTATTATAATCGCGGATTGGCTTATATTCAATTCAATAAAAAAGAAGAAGCGATCGCAGATTTTCAAAAAGCCGCCCAACTGTATCAACAATTAGGTCGAAAAACCTCCTATCAAGATGCGTTAAAGCGTCTCGAAGAACTTCAATAACAATGACTCTGTAGGACGATGCTCTGCCCATCATCATCGATCGTTACCCATCTTAAATATGACTGAATATCGACGTTTTTTTATTCCTGGGGGAACTTATTTTTTTACACTGGTTACTTACGAACGTCAACCCATTTTTGCTAATCTTGAGAATATAGAACGTTTACGTTCAGCCTTAAGACAAGTTATATCTGAGATGCCGTTTGAGATTATTGCGGCTGTTATTTTACCCGAACATTTACATTTTATTTGGGCATTACCAGAGGGGGATAACCATTATTCAGCACGCATCGGACGTTTGAAAATTTTATTTACTCGAACTGTACGCGGAAAAGGGAATTTGCCACAAACTGTTTCAGAATCTAGACGTAAACATCGAGAAAGTGACGTTTGGCAAAGGCGGTTTTGGGAACATGAAATTAAAAATAACGACGATTTTGAAACTCACCTCAACTATATTCATTATAATCCGGTCAAACATGGTTTAGTTTCTTGCCCTCATTTCTGGTCATATTCAAGTTTTTCAAGATGGGTTAATTCAGGCGCTTATTCTCAGGATTGGTGTTGCTGTTGTCAGGGAAAAAAAACGCCCATTCCTAATTTTGACACCATTATAAATTTAGTCGGCGAGTAGGATAAGCTTTGCCCATCAATCCCTATCTTTACAGCAATCAAAACCCTTTTTTGTAGGATGGGCTATGCCCATCAATCCCTATCTTTACAACAATCAAAACCTCATTATTCTTAATAACTTTACTCCAGACCCCTGATTCCTGGTATTACTAATGTTAAGGTTTGATGGGCTCTTCCCATCCTACACAAAAGTTAGGGTTTGATGGGCAAAGCCCATCCTACAAAAAGAGCAATTTTTACAGGAAAGTGGTTTGAATTTTGACGTCTCGGTTGTTCATCATTTCTTCAAATAATTGAGTAGACAACACCTGTTCAACGGGCCAAACTCCGGGCTGATGTAATTGATGATTTAAACATAATTCCGCTAAACTTCCTGTGCCAATTCCGGCAATAGTGGCAGTATTTTCATGCACAACTGTTGAACAAAAATCAACGGTTTTTCCATTCTTTGAACCCGTCACACAGGAACGCACGGCAACCCCGATTCCACTCCAAAGATCCGTTACATTTGTCATTCGATAACTCACATGGGATAAAAATTCAA
Organism: Planktothrix sp.; assembly: GCA_048595135.1. Classification (GTDB taxonomy): domain Bacteria; phylum Cyanobacteriota; class Cyanobacteriia; order Cyanobacteriales; family Microcoleaceae; genus JBMDYE01. The sequence continues at coordinate 17,320 of JBMDYE010000325.1, read as the reverse complement.
TCACCGCTGGAGTTCTTAACCAACTCGCAGGCCACCAATGGGAAACACTCCAAGTCAGATAATTATAAAAATCGGGAATAGTGCCAAATTTTGTAATCACCGTTTTCGCCGCCGGAAATGATTCTGCTAAGGTAAAACATTCGGGCATATCAAACCAATAAACCCCCGTTTTTCCGTAGGGTTGGGGAAATTCAATGGTTTCTCTCTCGCTATAGGGTTTCATGGTTTTCCATTGTCCATTGACCCAGACTTCAAAGGGACTTTGTAACCCGATAAATGTGGTTCTCATCACGGTCATTCCTGCACCACCAGACCCCCCTACCACATAACTTAAATGGATTTTTTCCACTTCGTCTAATTGTTCTACCCCTTGACGAACCATGCTATTAGAAATCCCTGGAAAAATTCCGGTATTAATAATCGCGGTAATTCCCGCTTCTTTCGCCGCTTCAGAACAATCTAAAATTCGACGGGTAAAGCCTCGGTTATCACTCACATCAATATAATTAACTTGATTTTCAATGCAAGTTTTTAAAACCCGTAAATCTCGGTAATGAAAAGGCCCCGCACAGTGAATGACTAAATCAGAATGAGCGATCGCTGTATTTAACTTCTCCTGATCTTCTAAATCTAATTCTAAAAACTTAAATCGAGACTCAACGGGAGAATTTTCGGAAGCTTTCCGTCCGGTAATGGTAATTTCTGCTGGAGTATATTGGGCTAAATATTGAGCGACACTGCCCCCGATCCGTCCTCTTCCTCCTAAAATTAATACCCGATTTGCCATTTTAACTCCTTTTTAACTAATCTTGTTTATTCTAGATATTGAAAAATCGCATTCGCTGTTAATACATTGGTGGAAAATAGCACTTGATAAACATCACATAATCGTGAAATAGCTTCGATAGAAGCGGGATTAACTTGATTCGTCAACGCATTTCTTAAATAAATAACCGCTTTGACTTGATCCATTAAAATCGGGGAACCAATAGCTTGATCTCCCAACATTAACAGATGGGGGTCAATCAGTTTATTAATCTTCAGATCCGCCGTTTGTTGTAAAAAATCTCCTAAATTTTCCGTCGTAATAATCGAAAATCGATTAATAATATGCAGGTGATCTTTTACCAAATTGAGCAAATCTGAGAAGAAATCGTCATCCGCTAATAAAACCAAAGATTCCGTTGCATTTGTCTTTCCATTTTGGCGCAAATATTGTACAATGTCCTGGGTAACAACACTGATTAACTTAACCGCTAAACAAGGATGCTTTAATTTTAACTTTTCAATATCATCAAAAGTCATGATGGCAATTTCACCATCACTGGCGGCAACGAAGTCAGCCTTTCGATAATCAGATTTGAGGAGTGCCATCTCCCCCAACAAATCTCCTCTAGTGCGACTGGCATTTTCAATGTTATCATCAATGATACTCACTTCCCCAAACAGAATAATTCCAAAGGAGTTATCTTGTCCTTTCTGAGGCATCAATAATTGTAAATCAAAAAATTTGTGGACTGAAAAATATTCGCTAATAATTTCAACTTCTTCCGTATAAAACCTTCTAAAAATATCAAGTTCTAATAATAATTCTGTTTTCTGATCCATCTGAGATGCTCCAATTTAATCTAGCCAATAAACATTTAAAATATTATGCCATCGGGTCGCCCGATTGTAATGGCTCCTGAAAGGCTGATCTACCGATTTCATGAATAGAAGTTTTTCCAATTTTTCATTTCTAATCAAAACAAGTTCTCTATATTAATAGATTGCCGCCAAAATTAAAATGAGTATTGTTCAATTTCAAGTTTTTCAACCTGTTGCTGCCTTTGCCACCACCCCCCAAGCAGCCCAACGATTGCAGCCTTTGTGTCAACGCATTGGGGCGACCCTCTGGGTCTGTGACTCCCTCGATCCCCTACCTGGAACACAAGTTTATTCCGGTTCTCTGTCCGCGCACGTTGCTACCCTCTGGTCAAGCCACCGAGCCTTCATTTTTGGTTTAGCGTCGGGGGCTGTTGTACGATTGATTGCCCCTTTATTACAACATAAATACAGTGACCCTGCGGTTGTTGTGGTCGATGAAACCGGGCAATTTGTAATTAGTTTATGTAGTGGACATCAAGGCGGCGCCGATCAACTCACCCGTCTAATTGCCCAACAATTGAACGCCACACCCATTATTACAGGGGCTTCTTCCGCCTTGGGTTTGCCTCCATTGGATATTTTGGGTCAACCCTTCGGTTGGAAATTCGGAAGCGGGGACTGGACAAAAGTCAGTGCAACGATAGCAAGGGGAGAACCCGTCGAAGTGGTTCAGGAGGCGGGTTCAACGTTATGGCAACACCATCTTCCTAAGAACCATCCGTTTATTTTTCCTTCAGTGACAACTCCGGTTGCACAGCCCCAAGCCCGAATTTGGATTAGTCCCCAACAACGTCTTAGTTCCCCGTCCGATCTTCCTCAAGTCCAGTGGTATCCCAGGGTATTTTGGGTGGGCATTGGTTGTGAGCGCCGCACCCCAAGACTTTTAATTGAAACGGCTATTCAGCGAGTTCTGCAAAAATATGATTTAGCAGAAGAAGCGATCGCAGGCATTGCTACCCTGGATTTAAAGGGAGATGAAGCGGGGTTAGTGGAACTTTGTCAGGTGAAAAATTGGCCGTTGCGGACGTTCTCGGCGGAACAATTGCGGGGCGTTAAGGTTCCCAACCCGTCCGATGTCGTACAGCAAGAAGTGGGAACCCCAAGTGTAGCGGAAGCCGCCGCGTTACAAGCGGCAACGGTAGAACAGTTAGTCGTTTCTAAGCAAATTTATCGGTTAGAAGATTTAGCCTCCCAACCTTCCTTAGAAACCGAAGAGAGAATCGGACAGGCGGTAACAGTGGCCATTGCTCAAGCTGAACAGGAATATACCGGACGCACCGGACAACTGTTGTTAGTGGGAATTGGCCCAGGGGAATTAGATCAAATTACCCCCGCCGCCCAAACCGCTATTATTCAAGCGGATGTGGTGATTGGCTATTCCTTATATTTAGATTTAATTTCCCCCTTGTTCCGTCCCGGTCAAATTGTTGAATCCTTTCCTATCACCCAAGAACGACAACGGGCAGAACGGGCGATTGAGTTAGGTTATTGGGGGTTAACGGTGGCGGTCGTCTCATCGGGAGACTGTGGAATTTACGGAATGGCGGGGTTAGTTTTTGAACAATTGCGGGCGAGAAGTTGGGATGGAAAAACCCCCAGTGTTCAGGTATTTCCGGGGATAAGTGCCTTACAAGCGGCGGCGTCTCGTTTGGGAGCGCCGTTAATGCACGATTTTTGTGCGATTAGTTTGAGTGATTTATTAACGCCTTGGGAGGTCATTCAAAAACGGTTAACGGCTGCTGCTGAAGCAGATTTTGTTTGTGCTTTGTATAATCCGCGATCGCGCACTCGTACCGAGCATTTAGCAACAGCAAAAGCAATTTTTTTACAATTTCGTCAAGCTGATACTCCGGTTGCGTTGGTTCGTTCTGCCTATCGACCCGATGAACAAATTACCTTAACTACCTTAGAACAGTTGAATCCTGAAGCGGTAGATATGTTAACCACTGTTATTATTGGCAATCAAAGCACCGGATTTTATGAAAATTGGATGATTACCCCTAGAGGTTATTTAGGATTTAGTCAGTAATCAGTCGTAGGGGCAAAGCATACGTTCGGTAAGTTATCGGTTTTTCTCCTAGATGACTGTCCGAATGCTTCGCCTAACGGCAGGCTCCGCCAACGCCCGTACAGTAATCAGTAATGAGTAATTAGTTATTAGTTATCGGGTGCTATTCATAATACTTCAAGTTTTTTAATAAAGTTTAATAAAATTGTTGCTTTGTTTAAGTTTTGATTTAAATTAGAGAAGTTTTACTAAATCTTTATTGTTTGAGTCGGAAAACTTTACATAGAGGGGTTGTTTCATTAACTGGGTCTTATTTAGGATTGGGTCATCGAATTAGAATGAATTAATTATGAATCCTAAAATTTTGAATCAATTTCGTTTAATTGGCGCGAGTTTAGCAACGATAACTGTTTTAACAACAGCCCTATCTGTCCAAGCAGCCACTTTATTTTATGATTTAAAATTTATTGATCAATCCGGTGTTCAAGTAGGGACTGGTTCTTTTAGCTATGATGATACAGCCCCTTTTGAAGGAACATTTGTTCCTCCTTTTCCCATCGATAATGTGACGATTTCTGCTAGTGAAGGATGGTATAAACTTCTTAACTTTGATGCTCAAGTTAATGGGCTTAACTGGGATATTACAGATAGCATAGGAGGGGAAGAAGCGGTATTTTGGCGACCTTTTGAGTCTGAAAAACCGGCTTCAGTGATTCGCGATCGCTTTGGAATCCCTTATAAAACTCCGGGTCGATGGTTATTTGGAGATATTCGATTTTTACCTTCACTGATACTAGATTCTAACAGTTGGGTACAGTTTGCTTTTAATACACCTACCGGGATAATTTCCGGTTCCTGGGTTGCTACCCAACGTCAAACTCCCGCACCAGTTCCCGAACCCACTTCAATTTTGAGCTTAATTGTTTTAGGAACAGGTTGTTTATTCATGACCTGCAAAAATTATAAAAATTAACTCAACCTTGTTGAATCAAACAGTTGCGCTCAGTTGATCTTTTATTAATCAAAATTATTCTGCTGACGGGGTTCGGCTAAGGCGGGTCGCTGAAGCCTGACTCTTGTTTTGAAGATCTCCCCTCATTAATTGTTCAGTATTCGGCTTCTCACTCCTGAATCCTGAATCCTGACTCCGGTTATTAGTTTAGCTTGTCGATACCGTCGAGCTATTTGGCGTTCATACCAACGACGAATCAACCAAAGACTGGTAAAATAACTCGCGATCGCCCCCAGAATTCCCATGACAAAAGAACCCAAAAATAGCGCTAACAAAAAGTCAGCGCCTAAACTGAGGAGATGATCAAAAGACGTTAAACTGTCTTCCTGTAAAGAAACTTTCGGAAACCCTAATAATTGCTGACCGAGATAGAAATTAAACCAATAAATTGGAAGGGAAGTAACCGGATTACTCACCCAAGTTCCCACCGCCGCTAAGATTTTATGTCCCCGCAATAAAGTAGCTAACCCAATCCCAAAAATAGTTTGTAGACCAAAAAACGGAAACCAACCCGTAAACACCCCAGCCGCTAACCCTCTGGCTAAATATTCAGGTTTCCCTTGTCGGTGGATAAAACGTCGATAAAAATATAGCCACCCTTGACGCAATAACTTCTTGGGGGGTTTTGATTTCAATGCAGCGATTTTGCGAAGTTGTAAACGCAACTCTAACCACCGAAGCACAGATTAGACCTCCGAATAAGTAATTACTCTATTTTAAATATTATTTTCTTTCTCTGCTTCTCTCTTGTGGATATTTTTATCCTGAACCCCACCAGTTCACTTCGTAGCTACTAAAGACTAGACGGTAAATTACTGATAGGGGGTTTTAGGGTGTAGGGGAACAAAACCTCTAGCTGAACCTCTTCGTTTCACCTATACAGAATTTATGCACGACCAGAGGAAAAAACCTGTTTCTTGTCTGAGCTTAAGAGTAAATACTTAAAGTTTGGTTCAGAAACACGGTTGTTGAACAGCCTTAATCTCAACAAATGAGCACCTGTACAGTTCAACTCTTACTACCGAATTACCCATGTCTACCAACATTTATCAACAGCTTTGGGACAGTGATGAAAACCAATTTTCAGTGAGTGCAAGAACAGCATCAGGAGAATGGGAAAACGAAAATGCAGATATTTTGTTAGATGAGCAAGTCAACGCGAGCGGTTCACGGAATATTGATTTAGCCACAAAACCTCTATTCTATCGCGTTAATGAGGAGAAATTATTTGATGAAAATCGGACGTATCTCAGCTTTATTCAATTGTTAGATAACTACGCGCTGAACTCCCTTGACCCTGAATTTACCCCTGAAAAAGAACTAGCAGAACAGCATCAATTTTTATCCTTGATCATGGGTACGAAGCCGATCCAACTGGCTCTGAATTATATTAATGAGCAGTTTGGTGAAAACTTATCTGAGGAAAAATTCCGTAGTAAGTTACACCGAATTTGGTTTGAAATCTACAACAACTATTATAAAGGAAAATCAACGGCGTACTGTTCGGGATTTGAACATATTTTTGTTGGAGAAGGGAAATATAACCCTCGTTTTGAAGATAAACGGGAAACATTAGGGGAAATTTCTGGTTATCATTCTTGGGTTAAATTCTACCTAGATGAAAAATATCAACGGGTGAATTTTCTCGGTTATAAATACGATTTACAGGGGAACGAAGGGCAGAATAATCCGAATGTTGTCACATTACAAATGACCCAAACCATTACCGATATGCGGGGTAATGTGGTGGCTCAATTATTTAAAAAGAAAGGAGGATTTTTCGTTGGGCCAAGTCCTGAATGCGAAATCGCGATCGCAACGGTATTGTATTATGAAAGCTTACACAGCAAAATTCAAGATGAACGCTCAACCACCCTCAATGGTCAAAATTACAAATTAACCTTGTATCGGAATATTAATCCGAATGGCAGTCGAGGAGAATTTATTCGCTCATTTTTTCCTGTGTTTGTGGGATCTGAAACCAAATCAGAACCCCCGATGGATCGTCCGATTGTTGTTCCGATTGATCGGATTTTAAGAAATGGAAATCCTATTAAAATTATCGCCGCCTTACCCAACCCTAGAGGCAATGATCAAGGTCAGGAATGGGTTGAACTGCGAAACGAAACGGATACAGCCATTGATTTAACAGGCTGGGAATTGCGGGACAAACAAGGACGTCCGCAACAATTAAACATCATAATTCAGCCCCAAGCGGTGGAACGAATTATGATGACAGCGAACCATCCCAACGCCATGCAACTTAGTAATCGTTCAGGATTCATTGCCTTATATGATCGGGAACTAAACCTCGTTTCAGCCGTTCAATATCGACGAGCAAACTCAGGAACAATTGTTCAATTTACGGTTGATAGTTAATCGTTGTACGGGCGAGAAAACCTCGCCCCTACTGTTAAGGTTTACATGACTTCAAAGCTACTCGCAATCATTAAATTTGCGGGTACATTATTCAGGGTTGCTAAGGATTGATTACCGAACAGAATCAACGTGGATGTACCTTCTTGAGTAATAGTTAGTTGCTCAAAGGTTAAACCCCCCATTAAAACAATGCGGTCTAGTCCGAGTTGGAAATCAGTGATTTGGTCAAAGCCCGTATTAGCACCCATGACAAAGCGATCGCTACCACTACCGCCACTGAGGAGATCATCATCAATATCTCCAAATAACCAGTCATCATCAGCACCCCCTTCGAGGGTATCCATTTGTTTACCGCCATACAGGGTATCATTCCCCGCATCGCCGCAAAGTTCACCGATCCCTTCATTGGCGGAGAGGATATCATTTCCCGCACCTCCTTGTAATTGTTCTAATTCCGAGGTATCGCTAACATCGCGAACATCACCTGTACCCCCATAGAGGGTATCATCGCCATCACCACCACAAAGAATATCGCTTCCTTGGTCGCCATACATGAGATCATTGCCATTTTCCCCATAGAGCGTATCGTTTTGTTCACCGCCATAGAGTTCATCATTGCCCTCGCCACCAATTACGGCATCCTCAAACAGGTTGCCATAAATCACATCATTACCTGTACCGCCCCAAAGCAGATCCATGGATGGGTCAGGTTCAATAAAATCTTGCGGGAAATAGCCCCCAAAGATCGTGTCATCCCCTTCATCCCCATAAACCGTATCCTGACCTAATTCACCTCGGAGGAGGTCATTCCCCTGACCGCCAAACACAAAATCCTGGCCTTCTCCGCCATAAATCGTATCGTTACCGATGCCGCCTTGAATCAGATCATCGTCTTCATAACCATAGAGTTCATCATTTTCATCCCCCTCTGGAGCGGGAATGCCATCGGTTACACTGCCAATAATCGTATCGTTGCCTTTATCCCCATAGAGGGTATCATTTCCCTGATCACCAAATATCAGGTCATTTTCCTTACCGCTATAGGCAATATCATTGCCTTCATCTCCGAGTAAGGTATCGTTATTTTCATTAGCGGAGAGGAAATCATCCCCTAGACCGCCACTGAGGAGATCTTGTCCCGTTAAATCACGGCCCAATACGGGAGGAATATCATCAATCCCTCCGAATAAGCTATCATTTCCCGCTTGACCAAACAGACTATCATTATCAAAACTGCCGCGAAGGATATCATCCCCTTGTCCGCCTTCCATCCAAGCCGTCCCGTCTCCGCCGTCGGCGCTATCGTTACCATCACTGACATAAATATCGTCATCCCCAATTAAAGCATCGATGATATCATCGCCACCAAAAGCAAAGATGGCATCATTAGCAGGTGTTCCCAGGAGGACATCATCCTCATTTGTGCCGTTAACTGTTGTGGTTGTAGTATTGGGGGAACTCAGCGTTAAAACAGGACGCTCTGGAAACACGACCGTCGGTAATGTTGGTAAAGGAGGACAAAGATCACACTCATCATCGGGTACAACAGTGGGGATGAATGGCTGCTCAATCGTAATATTAACGGTGGCGGTGCTGGTTTCCCCATTGCCATCACTCACGGTGTAGTCAAAACGGGCAGAGCCTATATAATCGGGAGTGGGCGTAAAGATAATCTCTTCAACTTCTGGGTTAAGGGTAACGCTTCCATTAATGGCATTACCGACACTTTCGATGGTTAACGAATCGCCATCGGGGTCAATATCGTTCGCCAGTAAGGTATTCGGAGAGAGAGTGACAGGGGTATTTTGTTCTGTTGTTGCGGTGTCATCCACCAAGGTTGGCGCTTGGTTGACAGGGGTTTCAATCGTTAACTCAACAGTCGCGGTACTTGTTCCCCCATTGCCATCACTGACGGTGTACTCAAAACTGGCAGGGCCCGTATAACCGGGAGTCGGCGTAAAGATAATCTCTCCGGTTTCTGGGTTAAGGATAACGGCTCCATTATTAGGATTACCCACACTTTCAACGGTTAACGGATCACCATCGGGGTCGGTATCGTTCGCCAGCAGGGTTTGAGTAGGTAAGGTCAGGGGGGTATCCTGTTCCGTGGTTGCGGTGTCATTAACCAGGGTTGGAGCTTGGTTAGCAGGGGTTTCAATCGTCAGAGCAACGGTGGCGGTACTTGTTCCGCCATTGCCATCACTGACGGTGTACTCAAAACTGGCAGGGCCCGTATAACCGGGAGTGGGAGTAAAAATAATCTCTCCAGTATTGGGATCACGGGTAACAGTTCCATTACTAGGATTACCGACACTTTCAATGGTTAACGGATTGCCATTGGGGTCGGTATCGTTCGCCAGTAAGGTATTCGGAGAGAGAGTTACAGGGGTATCTTGTTCTGTGCTAGCAGTATCATTAACCAACGTGGGTGGTAGGGGTTCCGGTGTTGGAGTGGGTGTTGGAGTTGGGGTGGGTGTTGGGGTTGGGGTTGGGGTGGGTTCCGGTGTTGGGGTTGGGGTTGGAGTGGGTTCCGGTGTTGGGGTTGGGGTGGGAGTGGGTGTTGGAGTTGGGGTTGGGGTGGGTGTTGGAGTTGGAGTTGGGGTTGGAGTGGGTGTTGGGGTTGGGTTAACGTTAACGGTCACACTACCTGTGGCAGTTAACGCTCCTCCTAGTCCTTGCGCTCCTGTATTACCGTCATTCAACGTGTAGGTCAGGGGAACTGTTTCTGCGGTATTGCCATTATTAGCATAGGCAATCTGTTGTAATACACCATTGACTTGATCCCGATTCGCATTGCTAAAGCTGAGGGCAAGTCTTCCACCGCTATTTCCGATCACCGTTCCAATCACAGCACCATTGAGACTTAAACTTCCGCCTGACGTCAGAGTTTCTAACCCACCACTCGCTTGAAAGACATCGTTAGGATTAGCACCCCCACTGCGTTCAAGGGTGAGGGTAGCACCCGTGTAGTTATTGACGGTATCCAGTACTAAATCGTTAACGTTGGCGTTAATATCAAGAACGACCGGATCTCCACTATAGGTAGGATTATTATCTAAACTGTTGAGTTGAGGTGCGTCGTTAACTGGGGTGACGTTAACTGTTAGGGTACTACTGGTACTAAATTCAACCCCGTCACTAACTTGGAAGGTAAAGCTGGCGAAGTTGTCGCCATTGGCGTTGAGAGGAGAACTAAATTGCAACTGGCTAATATCCGCAACAGGAATTAATTGATTGACGCTAACAGGTAGACCATTGAAGTTCAGGAGTCCTTGAGCCGGGAGACTGGTGATTCTAATATTCTGTAGGGTATCCCCAGAATCAACATCCGTGAAGGGGAAATCAGTAACAGAAAAATTGTAAGGACTATCCTCTGGGGTCGTAACCGCGTTGTTCTCGGTGGTGGGAGGCTGATTAAATTCAGTGGCTAGTAATCCTCCCGTAATTACATCTAAACCCCCTAACTGTTCCGTCGTATTCAAGGGAACGTCTGATAAACCGATTAAATCCATATCGGCCGTTACATCTGCCGGAAATATGGCATAACCATAGAAGGTTTCTCCGGGATCAATCCCTAAGTCTCTAAAACTGACATAAACTCCGCCAATGCTCTGTAGGTCGGTAGTAACAACCCAACGCAGTTCTTCTTGCTCAACGTTAGCATTTACATCCCGGCGGGTAATTTGCGGACGCACATCAGGGAGTCCTGAATTCCCCCACTCGTTACCGTTGATTGGGATTAATTCTCCAAGGCGAGTTGGGTTATTATTCTCGTCAATTTCTAGAATTGGAGTGATCTTCACCGGATCATTCTGACCTGGTATCCCGCGCTCAACTAAAACAAAACCCAGTTTGTCATTGAACGAAGGTGAAATTAAGCCGTCTGGTTCGATAAAGTCTACCCGTTCAATATTGTTATTGTTGTTATTGGAGTTATTCGCATTGGTGAACACATTATCTGTCCCCCAATTTAAAATCGGAGTTCTCAGCGCCACCTCCATATTCGGCTCATATTGGGGTGTTAAATTAACGGTATTCCCGGTTTTTTGCCCATCAAACCAGACAATGTGCCTAATTCCTTTAACATTATCGTTATCTTTACGTTGAATTTTGAGAAGATCTAAATTTCTAACAATTTCGTATGTATCAGTCCCCACATTGGGAACAACAACCTCAAATGAGCTAAAGTTATTGTTATTTCCCCCATAATTCATCGTGTAGCTGATGTTGGGGTTATTCGCATCCGGTGCTTGGTAGCTAAACGGTGGAACATTAACATCATTCCCAACAAAAGTTGTTGCAGGTAAAGGTAAAATATTTTGATAATTTGCGATCACTTCTTGGCTTAACAACAACCCCGTTTCAAGATTTCCGGTTGTTACTTCTAAATTCCAGTTTCCTCCTAACGCTGCATTTCCTGTCTCATCATTGGAGGCGGCAACATCGGCTTGGGTAAGTTGTGCTAAGTTGGCAACAAAAGATTCCCCTAAACTACCTGTCGCAATATGACAACCATACAATAACAAATCTGCGTTTTCACTCAGAGCCGTTTGCCATTGCTGGATTTCAAGGCTATATTCACTTAGGTTATTGGGATTGAGTTCCGTATTCCCTAATTTTAATGTTCCAGGACTCCCGTGAGAAATAATATGTAAAGATTCAAGAGCAGAGCGAGTGGAAAGATTCGATGTAATTTGTTGAATTCCGTCTTGGTTCGGGTTCAGAAGAATTACTTCTGCTGCGGGGTCAATTCCCTGAAGCAATGTTTGATAATCTTTAACACTAGGATCTACAAAAACGATTGTTCTAGCTTCATTTTTAACTGACATACCCTGGTATCCTAATTTTTATTATGATTGAGTTGTAATTGATTTTGTAGATGCACGCCACCACCTTACCTAGACTTTCGGAGCCTAGTAAGTTATCTGTCGGAAGGAGTAAAATCCAGCTTTGAATTAGCTGTATCTTCGTTTTATATTGACTAAAACAGCCCTATTATAGCCAAATTAAAAGTTTCTGTTACTATACCTGAGATATAGACCTAAAGATCAAAATAATATTGATAAAATATATATTGAGAGATAAAAATATCTATTCTGATTTTTGATCTCTACACCAAAAGAGACAATTTTTTTATTGCTGATCAGAATCCGTTAGATTCAACGATTTAAAAATACCGGAAGACTATTGACTTTGTTATCTGTGATGGTTTTCTTAGCATTTTTGGAGTTTTGAGGTTTGTTCTTGGCGGTTCCTTTGTTGATTGTTTCAAAAATTTAACTTAAGGAAGTATTAATTCATGATTTGATGAATCAATGGCAGGAAAAATTTGATAATTTTATGTCTAGTAAGTAAGGCTCTCGACTAAGATTGAAATTATTCAGAATGATTAAATTTAACTTAGCATCCCTTGTTCAGACCCCGATGAAAATGACTTCTTTAGCACCAACCGCAGGATGGGAATTAATCGCACGACTAGGAGTTGCGTTACTGGTTGGTGTCATTCTGGGATGGGAGCGGGAATTAAAAGGAAAGTCGGCAGGACTCAGAACCTATATGCTGGTGAGTTTTGGCGCTGCTATTTTTATGTTGATCCCAATTCAACTGGGTATTGTTCAACAAAGTGGGGAAGCATTTAGTCGTGTTATTCAAGGAATTATTACAGGGATTGGATTTATTGGAGGCGGAACAATTCTACAACGGACTCGAAATTCAACGGATGAAGGAGTCATCAAAGGGTTGACTTCTGCTGCTGCCATTTGGGTGACTGCTGCTTTAGGAGTGGCGAGTGCTTGTGGTTTGTGGCAGTTGGCACTCCTAGGAGCAGGGGTTTCTCTGTTTATCCTGCTTGTGGTGAAGCGGGTGGAATAAGCAGAAACAAATGATTAATCACTCAAGTCTAAACTCCAGTCGTTAAGAAGATATTGGTTCATCAAAAAACGAGATTTTGGCTCGTTTGCTCAATTCTTGATGATCTAAAATAGTAATAGATGAACCGTTAATCGAAATTAAACCTTCTTGAGTTAATCGCGCCAATACTCTGGATAACGTTTCTGGAATGGTTCCTAGTAAGGCAGCGAGTTGAGTTTTTGTCAAGTCTAATTCTATTGTATTTAGATTTCCAGTTCTTTGACTTAAATATAATAAATAAGTGGCTAATCGTTCTGAAACATCCTTAAAAGAAAGATTTTCAATAATTTGAGCGAAGCGACGTAAATGACGAGAACAAACGGCTAACAAACTCACAGCTAAAGACGGATGATGGTGTAAAAGATTCAAAAAAGCTGTTCTGGGAAAAAATAATAATTCTGTGGGTTCTAACGCTTGAGCCGAGGCGGGAAAACATTGACCATCAAAAGCCGGAACCTCAGCAAAATGTTCTCCGGGATTAAAGATATGTAGAATTTGTTCCTTCCCCTCAAAAGACAGTTTAAACACTTTCACCCGTCCAGTCATAATGATAAAAAATCCATTTCCTGCATCCCCTTGTTCAAAAATTAATTCTTCTTTTTGATACCGTTTCAAGATAGCAATCTCGGCTAACGCTGTAATTTGGTCATCAGGAAGATTCAAAAAAAATTGAGTTTGTCGCAAAAATTCAGGTAGATTCATTTCGAGTCAGTTAAGAACAGGAGTAGGAAAAGGACAAATCATTCATGACTTGATTCAAACTATAGAGTACATCGTAACGCAGCACGATGAATAAGCCGTGGGGGCGCCAGTGAATCGTTAAAAATTGATCACTTGACTTAAGTCAAGGTCACGTTCGGAGGGAAGTCCTACAGTAGACATAGTATAGAAAGTGACCCAGGAGAAACCACTATGTTTTGCAGCCAGTGTGAACAAACCGCTACCGAACAAGGATGTTTAAAATGGGGGGCTTGTGGTAAAAGTCCAGAGATAGATGCGCTACAAGATTTATTATTACACTGTCTGCGAGGATTGGGGGAAGTAGCCACCGTTGCTCGCCAGTATGGAATCCTCTCCTTAGAAGCGAATCAATTTACCTGCGAAGCTTTATTTTCAACGTTAACCAATGTTAATTTTGATGGAGATGATTTTGTTCATTATATTCATAAAACCATTCATTTGCGCGATCGCCTCAGAGCGTTAATTCCTCAACCCATACAAGGTTCGCCTCTGTGTTGGCTACAGGTGGGAAACACCCAAGAAGAGTTAATTGAACAAGGTAAAAATAGCGAATATGACTTTATTAGTCAATCGGCTAGTAATGTTGATATTTTTTCTTTGAAACTTACTGTAATTTACGGACTTAAAGGCATTGCTGCTTATGGGTATCATGCTCAGAAATTAGGATACTCTGATGATCGAGTTTATGCGTTTTGTCATGAAGCTTTAGCTGCTTTATCGAATCCAGATTTAACCTTAGAAGATTGGGTCAATATTGCCTTAAAATTAGGAGAAATTAACCTGCGGGTTATGGAACTTTTGGATGCGGCTAATACCGAAACCTATGGTCATCCGGTACCAACTCCAGTCCCTTTAAATGCGGCTGTGGGTAAAGCAATTTTAATATCCGGTCATGATTTACAAGATTTAGAAGCACTCCTCCAACAAACAGAAAATACCGGAATTTATGTTTATACTCATGGAGAACTTTTACCCGCCCATGGCTATCCTAAACTGAAACAAAAATATCCCCATTTGTACGGACATTATGGCACAGCATGGCAAAATCAAACCCGTGAATTTGCTGCCTTTCCAGGGCCAATTGTCATGACCACGAATTGTTTAATGCCGCCTCATCAACACTACAAAAATCGTGTGTTTACCTGTGGGCCTGTAGGATGGCCAGATGTAACCCATTTATCCGATCACGACTTTACACCTGTGATTAAAATGGCATTAGAATTACCGGGGTTTACCGAAACCGGAGAACTTCGTCAAGTCATGACGGGATTTGCCCGCCATGCGGTTTTAAATGTTGCAGGTGAAGTGATTGATGCAGTCAAAACGGGCAAAATTCGTCACTTTTTCTTAGTGGGAGGTTGTGATGGCGCCAAACCGGGACGGAGTTATTATAGTGAATTTGTGGAGAAAGTTCCTGAAGATTGTGTGGTTTTAACCTTAGCTTGTGGCAAATTCCGCTTTTTTGATCAAGCGTTAGGTGATATTAATGGAATTCCTCGGTTAATGGATGTTGGGCAATGTAATGATACCTATTCTGCAATTCAAATTACTTTGGCTTTAGCGAATGCTTTTAATGTGGGCGTGAATGAGTTACCGTTATCGATCATTCTCTCTTGGTATGAACAAAAAGCCGTTGCAATTTTATTAACGTTGTTGTTTTTAGGCATCAAAGATATTCGCTTAGGCCCTACTTTACCTGCGTTTATCTCTCCGAATGTTTTTAAACTGTTACAACGTCAATATAACCTGCAACCGATTACCACGCCGGATGCTGATTTAACTTCTTGTTTAAGTTAACAAGACGGAGCGCAGAATACAGATCTGAAATCTTTCGTATCGTTGTACGGCGTTATGGTTGCTAGTTTGTTCGGCTTGTACATTAGCGTTAGGGCTGGGGAGCGGTGAAATCAGAAGAACCCAAAAACAACGTTGAGGGATTACCGGAATTTTGACTCGTCAGTCTGACTGGTACGAGTCAAACGCGAGTCAAATTTGGAGAAAGTCAGACTGTTAACGCCAATAACTAAAAACCCCTACACCGTAGATAGCGTAGGGGTTTTAACTTTTAACTAGAAGTAGTGTTTTAGAAAGCGGGTGGCGGGAATCGAACCCGCATCAATAGCTTGGAAGGCTGGGTTAAATATTGTTAAGTTCCTTTCCTGCAAGCAATTCAGTGGTTTAGATTATTTGTACTCCCAAATTTTGGAACGATTTTGGAACGGTATCATGGTCTATAACAACCCCGACAGACAGGTCAATCTTTATAACCATCAGGGCTATATCAAGATTAAGTTTGACCTTGACGGTAAAACTTATCAGTTCAACCCAGTTCGTAAAGGTCGCTGGGAGAATCTTGATGATCGCGCTGAAGCTGAACGGATTGCACGTCGGATAGAAAACGATATTAAGTATGGGGACTTTGACTCCACTCTGACTAAATACAAACCTCAAAATCAACTTAAGATTATTGAATTCCCTAAGCCTAAATCAGAGTTATCGTTACAGCAGTGCTGGGACTTATATTTTGACTATAAAAAAACCAGTTGGAAGAAAGGAGAGGACGGAACTAAATCAACTTTAAATTATATGGAAACATTAGGGAAATATATTCATAAATGTTCCGTTACTGATTTTGACGCTTTAGCCGTTCGGCAGTGGTTTTTAGACAATACAACAGAGTCTATGACTAAGCGATGCCTAACCCACATTAACGCTGCTGTCCGGTTTGCAATTAAACATAAAAAAATTAGTTTAACCAGTAGTCCGTTTGAGGGAATGCCTCAAGAATTTACCCACCGCTACGAGATTGACTCAGAACCGATGGCGTTATCCGTAGAGGAAAAACTGAGAATATTTGAAGCCTTCAAAAACCACCAAGGCAACTGGAATGGACGGGGCTATACGGGTTACTCATACAGTTATTACTACCCATTTGTTAAGGGGTTATTTTTAATCGGGAGACGACCGGAAGAAATTTGTCAGTACCGATGGAGCATGGTTAAAACAGGTTTTTTACATATCCCTGGACGGATTACTAAAACAGCGCGAGACGGGAAGTTTCCTTTATATCCTGAGTTAGAGGAACTTCTTAACAGTATTAAGCCAGAAAATCCCGATCCTACTGCTTGGGTATTTCCTAGCCCAAAAGGGAAAAAGATTGACTATCACAATTTCAGCAATAAAGCCTGGAATAAAATCGTTGACCCCTTATTTCCCGATCGCAATCTAACCCCCCGATGTGGGAGAGATACCTTTATTACTGAGCAAATTATCCTACACAATCGCTCTGAAAGTGTTGTTGGCAAGTGGTGCGACACATCTCCCGATGAAATACGACGGCGCTATCTGGGAGATGCTGCTATTTATGACCTACGCCCTGGCAGTGCCAACACCTCAGAACTTTGAGTTTTAGAGTAAGGACATCTGATCACCGTCCGGTTCTGAGGGGTTCGGATTGGGGTCAGGTAGTCCTAACTCAGTCGGGTTAATTCCCAGTCGGGGCAGAGTCTTTTTAGCAAAGTTTTCTCCCTCACTGGTCGCTCTGATTAAAACTTCCACATAGTAACGACTCTTGGGTTTGAGTTCCTCCCATCCAGCAAAAAACTGTTCTCTTGTTTTGTAAA
>JBMDYE010000324.1:0-4872 GCA_048595135.1 Planktothrix sp. | reverse complement strand
TTCGGTAAAATATCTTGCCAAGCTTGAAAAGATAGCTTCAGAAACCGCATTAATAATTGTTGATTTTCGGTAAATCGTTCTGTCACGGAACTCAAATCTACCGGATTTTGTTCCTGACTATTCGCCGTCGTCGCTTCCATCCAATTAAACCACGACTTCCAAAATTGATTTCCGGTTTCCGTCCAAGTATTCACCCAAGTTTTCGTAACATCATTCCAACTTGCTGTTTCTTGATCCATTACTTTATCCTCAACAATAATCAGTCACCAGTCACCAGTCATCAGTCATCAGTCGGACACATCATCAGTTCTTCTTCCCTAATTCTTAATTCTTAATTCTTAATTCTTCCTTTTAGGTATGATGAGCGCCATTAACGCGCAACACTTCTCCTGTAATATAACTGCTAGCAACGGGAGACAGGAGAAATGCACAAGCCCAAGCAATATCTTCCGGTTTTCCAAAGCGACGGAAGGGAATTTCTGCCACTATTTTTTCCTTAACATTATCAGGAATAGCCCTGGTCATTTCTGTATCAATAAATCCTGGGGCGATCGCATTTGCTCTAACATTATAACGAGCGCCTTCTCGACAAAGAGATTTAATTAAACCAATCACTGCCGCTTTTGTCGCAGAATAATTCGTTTGACCGACGTTTCCCCGTTCACCGGAAATGGAACTAATACAAACAATTGACCCGGCTTTTTGTTCATACATTCCATTAATAAACGGTTGAATACTATTAACAACCCCCTTTAAATTAACATTAATGACCGCATCCCAATCTTCCGGGGATAATTTCGCAAAAAAGTTATCACGGGTAATGCCTGCATTCGCCACAACCCCATAAACGGGGCCTAATTGATCGGCGATCGCTTTGGCAATTTCTGCCATTTCAGTCGCATTTGTAACATCTGCTTGCGCCGCAAAAGCAGCGACGTGATTTTCAGGAATTGTAGAGCGATCAACAAAGGCAACTTTTGCGCCTAAATCCGTGAGTAACTGAACAATGGTTGCCCCAATTCCTCGCGCTCCTCCGGTTACGAAAATGACTTTATCTTCTAAACCTAAAGATAGCATAATTCAGACTCCTCGTGACTCAATAAATCTGCAATTCAAAACTTAAAAACCGATGAACTTTTGCTTCAAGTTTAATGTTAGTTTTTAACCCGTTCAAGGGCTAAAGCTGTTCCCCCTCCCGTTCCATGACACAACGCTGCTAACCCCAAGGTTTTATCTTGTTCTTTCAACGAATGAAGTAAGGTAACAACCAGTCTAGCCCCTGACGCGCCAATGGGGTGTCCTAATGCGATCGAACCCCCATGAATATTCATTTTTTCAAAAGGAACCCCTAACAGTTTATGGAATAACCAACTACTTACGGCAAAAGCTTCATTATTTTCAACTAAATCAAAATCAGAAATGCTCAGATTCACTTTCTCTAATAACTTCTTAGTTGCTATGACTGGAATTTCAGTAAATCGCCAGGTTTCACCCCCCGCCCAAGAGCCTCCTAGCAATTTTGCTAACGGTTTAAGTTGATATTTTTCCACCGCTTCCGCACTGGCTAAAATAACAGCCGCCGCGCCATCAGAAATTTGACTACTATTTCCAGCCGTTAATACCCCATCTTGGCTAAAAGCAGGGCGCAATTTTGCCAAACTTTCTAATGTGGTATCTGGGCGAATGCCTTCATCTTGATCTAAAATTTGTTTAGATTTTTTACTAATAATTTCAATGGGAGCAATTTCTGCTTTAAAACGTCCGCTTTGAGTCGCTTCTGTTGCCCGTTTATGGGAATAAAACGCCACTTCATCTAAATTTTCACGGGTAAAACCTTGTTCGGCGGCGACCCGTTCTGTTTCGTCTCCCATGCCATCTCCTGTGGTGGGATCGGTTAAACCGTCATACAGCAAAATATCCGTTAATTGTTCCGGCGCACCCATCAGGAATTTATAACCCCATCTCGCCCGTTGAGACAGGTAGAAACCCGTTT
The DNA here is from genome assembly GCA_048595135.1 of Planktothrix sp. GTDB lineage: Bacteria > Cyanobacteriota > Cyanobacteriia > Cyanobacteriales > Microcoleaceae > JBMDYE01. The sequence goes on along the minus strand of JBMDYE010000324.1, from coordinate 2,879 downwards.
GAGACATCGACTCCATCCCGCCTGCTAAGACGAGATCGGCTTCTGAAGCTCGAATGGCGGTCGCCGCATTCATGATGCTCATCATCCCAGAGGAACACACCATATCAACAGCATACCCATCAACTTGAGCCGGAATTCCCGCTTTCAGTGCAGCTTGGCGCGGAATTAACTGTCCATGCCCAGCCCGAAGCACATTTCCAAAAATATAAAGATCTAACGCTTCGGCGGGAACATTAGCTCGTTCAAGTGAAGCTTTCATGACATGAGCGCCGAGATCAGCAGGGGAAAAACTGGCGAGGGAACCACCAAAGCGACCGAGAGGGGTGCGAACTGCGGAAACGATATAAACATCTCGCATGGAGCTTTGTTCCTGTTCAAAAAATGTACAGAGCAACCCCTTATTTTTATCACATCGTTTCTGAAAATGATTTCTCGCTAATTAGAAAATAATTAAGAATTAAGGAAGAGGGAATAGGGAATAGGGAATAGAGAAGAAGCACGCTCTGACTGATAACTGATGAGGAGTGACTGATGACTGTAATTACCTCTTGACATCAACCCTGAACATCATGTAAGATTGATGTAGTATAAATTGATTATCTTACAATCATGGCACAACATCTGAAGCGATGGGAGTCTCCCCGTTCTCAAGGGAGAAACACCAAAGGCAAAGGCGGTTCCGCAAGGGCGCGACAATTGAGAAAACAGCAACAAACCCTTAGAAAGAAACTCAATAATAATAATCACGACTCAGGGAAGGATCATTTAGTATCCTTCCCTAATTTTTTAAAGGGGATCTCCTTCCAAATTCGGACAAATAATCGTTTCAACTTGATGTAGAGATGGATGATCTTGCCAATGGTTGAGTAAATCTTTTAATTCATGCCTTAATAATTCTAACGCTTGAATTTGTTCGGTAATTTCTTGTACTTTCAGGGCTAAATGTTGTTTGACTTCTTCACAGGGTAATGCACCGCGATCGCGAATCTTTAAAATTTCTTTAATTTCAGTTAAACTTAACCCCAAAGATTGGGCGCGTTTGACAAAGGCTAAACGGTTCAAAACCGACTCTTCAAACAGCCGATATCCTGACTCCGACCGAATAACCGTTGGTGATAATAAACCAATTTCTTCATAGTAGCGAATCGTTTTGACCGATAAGCCACTGCGTGTTGCCACATCCCCAATTTTCAGGCGTTCATCAGGAACAACCGCATCCATATTCAATCAGAACTTCCTCAAATTTTTCAGTTAATAAGAAGAACGCTTTTTCGTTTTATCATTCAGCTTCGGTAACGCAGGTCGGGAAGAACTGGGAGGTAAATAATATTCCGGTGCGGCTTCCGGTTGTTCAAGTTTTGAACGTTGCAACAGCCACCAACGAATGATTAATGCAACCGCCACACTTCCTAATCCCAAACTTAACAACGGAACACTAGAACCTATTCCCCCAATGGCAGCATCTACAGTTCCCATCGTGACTACAAAACTAACGATTGGTTCTCGACGATAAGCAGACTTTAAAACACGAGGCCATAACGCATTCATCACAGTTTACTCTAAATAAAATATATTTAATGACAGGTACGCTCTTCTGTAAGGCTAGAGTTTATAGAATTTGATCAAGTCTTTTAAGTTTCCAAAGGCATCTAACCCTAATTTAACTCAATCTCCCAACTTTTGCAGAGCATTGTAGAACACTCAGGGCAAATTTGCAAAGCTTCATGAAGATCTGCCAAGGGCGAGAGAACCTCGCCCCTATAATACATAACGAGAAAAGGCTGCGCTAAAATTAGTTCAAGCCTAACCAAGAGAGTAGGCCCTGCCCACTCAGATATTCAATTGCCAAGGTAATCACAAAACCAATCATGGCGGCTCGACCATTCAAGCGTTCAGCGTACTGATTAAAGCCGAACTTAGGCTCATCGAGGTTGGGCAAGGTAGTCGGTTGTGGTTGATTCATTGAAATTCAGTTCCTTGGATTTTTCCTTAATTATGATTTTATTGTTACTGTGTTTGGGCTGAAAAATTTTTTTTAATCTAATTTTTCCCAACTCCCAACAGTGCATCCCTCAACCCAACAGTTCACTCTCTGATTTGAGAAACAATGTCCTACCCATCTGACCAAACATCCCTACCCGATTCTGTCCAACGGGTTGCGTTTTCCCTTCGCACCGTTGGTTGGATTTGTTTTTGGACACAGTTAGTGCTAGGGGTGATTTCTGCAATTATTCAGATTTTTGCGATCGCCGTCTTTAGTCGCGAGACCGTTGGCCAAGCTGCGGCTAGCACTCCCAGTATTGGAGGGGGTTTAGTCTTAGCATTACTGGGAATCGGTGTTCTGGGTTTTAGTATTTTTCAAGCGTTCCGTTATACCCGTTTAGCACGACAACTCAAAGCACCGGGGATGTCTCGTCCCAGTCGCGGACAAACGATGAAGCAAATCCGCTTAGGGTTGACCAGTAACATGACGGGGATGCTGTTAACGTTGTTAGCATCAGAAGCCATCAACGGTATTTTGTTAGCCAAAGCCATCTCTCAACCGCGCGGTTTGTTCAGCGCGTCTGTCGCCCTTCAAGATTTGATTCAACCCCTCGACTTTTTTGTCGTTCTCGCCAATACTCACACCATCGTTGCCCATTTTGTCGGAATCGCCGGAGCTTTATGGTTAATGAATCAAATTTATAAAGACTAGAAAGGAATTAAGAATTAAGAATTAAGAATTAAGAATTAAGAATTAAGAATTAAGAATTAAGAATTAAGGGAATAGAGAATAAACATTAAAGCAATAATAATTTTCTTCCTCCGCTCCCTACACTCCCCCCGGCGGGGCCGCCCGCCGCGCGGCGGGGCGGCGGGGGGGCGGGGGGGCCCCGCCC
>JBMDYE010000323.1:0-1593 GCA_048595135.1 Planktothrix sp. | reverse complement strand
AAATAGCAGCGAAATTATACATGACTACTATGATGATTATATTTTAGAAAATGAAATTACACCTGAGACAAAACCATATAAAGAAATGCATTCGCAAGATTTAACAGATGACGAAGCTGAATCTGAGCGTAGTTATCAAGAAGGTGATATTTAATGGCGACTTTACCTTCTGTACCAGCAAAAGCAACTAAACAACCTGTAACACAAAGAGTAACACCTCAGCAGTTAAAAAAAGCAGATGATGATGTAGGGAAGTGGTTTTTAGGCTTACTAGATGGGAGTGGTACGGGGCCTAGTCAAATTATTGTTACAGCAATTTTAGGATGCGTTCCTGTCGTAGGACAATTATTTGATTTACGTGATTTAATTAAGGGAATTATCTTAGTAGCCACAAATCCGGCTAATATAATGGGATGGGTAGATTTAGTCATAACTTTAATTGGATGTATTCCTGGATTTGGAGATGCATTCAAAGCAGGGTTTAAGCTTGCAAGAAGTGGTGCAAATGCAGAGCGTGTATTTGATGCTATGCGTAAATATGCCAAGATAGATCCTAAAAAAGCATTAAAAGAAATGGATTGGAATCAACTTAAGAACAAATGTCTTTCTTTACTTAATAAAATGATTGATGAATTTGTAGATGTTCTGGATTCTTGGTTGGCAAAACAAGTAATGGGTAGACCCAAAGTAAACGAAGTAATTCGTATGCTTCAACAAGTAAAAAAAGATGCTCCAAAATATATGAATTCTGCGTTTGCAGAAATTCAAAAAACAGTTAATCAAATGTTGAATATGCATCCCCCATTACCGAGTACAGCAGCAGCTAAGACCACACGTCAAGTTCCGCCTAGACAGACGACAGTTGCTGGCAAAGGAAAAAACTCATCTCAACAACCTTCAAATCATCAACGAGGTGGAGCACAGCAGCAAGTAAAAGACAAAGCTCCGACTGTTCAGAGTTCTGCTGTTAATAAAACAAAGCGTAGTCAAGAAATTAGACAATCGAAAAAAAAGCGTTGGTCTACCGGGGTGCCTGCTGAGCATATTGTGGATTATTATTCAAAAGAAAGACGAAAGGGTTTACGCAAAATTAATGATAATGGACGTTTAATAGAAGAACATGATCGTTTAAAGCGTAATGCAGTGGGTGACCGGATACGTAAACAAGATATTAACCAAACTGGTATAGATCATTTGTGGTTTGGAAGCCATAAAGGTCGTAAATATTTGGTTGGTGAAACAAAGGGAAGCATTTTTGGTCATTTTGCTTTTTTAGCGGGAATGGCAGATTCTGATGCTAAGGCTATTGAAGGTAATCGGAGCGAGATTGGTAAAATTTTTGATGAGAAGACTGAGTACAATGAACAGTCAGGGTTAGGTAAAAGATCGACTAGTGCAGAAACTTCTATAAAAAATGAAGGGGCTCTAACGGGCAGTCAAGGGAAAGCTGGGTTAAGTGGAACTAAGTCTAAAGGTCGTCAGATGAGTCATAAATGGATTAACTCATCAATAATTGTTGATGCATCGATATCAATAGGTTATAAAAATCAATTTATTCTTGAATATCGTAGTGCTCAGAGGTTAAGAAAGCCT
>JBMDYE010000322.1:0-7261 GCA_048595135.1 Planktothrix sp. | reverse complement strand
CTAGGACATTTTGATCTGGATGTCCGCCGAAGAAATAATCAACCGCCGATAAAATTAACATTTGGATTTTGTAGAAATAAGCATCTGAGGAAGAAGAGAGGGACGGTTCTTCCTGAAATGGCTTTTCTAAATTTTGGCGATTTTGAATAAAAGGAAAAATCGAGTATTCTTCTAATTCCGCAATAGTTCCATCTAAACTACAGAACAATTGAGGAGAACGGAAAGAACCCGGACTCGAATTTAATTGTTGAGGTAAAGCTGCGGCTAACCGAGATTCTCCGAATAAATTAATCTTAACCGCCACCGGACTGATTTGTACCCAAGCCATCACTTGCCAAAACCAGCGAATCGGAGATAACATTTGCGGGTGATGGGCTAAGGGATATAATTCCGAGTGAAACGGTTCTTGTTGTTTAACGAGATAATTTTGGAAGCGATAATAGTCCGCCACTTCTAAAATGATTTGTTTTTGGAGACGATGTTGTTGGGAAGGGGTCAGAACATCTAAAACGTGGTTGTCTGGATTGACTAAAACGATTTTTTGGGTTTCAATCAAACTAGCGATGCCTTGAACAGAATGCTCAAGTTGTTCAGATTCTGATTCGATGATCACGTCCTTGAGAATCCGTTGAATGGGGGTATCCGCATGAGGCGACGTGGGGGGATAAGGATTAACAGAATTCTGAAGTTGGGGTAAACGCTGTTTAACCGCAGTTCCCAGTTGTTTCGCCGTGACTCGAACAGTTTGCAGCATCACGTAAAAGGGGTACAATGCAGTTTGAACCGTCAAACTTGCGGCAAACTTAACATAACGCCAACCTCGACTTCCCGCATCGGAAAATTTTTGATAATGATCCGAGATTAAATTAAAAAGACGGCTTTTATAAGGTCTAACATCAGCAGAAGACATAGCAACTATTTTATAAAATTTTATAAATCTGAGTTCCCCCATTGAGATTATAGCAAAATATGAATGTTTCGACCCCTAATACCTGGTTAAACCTTTCTCAAGTGGCTGAACAATTGCGACTGTTGACCCAACTCAATGTTCAGTCCCAGTGGCGTTATTGTCTAGAAGAAAGTTTAGCCGAACTGGGGGAAGATTTTAACTTATGGCCATTGGTGGAACTGAATGAACGAAAACATATTGCTTGGTTGGGGGGACAACAGATTTTATGGATAGGACAAACCATTATTGTTCCTGAAACCTTATGCAATTATCCGTTAACCCGGTTAAGTTTAAAATTAGTCTTAAGTTGGTGGGCGGAAGAGGCTCAAATTTATGTTAATGATAATTTAGTTCAATCTGGGGATTTATTTGATTGTTATACAAGAGTTTTACTGAGTTCGTCGGTACAGCCAGTGGATGAATTTAACATAAAATTACGTTTAGTTAGTCCCGGTCATGACCGAGGGGCGTTAGTTCAATCTTATTGTTGGTATGAACACCAGAACCCAGAAGTTGACCCAGGTTTTATCGCCGATGAGTTAGAAATTTTAGAGATATTTTTAGAAGGGTCTAAGTTAGAACCCGATTTAGAAGAATCGTTAGCACAAATAGCTTGGGAAAGTTTACCGGAAAATGTGTTAGGGTTTGAGCGATCGCTTTCTAATCTCCGAAATTCTATTCAAGCAATCATCCCCAATTTAGAACAATATAAAATTAGTCTCCTCGGTCATGCACATTTAGATTTAGCGTGGTTATGGCCTGTGGCTGAAACCTGGGAAGCCGCACAACGAACCTTTGAATCTGTTCTTAATTTACAACAAGATTTTCCTAACTTAATTTTCTGTCATTCTTCCCCCGCTTTATATGACTGGATAGAAAAAAATCGTCCTGATTTATTTATCGAAATTCAAAATAAAGTCAAACAAGGGGTTTGGGAAATTACCGCCGGACTTTGGGTAGAACCAGAACTCAATATCATTAATGGAGAATCTTTAGTTCGTCAGGTATTATATGGACAGCGTTATTGTTTAGAAAAATTTGGCGAACTTTCCAAAACCGCTTGGCTACCCGATACCTTTGGCTTTTGTTGGCAATTACCCCAAATTTTCAAACAAGGCGGGATAGACTATTTTATAACCCAAAAACTCCGCTGGAATGATACCACCAAATTCCCCTACGGGTTGTTCTGGTGGGAAGGCTTAGACCAAACCAAAATACTCAGTTTCATGACCGCGTTAATTGGAGAACGCATTGACCCTGTAAAAATGGCTAAATATGCCGTTGAATGGAAACAGCAAACTGGGTTTAATCAAAGTTTTTGGCTACCCGGAGTGGGAGATCACGGGGGAGGGCCGACTCGTGATATGTTAGAAATGGAAAAACGCTGGCAACAGTCGGATATTTTCCCTCAATGTCAGTTTCAAAAAGTCACTGACTATCTTAACGATATTCTCAAAACGAATAATTCTGAACTTCCCGTTTGGTCAGATGAATTATATTTAGAATTTCATCGCGGTTGTTATACCACTCACGCTGATCAAAAGCGGTTTAACCGCCATTGCGAAACGTTATTATATCAAGCAGAATTGTTTGCTTCTCTCGCCACAATCTCCACAAATCGCCCTTATCCCAAAGCTGAGTTAGAAACCGCTTGGAAAATTACCCTTTTTAACCAATTTCACGATATTCTCCCCGGTTCATCCATCCATCAAGTTTATGAGGATGCCAATCAAGACTGGAAAAATGTTATCGAAATTTGCAATAAGATTATAGAAGAGTCCTTAGATGCGATCGCTACAACCCTAACCAGCAATTCTATTATTCCCGATAGTCCCGTTGAAAATAGCCCTAAAAATACGATTGTTATTTTCAATAGCTTAAACTGGTCACGCTCAGAAGTGGTGAGAGTTCCCCTACCGGACTTAGAAACGGCTTGGCAAATTACCGATACAACCGGAGAACAACAAAGTATTCAGTATAGTCGGGATGCTTCGGGGAAACCGCAACTGCTGTTTGTGGCAAAAAATGTTCCCGCAGTCGGTTATCGGGTGTTTAATTTAGGTCGGGTGGAGGCTGGAACCCTTGACAAATCGTGGAAAAGTATATATATGGGCGCATCTATTCCCCATTATGACATAAGCCTAACACAAAATTCTGAGATTGTCAATTCTCATCAGTTAGAATCGGAAAAAATCGAATTTGAAAACGAGTTTTTGCGCGTGAAGATTGACCCAGAAACCGGAAATTTAATCGAATTATTTGATATAAAAAATCAGAAACAAATCTTAGAACCCAACCGAGAACATGAATTACAATTTTTTCAAGATCAAGGACAATATTGGGATGGATGGAATATTGACCCCAACTATCAACAATATCCCTTACCCGCACCGGAATTAAAATCAATTGACTGGATAGAACAAGGTTCGATTGAATGGCGGTTACGGGTCGTTAAAATATTTAATCAATCCGAATTCCAACAAGATTATATTTTACAAGCCGATTGTCCAATCTTAAAAATAGAAACAACCGTCAATTGGCAAGAACGCCATATTTTAGTAAAAGCCGCTTTCCCCTTAACAATTTCCTCAGAGATAGCCAGTTATGAAATACCCTGCGGCGTGATTGAACGACCGACTAATCCCCAAACTGATCAAGAAAAAGCGAAATGGGAAGTTCCGGCGATTCATTGGGCAGATATTAGTCAATCCGATTATGGTGTCAGTATTTTAAATGATTGTAAATATGGCTATGATGCCAAACCCAATCAACTGCGATTAACGGTATTAAGAAGTTCAACTTGGCCGGATGAACAAGCGGATTTAGGAATACACCAATTTAGTTATGGAATTTATCCCCATGTTGGCAATTGGAAACAAGGAAAAACCGTGCATCGAGGCTATGAGTTGAATTGTCCCTTACAAACCCGAATTTATTCACCCCTACAATTAAGTTCAGAACAAGCGGGAATCAACAGTTTCTTAGATTTACAATCAGAAAATTTAATCTTAATGGCATTAAAACAATCAGAAGATCATCCTGAATCTTGGATCATTAGATGTTATGAATGTGAGGGAAAAGAAGCGATTTTAAATTTAGAGAGTTCGTTAGGATTAACGATTGAAAATTCAGTAAATTTATTAGAAGAAACAGAAGAAACGAATAACACCAAAACTGATAAAATATTGCCGTTTAAAATAGCAAACTTTTTAATAAAAACCGTAATATAGCAGAAGGCAGGAGGCAGGAGGCAGGAGGCAGGAAAAATATTCTCCTTGTCCCCTATTGCCTATTGTTGCCCATTGCCTATTGCCCATTGCCTATTGCCTCTTCAAGTAACGCTATAGATTAGTTTCGAGTCCCGACTTAAGCTAAAATTCAAGCCATCGACATCCTGCTACATCAGCAAAAAACCTATGTATCAATTCCAGGTTAGTGCTTATACGAAAGCTGGTGAATCTATTGGTATAGTCGGTTCGACTCCAGAGTTAGGAATGTGGGACATCACCCGATGTGTTCCCCTCCGCACCAGTGCTGATTGCTATCCGTTATGGTGGACAGATACAGAAATTGAGTTTCAATCTTCCGATAACGGTCAGAAAGTGGAATATAAGTATGTCCGTTTGGATGCAAAAGGCAATGGGAAATGGGAAGCCTCTGGTGCCAACCGTTGGATACTAATCAACCCGAACGAACAATCCAATACAATAATTGTTGATGATGGTGCATTGGGTTATTTACAACCTTATCCCTTTGGATACTGGAAAAACAATTCTGACCCGAAACCTTTTAAACAAAACAGTGAAAACCTTAAAATTGTAGTGATTGGCAGTTCTGTTGCATCCGGTTATAAAGCTTGGCTACTACAAGGTTGGGCGGGGCTATTGGCAGAAACGTTGCAGCAAAAATATGGACATCAATTAATCAATTTATCCGAAGTGGGGGCTAATGTCAGTAGAACTATTACCCGCTTTGCTTCAGTGGTGACGCCAGAAGAACCCGACGTGGTAATTATTGCCTTATCGTTAGGTAACGAAGGGCTAGGCTGCTGTCCCCCCCATCAACGCAGGGCCGTACAGCGACGGTTTGAAAGTGGCTTACAACAGCTTATCAAAATGACCCGTTCATTGGGAGCAATGCCAATTTTGGGAGGCGTTTATCCCAATGGAGATTATACCCCCGAACATGAATGGCTACTCAAAGATACCCATAACCGAATGTTAACTTGGGGGGTGCCGATTTTGGATTGGTTAGGCGCCGTTGATAACGGTCAGGGACGCTGGAAAGAGGGGACATCCTTCGACCCCGCCCATCCGAATACCTGGGGTCATCGCCTCATGTATGAAGCCATCGACCTACGCCTATTTGACCTCAACAAAGCGGAACTCGCCCAAGAAAAACAACGGTTTTGGCAGCCGAATGAACATCCGATTTATTTGGATAAGGGAGGGTTTTATGTTTGTGCCTGTGTTGAAGAGAAGCGGTTGCGAATCCATAATCCTTCACCCTATACTTATATTATTGCTCCCTATTGGCAAGAACTGCAAACGGTTCTGCAAAGTAACGCCGGATTAATCCCCGGTTTGTACATTGCCAATAACGCTCAGAAAGGAACCCTTCCCTTCTTTGCGGTACAAGGAGAGGGTACAATTGAAACAACGATAGAAATTCCTCCTGGAACTGAGGTGGAATACAGCCCCGCCTTTAATTTGTTTGCCCCAAACAACGCAGAGGTTTTGTTTTATGATGGGCATTTGGGATTATTACAAAAAGACCAAAACCACCTCTGGGCAATTAATGAATCCGACCACGAATATAACATCCACCCGATGTGGAAAGAAGTTCGCTCTGCCCTGAAAGCGATGCCACCAGGGGTTTATGAAGATCCGCTCCATCCTGATATGCCCTTCCGCACTTTGATGATTGGCAATCAAGGCTTAGAAAGCAGAGTCAAAATACCTCCTAAATCAGCGATTTTATTTCAATATCAATGTCAATTATCTGATATTAGTCGAGTGGGGATTATTCCCTTGGGCGATCGCTGTGCCATCCGTATGATGTTATATAAAATGGAATACGATGGCCCCGCCTTTCCCTTTGATCTGACCCGCACCACCCATATTGGCGATGTGGCAGATATGATCGAAAACCATTTTGAAGAGATGTGGAACCCTAGCTTTTTGCATTATAGTTCAGAAGCAGGCAGAATCTATCACAGCAAATGGACAGGGCTATCCTTTGCCCATGAAGTAGAAGACACAGACAACCCCCTCCATGATATGTCCCCTGTTTATGAACGGATGCGACAACGGTATTCAGCCCGTTCTGAACGGTTTTGGTATACGATTGAAAACTGTGATGAGGTGTTATTTGTCCGTACAGGAATAGCTGACCGAGATGGGGCGATTGATTTAGTCAATAAACTAGAAAAACAATGTCAAGGGAAACCCTTTCAACTGTTGCTATTGTCTCCCCAATCCTCCGAGGAGTTCTTAGAGATTCCCCATGTATTGCATTATAATGTCGAGTTCAATCCTGACCGGATGTATGACGATTTAGAACACTGGATGTATTGCACAGGGGTGATGCGAGACATTCTCGACTCCTTGGGGGTGTCCAGTAAAAATTTGTTCTGGTGTCCGCCGAATCCCCCCAAAAATGAGATTATTATTTAAGTTTAACTCATCGAATTACCCGACGTTTCATCACACGAATAGGAGGCAGGAGGCAGGAGGCAGGAGGCAGGAGGAAGAAGGAAGAAGGAAGGAAAAATAGTTCCCTAATTCTTAATTCTTAATTCTTAATTCCTAATTTTCACCCTTAAATAATTTCTTCAGACGACTCGCTTCAAAAGGAGCGCCGGTTAACATCCGCTTCCAATATAACTCCGGTAAAATATAACGTTTAATTAACCACATACTATACCGTTCTTGGGTGGGGTCAAAGGGAAAACTAGAGTTCGGTTTATTCTCATAATCAAACTCCGCCATAATCGTTTTTCCATAACCCGTAATTAACGGACAACAGGTATAACCCCCATAACTTCCCGTCAGTTTTTGCGATTGAATTAACCCATACAGATTTTCCACTAAAACAGGCGCTTGTCCGCGAATAGCGGCGGCAGTTTTGGAAATAGGAAGGGAGGAAGCATCGCCTAAACTAAACACATTCGGATAAATATTGTGTTGAAGGGTATTTTTATTCACATCCACCCATCCCCCCGGTTGCACGGCTAAAGGACTATTTTTAATAAAATCAGGGGGACTCATGGGGGGTGTTACGTGAATAAAATCATATTTAATTCTCGTTTCT
>JBMDYE010000321.1:0-4387 GCA_048595135.1 Planktothrix sp. | reverse complement strand
GAACAATTCCGTCAACAGTTAGATTTATTGCACCAAGAACGCAATGATTTAACAGCTAAACTCAGTGAAGCAGAAAAACGTTTGAACCTAAATAAAGGAATAAATAATATGCAATCAAGTAACATCACTTTCGGAATTATTCTTCGTAATGCCAGAAGGAACCGAGGATTATCCCAGAGAGAGTTAGCTGAAATTCTGCAACAACATTCTCTCAATATCGATTATAAACATCTCGCCCAACTTGAGAATAATCGGATTGATCTCAAAACACCTGAATATGACAACTTAATGGAGACGGTTGCTGATATTTTTCAGTTAGATGTTAATTGGTTAGAACAAACTCGAGGGCAAACAGAAGTTGAGGAATTGGATTTGAGTGAAGCAATCTTTCCGGTGTATTGGAAGGATTTAAAATAATCTTGCTATCGCTTGTTGGGGTTAGTTCTATTAGGAATTAAATCCATGTCAAATACAGAATCTAACCTCGCAAATTGGACAGATACAACCTATTCACTGACTGAACAAACTTGGCTTTATATTATCAGCAGTTCAGAGGATAATACAACACATTTAGTCTGTCCTGGTGTTCCGAATGGTGGTAATGGATTTGTGATTCAATTTAAACCCTGTCACTTATCCATTTTAGAAGCACTGATTACGCAACTGCAACAAATGCAAGATTCTTAATGCAGCTAATGATTTTAGTTCTTTCTTAATTTTAACAATGGAAACCGAACCAATTTTACACCTGTACCCTCAAACTCAAGCCAGAGATGCCGCAGAAATAATTTGTAATAAAGAAGGTGCAATCGCTCTAATTCACACTTTATTATCTGCCTTAGTTTCTGGAGAAGAACAACATCCTGAATTTTATTGTAACGATGCAGAAGCTTATTTTATAAGAGTTGTTGTAGATAACACAATTGCTGAAACCGTCAAATTACCTTACCCGCCTTCTGCTACTCCAATTTTACCTTCTTTATCTCCTGATGATGACGAAATTTAGCAACAATAATTCAATTAGCTACCGCTTGTTGGGAGAGAGTCTTTTAGGTTAAAATCATGAACACTATCACTCTATCTGACCTCTCTCAATTTACGGGAACTGAAACTTGGCATCGCCATTTTACCGGATTACTTTACACCGATGGCATTCAGTATTTAGCAGAACAAGCTGAAGCATATTGGTTGATTGATGCGATTGCTTCTTATCAACATCAACTGAAGCGAGATGAATATTTAGCTGATTTTCAAGTTTGGGTGTTATCTGTTGCTGGAGAAGGAGAACGAAAGTATCCATTTCTTCTGCCTCAATATGGTTATAAAGCGGTACTAACTTGTTGGCAAGATACACCGGAAGAGGGTGTAAAACCGCCCGTTATTCAACAGATGAAGTACGCCAAATTTCCTCTGATTGAACTCAAACTTTATGTCAGTGGCGGTGTACTGATGCTGCCATCGGAATACTAATCATTTTCTACTCCCCTGTTAAAGGGGGGTTTAAATTTTTAACGTTTTTAGAATACAATGCTGCGATTGAAAGCTCTAACCATTTACCAACCCTTTCCACTTAACTTAAAATTAAGCTACATCCCATTAAAATACGACAAATGACCTACACCCCACCCAAACTACTGAGCTTCGAGGAATTTATCGCCCAATACGGGGATAATACACGCTATGAACTAATTGACGGAGAACTCAGGGACATGGAACCTACTGGCCCTCACGAAGCCGTTGCTGGGAATATTGCGGGTAGAATTTATGTCGAAATTTTTCGTGCGAATTTAAACTGGTTGATTCCAAAAACTTGTTTGATTAAACCTCTCAATGCTGAAGCCACAGCCCTGCGTCCTGATGTGATAGTTTTAGATCAAGAAGAATTGAATCAAGAACCCCTTTGGCAAAAAGAACCCGTTATTTGTAACGGAAGCACCATTAAGCTTGTTGCTGAAGTGGTCAGCACCAATTGGCAAGATGATTATGCGCGGAAAGTGGAAGAATATGCTTTTTTAAATATTCCTGAATACTGGATTGTGGATTTTCGGGGTTTGGGGGGAATGCAATTTATCGGCAATCCTAAACAACCAACTTTTACGATCTGTCAGTTAGTGAATGGGGTTTACCAGCAGCAACAATATCGCTTAGGAGATCCTATTTTTTCTCCCCTATTGCCCAATTTACAACTGATGCTTGATAATCTTATGCCGCGCTGAATTCCTATAAATTATCGTATTATTATTAAACTTTAAGCAGGAGCAAATTCAGTTAACGCTCGTTTACTGGGATGATGAAAGCCTAAAACGATATCATTTTTAGAGATTCCGGCTGATAGTAAATCATCGACAACACATAAATTTGTAGCATCTTCTTCGACCCAAACTTTGCCGTTTTTAATACAAAGGTAGATGATGATCTGCTGAACTAGCTTTTTATCATCCCAACCAAAACGGAACCACAAATATTGATCTCGAATTTCATCAAAAGCAAGGCGTTCACTGGCTTCAGAACCCTTGAGGTTCTGGGTTTGATGCTGAGTCATGTCGTAGTATTGGGTTAAAATATTTTTAATCACATTGCGATAGTGTTCTAGTTGCTCCATTTGCGAATTTCCTCCTGTTTAATATCTACAATGATTAACAACAATTGATTTTGCTTGACAATTTGTTGTATAGATTTCCGTTGAAAAAAGGTATCATAGACCAGTTCATCAATCGCTAGATAAAGTCGATATTCGGGTTCAGTCAATTGAATGAGGTTGCGATAAACAATATACTGCCCCAAGGCGCTGTGAAAGTCATACATCAAGGATTTACCAACAAAGCTTTTAATTTCAACAACAATTTTTTGTCCTTGACGTTCGGCGGCAATGGGTTTTTCTGCGGCTAGATCCGCATAGAGTTCGGCATCTTCGTATTTAATGAAGTAAGGATCTGCCGTAATGCTCCAACCGTCTTTGATTAAAGCATTTTTGACTACATCATGATAAAGATCTTTAGCTGGCATTATAGAACTTCCACAATATGTTACTGTCAAAGCATTGATTTCCAGTTAATTCCTCACTACCTCCTGAAATTATTTACACAAGGTTAGGTTCAAATCCGCCCCTCGTCCCTCACACTAAATCATCCAACAAATTCGTAATCTCTCCCTGAGCATTCTTGCGGTTATCATCGTAAATCATTAGCGTATTGAGGTCATGATGGCGGCTTAACTTTTGGACTCGGCGCACATCTCCTCCGGTAGCATCGAGGGCAGCGGTGATGGAACTGTGTCGGATGCGGTGGGGTGACATCGGTTTGGAAATACCTGCTTTCTGGCAAAACTCGCGCACAAGGTCATAGATACCCCATCCCCCCAGGCGATGACCTTTGGTACAGGGGTCAAGGGTACAGAATAGCGGTGCATTTTTCCTAACCTTTCCTCTAGCTTGTAACCAATCCTGAATCGCTTCTAGGGTAGCCAAACCCAACTCAATTTTCTCCTTCTCGGTGCCGCGACCCTTGCCTTTAATCCACAAACAACGGTTATCAACATCTAAATCAGCAACATTAGCATTGGAGATTTCACCCCGACGCAACGCATTTGACCAGAGGAGACGGAAGATGGCGTAATCGCGTTTGCCTTTGAGGGTAGTGCGATCGCAAAGTTCCAAAAGCACCTTCATTTGGTCGGTGGGAATGCCGGAAGTGTCAGTGTAGCGCCGGACTTTCTCGTTTTTGATATCAGCCAGAGTGAATTTACAGCGTCCAATGGTGCGGGCATAGTTGACGAGGGATTTAATAGCAGCAAGGCGACGGTTAACGGTAGATTCTTTCAGACCTTTGTTAATTAAGTGTTGACGGTAATTCAGGACAAGGGCAAGGGCATCGAATTGTTCTAAAGCTAGGAATTCTCTGACTAACTCCGGTGTCGGGTCACTATTAGCAATGAAACTAAAGAAATCTCGTAAATCCTTGGCGTAGGCTTGACGGGTTTCGATACTGCGCTTATTCGCCAATAAATCAGCCAAAATGTCAGAGTTTGCTGAAAGATTACGGAAACATTCCTTACCTTGGGCAATAAGTCCAGACATAGTGATTCCCTTGCTATTGCTGCTATTCGTTATGCTATCCTGTTCTGCTATCCGCTATGCTATTCGTTACGCTATTGGGCTAAGGAAAGACTGGAGTGTAGGGAAAGTCTCAGGCGGACTGTAAGGAAATGTAACGAGTTGGGTAAAGATTTAGTATTTTCTTCCTGATTGTTGAGTGAACCGAGTGAATAACTGTATTTCAGGATAGGAGATTTGCTGGGACAGCTAGTAGAACAACCTATCAGTGGAATAAACTTATTAGGAGCGGTGCAATGTATATTTCAAAATTTAAGGTGTTGAACTATAAATCGT
>JBMDYE010000320.1:0-6121 GCA_048595135.1 Planktothrix sp. | reverse complement strand
CTCACTGCAACGTCAAGTTGGGAGAAAAAAATGTTAACAATTCTGTTTCAATTCGTTTTAGCGGCACTGGTGATTCTATCCTTTGTGATGGTTGTCGGTGTTCCCTTTGCTTATGCTTCCCCCCAATACTGGAGCCAATCTAAGCCTTTGCTTTATGTTGGCTCCGGTTTATGGTTTGTGTTAGTGATTTTAGTCGGTGTTTTAAATTACTTAGTCGTTTAAAACAGCAGAGGAATTGGGGGTTAGAGCGATTAGAGTCCTCAGCTTTGACCGTTTAACCGTCAATTCCTCAATGTTCAAGCAGAAAGGAAATTATAATGGCAGTTTTTGAGGGAACATTTACCCAAACGGAATCGCTTCGATTTGCAATGGTGATTGGTCGATTCAACGATTTAATCACAAATAAACTCTTAGAAGGGTGTCAGGATTGTTTAAAGCGACATGGGATTGACCCGAATCCTCAAGGAACGCAAGTGGATTATGTATGGGTTCCTGGCAGTTTTGAAATTCCTTTAGTCGCCCATCAATTAGCGCTCACCCATCGTTATGATGCAATTATTTGTTTGGGTGCGGTCATTAAAGGACAAACCCCTCATTTTGATTATGTATCGGCGGAAGTGTCTAAAGGTATTGCCGCCACTGCGTTTCAAACGGGAGTCCCTGTGATTTTTGGGGTGTTAACCACAGATACGATGCAGCAAGCGTTAGAACGGGCTGGAATTAAGGGGAATCATGGCTGGGATTATGCCATGAATGCCATTGAAATGGCAAGTTTGATGCGTCAAATTAAAGTGAATGGGAGTTACCCTCATCAAACGGTAGATTCGACTGCAACACCAATTTTATCTTCGGGTTCCAACCGAACATTAACATCGGAAGCGATAAAGGAACAACCAGAAACCCTTTGAATTTTATTATTAATGTCATCAAGATTGGTGCTAGAGAAGGCAGAGAAATCGGGTTTCTGACAGAAACCCGATTTCTAAACTATTTAACCAAATTGGCGAGTTGAGGCGTTTTCGGGTTCTAAATTAAAGAGCATTTGTAACGTTTGCATCGCCCGACGTCGCGCTTCAATATCCTGTTGAGCGCGAAGTTGCACCATTGGGTCATGAAGAATTTTATTGACAATTCCGCGTGTTAAGGCTTCAATCACTTCTTGGTGTTTATCCGCGAATTCAGTCCCCAAACGGGATAACGCTTTTTCTAATTCTTGTTCCCGAATGCCTTCAATTTTATCGCGCAAACAGTTAATGACTGGAACAGTTTCTAAACTCCGCCACCACACCTCAAAAGCTTGGACTTCTTCTTCTAATAAAACTTCTGCTTCCTGTGCCATTTGGCGACGGCTTTCGTAATTTTGAGCCACAACGGCTTTTAAATCATCCACATTATAGGATTGAATATTCGGCAGTTCTGTGACATCCGTTGCCACATTTCTCGGCACAGAAATATCTACTAACATTAAGGATTGATTGACCGTTAATGTGGTTTCTAAAAAAGCGCGATGAACAATCGGTTCCGTTGCGGAGGTACTGGTAAAAACAATATCAGAATTAGCAATTACAGAGGACAATTCCGACATTGTACAGAGTTGTAAATTAGCATCAGTAAATTGATTAGCTAATTCTTTTGCACGTCCTAAAGAACGATTTAAAATGCAGATTTGGTTAGCACCTTTAGACAATAAATGCTGAACCAACAACCGAGACATTTTTCCAGCCCCTAAAATGGCAACCCGATAATTGCCCAAGTTCTGCACTTTCATTTGTACTAATTCCACCGCAGCCGAACTAATGGAAACCGCGCCAGTCCCAATACTGGTTTCCGTTCTCACCCGTTTTCCAGCCGTTACCGCTTGGGTAAATAAGCGATTGAGAATCCGACTAATGCCTTTGTATTGTTGACCTAATTTATGGGTTTGTTTGACTTGGGCTAAAATTTGCCCCTCTCCTAATACTAAACTATCTAATCCCGCCGCCACCCGCATTAAGTGCATGATCGCATCATCATGAAGCAAGGTAAATAAATGGGGACGTAACTGAGATAACGATAACTTACTTTTTTCTGATAAAAACTGGGTAACTTCTCGAATTCCCGGTTGGGTTTCCGTTGCGACGATATAAATTTCTAACCGATTACAAGTGCTGAGAATTGCAACTTCTTCGATGTGGGGATAAGTCAGTAAATGCGCGATCGCTTCTTCAACTTGAGGTTCTGGAATGCTTAATTTTTCCCGAACTTCAACGGGTGCGGTCTTGTGACTGAGACCTACAACTGCAATATTCATACAACGGTTGTTATAAGGTTTTGTGGTGCAAATTTGTTATTAGAATTTTTAGAGAAAATGGAGATGAGGAGGCAGTGATGGAGGAGGGAGAGGGAGAGAACTCATCAAGCCCTACACCCCACACTTAGCTCCTTAAAAATTAGTGCAACTGAATTGTCTTAGGTTTCTCAAACATATGGATAGTATCCACAAAGCGAGCGGTTTTAGATTGAGAAGAAATCACTAAACTTTGCGTCCGAGCGCCACCTTTGAAGAAGCGAACCCCTTCCATTAAGGTTCCAGGGGTAATGCCACAGGCGGCGAACAGCACCGTTTCACCGGAGGCTAATTCTTCAGCATTGTAGACTTTATCGGGATCATTAATTCCCATCTCTTTGAGACGAGCAATATTGCTTTCTTTGCTTTCGCCAATTAATCCCGTTTTGACAATTTCCGGATCATAAATCAATTGTCCTTGGAAGTGACCGCCTAAAGCCCGCATGGCTGCGGCAGAAATCACTCCTTCCGGTGCCGCCCCAATTCCCATTAAAGCGTGAATATTGGTTCCCGCAAAGGCGCAAGAAATCGCAGCAGAAACGTCACCATCGCTGATTAAGCGAACTCTGGCTCCGGCTGACCGAATTTCCTGGATTAAATCTTTATGACGGGGACGATCCATCACCACCACGACTAAATCCTCGATAGCACGGTTCATGCAGTCTGAGAGAATTTTCAGGTTTTCGGTAGCGGATTTGTTAATATCAACATGGCCTTTTGCCACCGCTGGTGCCGCTAATTTCTTCATGTAGAAATCGGGTGCTGCGAACAAACCCCCTTTTTCGGAAATGGCTAACACAGCCATAGAACCGTTTTGGCCATAAGCGACTAAGTTGGTTCCTTCACAGGGGTCAACGGCGATATCAATTTCAATCAGTTCATCCGGGTTGCAATATTTGGCAGCATCTTGCTGGGTACAAATCCCCACTTGTTCGCCAATATAAAGCATCGGGGCTTCATCCCGTTCTCCTTCTCCAATCACAATGCGACCTCTCATGTGGATTTTGTTCATGCGTTCCCGCATGGCTTCCACCGCCACATGATCAGCCGTATTTTTCTCTCCTTTACCCATCCAGCGAGCCGATGCAATAGCAGCCTGCTCAACAACTTCGATAATCTCTAATCCAATGACGTTATCCACAACTTTTATCCTCCCAACAACTGAGATTGCCGGATTTATTTGACACTCCCAGTGTTCCAGTCTATCAGAGGGGGGGATTTCCTTGACGTTCAGCAGAGGATGGTTTTTGTTAAGATTTACTGCGCTTGGCTGTTGACAACGGTTTGCTCTGCTCCATTCCCCTAAATCTTAAGATTTGATTACAAAAGCAGGGGAGATGCGGAGCAGGGGGAGCGGGGGAAGCAGGGGGAGCGGGGGGAGATTATTCTCTTTTTTCCTCCTCCTGCATAGCTGCCTCCTGCCTCCTGCCTTCTTAACGTTATTGTTACAAGCAGTAAAAAAACCTAACTCCTTGCTGTGCGACGGTGAGCTAGAGATGATAAACTCAATTTTTGGCTATAGATAAGGATTATAGCATTTTTAAACTTATAAACTGTGATGGAAGTCGCTAACAGGAAGACCCATGAGCAACAATGTTCTTGTCATTCAAGACTCAGAATTTGAAACTGAAGTGTTAAAGGCAGAAAAACCCGTCCTGGTTTATTTTTGGGCGGGCTGGTGTGGGCCCTGTCGGTTAGTTTCACCGTCAATCGAAGCCATAGCAAACCTTTATGGCGATCGCTTGAAAGTTGTTAAATTGGAAATAGACCCTAATCCAAACAGCGTCAAAATGTGCCAAGTTGAAGGGGTTCCAGCTTTAAGATTCTTTAAGAATCAGCAGTTGATCAAATCCCATGAAGGAGCCATTCCTAAGCCCAAGTTAATCGATTGGATCGAGGAAGATCTCTAAGTAAGATTAAAGCCTTGTAGAGACGAATCTTTCCCGTCTCTACTTTCTCTTAAATTAAAATCAAATTCAATAAATAAAACATTATGTTATGCGATTTGCTCACCGTTTAGATTCGTTACGTTCTAATGTATTTGCTGATATGGATCGGGCAAAAGCGAGGGCTGTATCAGCAGGGCAGGATTTAATTGATTTATCGTTAGGTTCTTCTGATTTACCCGTTGCTGACCATATTATTAAGCCGATTCAAAACGCTTTATCTGATCCAAATACGCATGGTTATCTTCTATTCAGAAATACCCAAGCTTTCCGAGAAACCGTAGCCCAATGGTATACGAATCGGTATGGCGTTAGCGTTGACCCAGACACAGAAGTTTTGCAATTAATTGGCTCTCAAGAAGGAACAGCCCATCTACCGTTAGCCATTCTCAACCCCGGTAATTTTGCCTTATTACAAGATCCAGGCTATCCATCCCACAGTGGGGGGGTTTATCTGGCTGGAGGACAAATTTATCCGATGCCACTTCGGGCGGAAAATCAGTTTTTACCTGTATTGGAGGACATTCCAGAAACGGTTCTGACTCAAGCTCGGATGATGGTGCTGAGTTATCCCCATAATCCCACTTCAGCAACGGCCCCCTTATCATTTTTTGAAAAAGCAGTGGCGTTTTGCCAGAAGCATGATTTGGTTTTAGTTCATGATTTTCCCTATATGGATTTTGTCTTTCCCCAGGGAAATCAAACCATCGCCGAGTTAGCCCCATCTATTTTCCAAGCTGATCCCCAGAAAAGCGTTTCAATTGAATTTTTTACCTTTTCTAAGTCCTATAATATGGGCGGCTTTCGGATTGGGTTTGCGATTGGCAATGCGGATTTGATTTTAGCGTTGCGACAAGTGAAGGCGGTTGTTGATTTTAACCAATATCTGGGGATTTTGAATGGGGCAATGGCGGCTTTAACGGGGCCACAGGATCAGATTGCCCACAATATGGCAATTTATCGCCAACGGCGAGATGCGTTTATTGAGGCGATGCAAGATATCGGTTGGGACGTGACTAAACCGGAGGCGACCATGTATATTTGGGCAAAGCTTCCTGAACCTTGGACAGATAAATCTATTGAGTTTTGTACCCAACTGGTGGAACAAACCGGGGTTGCTGTCTCGCCGGGAGTCGGGTTTGGGAAATCCGGTGAAGGATATGTGCGGTTTGCGTTGGTTCATGAGCCAGACGTGCTAAAAACCGCAGTACAAAGAATTTCCGAGTTTTTACAGACATCTCGATAAGCGTTGTAGGGTGGAGTTTGACAGGAGACGAAATCTGCCAAACTTCACCCTTTCGTTTGTCAATTGTCTTGAACGGAAGAATTTACGACCGTAATATTACTGAGGAAAGCTTGACTCACAAGTTCAAGCTAAGAACTCATGCCATCGTAGATTTACAGAAAATTGAATCGTTTGAGATTAATTGAATCACTTTATAAGCTTAAATCCGCACATATACTGATATTAAAAAAAATTATTTTTAATGGTAAATACCCATTTATATAAGCTTTACAAAAAACCGCTAAATTTGACTAAAAATTTATAGACATTCCCTAGACAATGCTTATAATAAGCATAGAGGAAAAAACAAACCTGAACTTGTGATCCTCATAAAAAGCAATAAACACCGTCGATTCCAGGGAATAAGATTCCAAAATTAACGGGCTTTATTTATAAAGTGCATCTCAAAAAATCACAATTAAATGTGAGATAAATCACAAAGAAATCGCTAAAAGTCGGTTTCAATAAAGGACAACACCTAAAAACAAATTCCTAAAACAACCCTCAACCTTCTGGAGAAAAACTATGGCAGCTTTACTAAAAAAACTCTTAATCGGAACTTCT
>JBMDYE010000319.1:0-5664 GCA_048595135.1 Planktothrix sp. | reverse complement strand
TGTTACTCGTATTCTCAGCATCAGTTCCTCCATTTTCAGAAAGACTCGAACTGGAACTCGGATTTTCAACCACAGCAACAGCAGGTACGTTATTGGTTTGTGAGTTAGTGACCACGGTGGTTTCTGTGGTCGGGGGTGTATCTGTACTGTTAATAGCGGTAGCAGTGGCTTGAACAGAAGTCGCATCGGGACTTACCACCGACTCACTACTTTGTTGAACTTCTCCGGTTGGGGAAATTGTCGTGGCTTGAGCTTCTCCGCTGGCGCCTTGTTGATCAATAATAGAACTCGAACTGGAACTCGAACTCGAACTCGAACTCGAACTCGGATTTTCAACCACAGCAACAGCAGGTACGTTATTGGTTTGTGAGTTAGTGACCACGGTAGTTTCTGTGGTCGGGGGTGTATCTGTATGATTAATAGCGGTAGCAGTGGCTTGAACAGAAGTCGCATCGGGACTGACCACCGACTGACTACTTTGTTGAACTTCTCCGGTTGGGGAAATTGTCGTGGCTTGAGCTTCTCCGCTGGCGCCTTGTTGATCAATAATAGAACTCGAACTGGAACTGGAACTCGAACTCGAACCCGAATTTTCAACCGCTTCTTGGATAACGGCTGGATTAGTGGAATCGTTATTAGATGTACCCATATTTTTTAAAGAAAATTTGGTAAAAATGTTCAACTCTAAAAAATTAGTAATTTCTAGAGTCGTTGGTGTGATTAGGTTTTTAGATAAAAGTTATAAAATTCAATTTTAACTATCAGATCTTAATCAATGTTGCCAAAATGGCAACATTTGAGGAATCAATTGATTGATATGCAGTCTAATCCTCTAGAGACTTTTAGGTAAATGGACTCAATAAAGACTTTAATTTAAGTGTTATAATAGCGATAATTTAGTTCACTAGCTAACCAATCTTGAAACAGTTTTTGCAGAATTTCTTGAGTGCGTTCTGGGGTGAGTTCGGCTTGAATAAACTCCTCAACTAAGATTAAATGATAACCTTGGTCAGTTTTGACAGGACTGAGGATTTCCCCAGGTGGTGAACCAAAGACAAGGGCGGCAAAGTCTGCTTTTAATTCCCTGCGATAAAGTTTTCCTTGATATCCACATCGTTCCCGACGTTCAGGATCAATATCATATAAATGGGCGGCATGATAAAAACTAATTTCTTCTTCTTCTATCTGATAAAATAATTCTCTAGCCAAGCGTTCGTAGGGAACAATAATTTGATAAAGTGAAACTTGTTCAAAGTTTAAGCGATTTTGAACAAAGTATTTTTCAATATCTTTAGAAAATAAAGATTCTGCTAATTTTTCGGATAAAAGATGTTCTTGAATTCCCGCTTCCCAGTCATCGGACGTAATCATTTGATCCGCTAACCAAGCTAAGGTATCCGCCGCTTTTTCTAAGCGTTTCGCATACCGTTGTTGGTTCGCTTGATTTTGAATTTCTTCAGCCGTTACAATGATACCTCTTTCCTCAGCTACTTGATTAATGACTTTTTGGGACAATATTTTATGATAAACCTCCTTGTATTTCAGGTTTCGTTTCAGGAAGCTAATAATTTCTTCATCAAGTAAGTCCTTGGAAAGTTGCACCATAATCATTTGTGGTAATCCCAACTCTTTTAGCTTAACATGAGCAGACTGTTATAAATTACCGTGAAATTGGCTGACGTTAATTGTATTTGTCCATTGGGCGAGAAGATCCTTAGAATTAATGGGAATGGTTCTCACTCTGTTTAAAGGAACTAATTTTATGTAGTAAAAATCTGAAAGTTAAAGAACTTTCAGATTAGATATTTTTACTAATTGTCAAAGCTGAGCCAATCAAATCAGATTGTAATGCACTGAGCAGGGTTGTAGTTGCCAAAATGGCAGTTTGTTTGGAAAATAAAATTCTCCTTATTTGCACGAACCAGTAAAAAATATGATTTTTTTGATTCTATATAATATGGGATTAGCCTTGTTTAAAGGTTTTCGTTGCCGTCAAAATTAACTTGCCAAAATGGCAACACAGGAAGAAAAAGCCTGGTTATATTAAGAACATCAAAAGAACACCAAGTTGTTCAGCCAAAACAGAAAAAACATTCTGCCAACATGGCAAGACACTGATTGTTTCTTTTGATAAATTAATCACAGAGAAGCCAAATTGTTACCCAATAAAGATTCTGCCAAGATGGCAACAAAAAGACCAAAAGGCAAGCTGATTTAGGTAGCATAAAACCAAAAAACACTGACTTTAAAAAGGAGAAAGCCAATGATTATTTCTGATTTGAACTACTTAGAATCTGCTGAAAGTTCTGCTATTGTTGGTGGAATTTATCTAGGTTCT
Source organism: Planktothrix sp. (assembly GCA_048595135.1). GTDB lineage: Bacteria > Cyanobacteriota > Cyanobacteriia > Cyanobacteriales > Microcoleaceae > JBMDYE01. The sequence continues at coordinate 3,326 of JBMDYE010000319.1, read as the reverse complement.
GGTAAATTCAATAAATCAACCACGCTGTTTGTTAAAGAAGTCGTCGATATCACGAAAGATCTTGATGTTAAGGTTGATATTAAGGGTAATATGGCTACGGCTGAAGCTGAAGCCTATGGTTTTGATACCGTGACCCAAACCTTTGCATTTACCACCCCTATTTCTTCTCAAAGTACCTCTATCGCTGCGACTGCCTAATCCTGCTCCTTAGGTCTTAGCCCGATTGAATTTTGATTTAATGAATGATCTGGGAAATTAATTTCCCAGATCATTACTGAAGCCAATAAAAAGTGATTCTAGGAATTGAGTAGTTTTAGTTATTGATTAATTGACTAAGATTAAATTAAGTAAGTTTTAAATTCCTTGTTGGGGTGTTATGAGCAATCTTTTAATTATATCTGACTTAAGTTACTTAAAACCGATTATCAAAAGCGAACTTGTCCTAGGTGGTAGAAGTGTTTACGCTAGTACAAGTACCACAGCAAATACTGGAGTTGGATATGCTGTGGCGGTTGGCAATGCAGTTGCTATTGGTGAGATGACTTATACGAATACGAATACCAAAGCAGAGGTTAAAAAAGTGGGTAGTCTCAACTCTAGTAAATCTAATTCAAAAGCCATTGCTTATGCAAAAACAGGAAATGAGACGGCTTCATCTTCTAGCTTTCATACTTCAATTTCACTGAATTTAACTTAGGTTTAAGTAGGTAGGCGTAATTAAGCATAAAATCCAAAACCCTGTAAGTCTCTCTATGTAAGAGATTTACTTTTTTGGTTTTAACGTTTATTTCTGCCTACCTACTTAGTCATCTGATGAGTTTAGCAAAAAAATTTGTTAATTAAAATAACATGAAAATTGATATTATTGACGATTTTCAAACATTTAAGCAAGTCCGAGAGAATTGGGATTTCGTATATGAAGCCGATCCTCATGCTAACTTTTTCTTATCCTGGGTTTGGTTAGTGGGATGGTTGCAGATGGTTGCAGAACCTTGGTTCATATTAGCGGTAAAACCGGACGCTAAAGATTCATCCTATGTTGCATTTTTTCCTCTAAAACTGATCCTAGAACAACAGGCTGACGGTGGCTTTTATACTCAACTCTACATGGCAGGAAATAGTTTAGCAGATTACACGGGATTCCTGAGCTTACCTGGTTATGAACAAGAAGTAATTCCAGCTTTTGCCAGTTATATTCAACAGCAGTTAGTTTGGTCTAGTTTTGATCTTCAAAATATTTTTGAAACAGATCAACGGATGTTCTTTTTCTTGAAATGTTTTTCAGAAGAACAGTTTAAATTCAGTCAGAAACGCATTATAAATAATGGAGAAAATACAGATAATTATATTGCTCCTTATGTTTTATTAACAGAGGACTGGGAGCAATATCTTCAAAATCATGTCGGTTCAAATACTCGCCAAAAAATTCGGCGCTTTTTCAGAAAAATCGAAAGTTCTGACGAGTTCCGGATCACCCATGTAGACCCAGACAATGTGGAGTCTCATATTGATATCCTACTCAGGTTATGGGAGTCAAAATGGAGAGAGAAAAAAGGCGATCACTGTGACCCCATTATGAATTATATTCGCCGGATTTTACGTCATTGTTTTGAGAATAACTGTCTTTATCTTCCGGTACTCTGGGGAGGCGACAAACCTTTATGTGCGATCGCCAACTTTATTGATGTTCCTCAGAAGACGATGTTATTTGTGATTACAGGTCGTGATGAAACCTTTAAAAGTCTCCCTACTGGATTAATTCTCCACGCAAATGCAATACAATACGCGATTGAAAACGGATTTAAAGTTTACGACTTTTTAAGAGGAAATGAAGACTATAAGTATTGTTTTGGATCTAAAGAGCGTCGAATTCAACATCTTGTTGCGAAATATAAGACGAACCCGAATAGAAAACTGGATCTTAGAATTCTTCCTTCAGCCATTAAGCTAACAATTCAGTATCATCGAGAAAACAAACTGACCGAAGCAGAACAGGGATATAGTCAGATTTTGGAAACTCAACCCAATCACCCAGAAGCCCTTTTTGGACTGGGGGTTCTGATGCGGCAAAAAGGCGAGTACCAAAGTGCGGAAAATCTCCTCAGAGATCTGCTTCAGATTCAGCCTAATTCTATCAAAGCTTTATTGAGTTTAGGGAATTTGTATCAAGCTCAAGATCGGTTCTCGGAGGCAATAGAAATTTATGATCAAGTCTTAGTTTTACAGCCTGATCTTGTCGCCGCTTACAATAACATGGGTTATGCTTTGCAGCAACAGGGCAAGTCAGAGGAAGCGATCGCCTGCTACCAAAAAGCGATTACATTACAACCTGACTGCGTTGAAGCGGAGGTTAACTTAGCTAATATCCTTCATATTCAAGGCAAACTTTCTCCCGAAAAACAAGTTTATTACGCAGCAAGAAACAATGATTTAGGCTGCAAATGTAAACAGCTTGGCGATTTAAAAACCGCGATCGCTTATTATCAGCAGTCTATTTTAATGAATCCCCACTTGACGGAAGCTCACGATCATTTAGAACAGTTACTAAAACGATAACTTGATGATTTTTAGTTGATATTTCAGGAATTTTAATTTGATTTAAGACTAAAAACTAATAAATAAAATCAAGCTTAAATATTGACTATTTAAGCTTGATTTTGTATGATAAACATACAACTAATTCAAATAAAAACTATGATGATTTCGGATTTAACCTACTTTGAAAAGATTTCAGAAAATGAGTTGATTTTAGGCGGGGCTTTATTAGCAGTCAATGCCTCTGCATCAATCGGGACTGGAAGCGCGTTGACAACTACAGATATTGAGGTTAAAAATAAAGGTAAAGTGACAAAAGCAACAGGAACAGCAACAGCCCTTGCTCTTGGCACAAATCCTCTCGCTGATGTTTCTGCTTACTACGAAGGCTTTGATCAAGTCAAGGTAAAAGTTAGTTCTGGAGAAGGAGAAGACTATGCTTTTGAGACTCTGAAGATCAAAGCAATGGACTTGCCCAACTGATTAATTTTGTAATCCAATTTAAAGACTCTTTTTTCCTGAACAGTAAAGGGAGTCTTTAATAGTTTTCAATCTTTCTAATCCAGATGAAATTCCTCATCAGATTTCCTTGAAAAATGTTCAAAAAAAAACCCGTTGTAACACAGGTGATTGTAAAAAATGTAAAGATGTAGAAAAGTGGTTTTTTAAAGAATTTTGAAACAGAGACTCAAAAAAATGATGTAAACTCAGACCAACAAAAAATTGAAATTAGATGGGGGTTTAGTTAAATGTCCAATGGGTAGAGAAGGGCTTAGAATTATCCAAATTCC
>JBMDYE010000318.1:0-5634 GCA_048595135.1 Planktothrix sp. | reverse complement strand
GCACTTGATGTTGCAGATTACCTGAGCTTAAATGTTCGGCTGAAGATAAGAGTGTTTGTGCCATCGTTTACAAATTCGTCTGTTCAACTATCTATGACCCATTATCTGTGATTCACGACAAGCCGGACAATTCCTCCCGATAGAACTGTCTAAACCTCCGTTTTTACGTCGTTGGGTTAGATTCCTTGGTCAAGGGAATCATTTCCCCCTTCGTTGAGACTGTCCTTCCCTAGAGTACCCACATCCCACTCCCATCTATTCAGATCCTGACCCCTTCCTATTTTCTCTTCCCCTCAGTGCGATCGCCTGGCTTTCTCGTTTCCTCTTGTGATACTGATCACTTCTGGAATTCCTGAGTCATCACAATTCATCTTCCTTTGCTATCACCTGAGCGCTTTTAAACTATCACAAGCTTTTCCAAACTCTATCACTGCTAGTTCTTTCTAAATATTAGATATTGATTACTTAAGTCCGGTTTTACAAGTTGAAGAAAAATGTTGAACTTACACTTTCAGGGTTCCAGACTAACCATGAATCAAATCATTAGTAAACCTTATGCTGTTCTTCTTATTGAGGAAAACCCACAATTAGATTTTAGCGCATTTGTCAGCTTATTCAATCAATTAAAATTAAGTTTTGTTATTGCTCCTGATCCTGAAAGTGCAATTTTTCATGCAGAATACACCCAACCGGATCTGATTTTGATTCCCGTTAATCAGAACCAAATCAACCCCAATACCATCTCCAGACAACTAACGGCGGCTCAGGTTATGAAAAACATTCCTTTATTATGGATGAAAGATTACTCGGAAGTTAAAACCGAGATTGAAAATAGGTTGTTCTCACCCTTGAGTTTTATGAATTTTACGGGTTCTCCAAATTGCTCTCAAGAACTCCAATCCAGTGAAGCCACCATTCAAGCTCTCAAACAACAACTACAGCAACAACAAGAACGACTGCTTCAGTTACAAGCTGAAAATACAGAACTAAAGCGTTTAGCGATTTTGGATGACTTAACCCAACTCGCCAACCGTCGCCAGTTTTATGATGAGTTGCAACAGCAATGGCAAAATTGCCAAGGAGATTATCTGTCTTTAATTTTGTGTGATGTGGATTTCTTTAAATCCTACAATGATACTTATGGTCATCTAGCGGGAGACTACTGTTTACAACAAATTGCCACCGCTATTGAAACCGCCGTTAGACGAGTTAGGGAACCTGAACCTTATTTAGTCGCCCGGTATGGTGGTGAAGAATTTGCGATTATTCTTCCTGATTTAGATTTAGAGGATGCTTGCAGAGTTGCAGAAGAAATTCAGGGGCAAATTCGCTCTTTAAACATTCCCCACAGTCAATCTGCCATTCAGTTTATTACCAGTAGTTCCGGCGTCGCCTGTTGTAGACCTGGGGAACAAATCGAATTAAGGCATTTGATTAGTGCAGCGGATCAAGCCATGTATCAAGCCAAAGCCCAAGGACGAAATCGAGTTGTAGCCGCTAGAGAGGGTTAATGAATAAGGAACTTCGGGACAAGGGGAAGGGGGGAAGGGGAGACAAGGGGACAAGGGGAAATTTCTTGTTCTTAATTCTTAATTCTGCTCAAGATTACAGGGAACTAGAATCTAGGCTCTTAGCTTCTTCTTCTGTTTGGGGAAGATGTAAACCACACTCTTGTTTGAGTCCTCGGAAACGAGTATCTCGTTCATTTTCATCCGTTGCTAACAGAGGACGACTGGAATGCCAATCCCCAACCGTGGTATAACCCAACTCAAAATAGGGATGATAAGGTAAATCATGGGCATTGAGATATTGATAAATATCCCTAGAATTCCAAGACAAAATCGGGTGGACTTTATACCGTCCTGACTGAGCACCAACCGGACGTAATGTTTTGCGATGATGGGTTTGATCCGCCCGTAAACCCGCTAACCAAGCCGTTGCTTTCAATTCTGTTAAAGCGCGTTGCATCGGCTCAACTTTGCGCAGTTTATCATACAGATTCAACGCCTCCACATTATCTTGTTCCCACAACCGCCCATACAACGCTTCCATTCGGGCCGGACTCAGAGGAGACTGATACACTTTTAAATTAAGCTTCAGGCGCTCTGTCAACTGTTCTGCAAATTGATAGGTTTCCACAGGTAAATATCCTGTATCCACCCAAATCACTGGAATATCGGGAACAACACGAGTCACCAGATGCAGCATCACCGCCGCTTGAATCCCAAAACTCGTACTCATGACTAACCCGTCTTGAAACGTTTCCGTTGCCCATTTCACCAGGGTAACGGCATCAGCGTTAGCCAGTTGTTGATTAACCGCCTCTAAATCCAGTTCAGGTTTATTAATTTTTGGCGTTGCCATTGGGTCTGAAGGTTGATCCCGATGATCACGCGATTTCTCTCCCGGATTGTGATTACCTGGAACGGGGGAATTTGTCGATGAGGGATGCCCGTTCAGGTTGGGATCGATCAGATTCAATTGTGGCATAGTTTTCCTGGTTTCCGTTGTTATCGACATGAGTGTAAACTATGACGGGCCTTGGGGTTGGCGTTAACTCGGTACCGAGGCTTGCAGGTTTCATCGATTCTGACCACTTGCAACAGGGCAACTCAAGCGAACAAGACCCTCATATTTCAAAACAGCAAAGGTTCTAAGCTCTGAATCAAAGTAGAGGCGAACCACTTTGATCTTACAGCAAAGATAACCGCTTCGTTGCGATCACGGACAACCCAGAATTAGGGATATCAACCCATCAGCAAGCAGGGAAACCCCCATCTGTAACTGGTCTTCTCTCTATGGGAATCGGCAAGTAGAAAAAATTTTTTGAGGATTTCCGAACATTTCTTGCCTCATGGATGAAAAACCATGAGACAACACTGAAGGGTTAGAACCATTTAACTCACTGCAAATTTCGCCAGTTCGGGATCTCGATAGCTAAATTGATTTAAAACACGCGGATCAGGATAGCTGACTTTTCGATGGGCAATCTCCAAAGAAAAGTTAGGCATTTCTTGATGACAGTGGGAACAATACCAGTAAACTCGGTTATGGTCAATATGACGTAGCATTGAGGAAGAACAACAGGGACAGTCATTCATGATTGGGATTCTCCTAGGAAAATATTAAAAACACAAACAGTGAAAGATTTGTTAAATTTGGTATCGATTTAATTCTATTTTAATCAGTTGGATTGAAGATTTGATCTATCTAAATTGGGAAATATTAGAGTTCTGCAAAAAGAATTAAATAAGAGGGGGTTAAATTGTTTTTTTGAAAGCTTTTACTCCTTAAAGACAAAACAGGTTTTAACAACTTGAGAATAGTTGTTAAAAGGTCAAACAAAGATTAACATACACTTTTCATAGCCAACCTATAGATTTTCTTAAATTGTTAATTTCCTTCAAGGTTACGACTTAAATGTGAATAACTTGTGAATAAATCTGCTATTTTTTAAAATCATGGCTGTTCAAGAAAGAAGAACTCAAATAAGAGAAAAATCGCTAAGTTTAAGTGGAAAACTTTATTGTCAATAAATCGTCTAAATCGTTATAAAAAACGATTCGAGCAAAACCGAATCCTTTTAAACGATTGGCTTAAGGACAAATTCAGTTACCTGAAAACGAACTTAATGAACTGATTCTGAGCTAAATTTTTATCTTCAATGATCAGCAAGCATTTTACTCCGCTAACTCAACATTAAATTTCAAAATCTATTATGGATCGACACTATAAATTATTCCATCGTAGCGAATAAACATACATCTTCCTTTTGGTAGGTTTTCTAAAATACAAAAATCTGTAACCCTTGAATTTATCGCTAATGAATAAAAACTTTAAATTCTTGATAAAGATAAGCTTGTTTAAAAAAGCAGAGGTTTTTCAATAAAGAATATAGATTAATACCTAGCCTAGTTATTATTACTGATTTAAGGGTTTTCTTTAAATTTTGTAAAATTTTTGCTTCAATGATTATAACACTTGAAACTGATATTAGAGCCTAAATCAGGGGTGCAATTCTCAATAGACATTGTGATGTAACCTTTCTACTCACTGCTAAGATTAGGGTCTGACAGAGAAAAAAATCAGGAGATTAGTAGAAAAACTAATTTGTAAAAAGGGTTGACTGTTCTTATCGGATAGCCCTGCTTTCCTCTCTCTCGACCCACCTGCACAAAATTTGGCATTTGAGAACCTGAACTGAGACAATAAAAAAATTAGTTAAATCTTGAGATCAATGAAACCTAAAATTAAAGATCCTGTCGCTTGGCAGCAAGCAGAATTACTAATGCAACCTGCCCTAATTCGGCTATTAGACAATATTCGTAAGCAGTTAGACCAATCCGTTTGGACAGGCACTTACCATGAAGTCCAAACCCCTTTACCCGGATACCAGCTTAATTTACAGCACAATGGTCAACAAGTGACGGTCGATATTTGGGAACTCTGTTACCAAATTTGTTTTAAAAACTATCGTTCTACCCATGCTCGTCATGAGAGTTTAGAGGTAGAAATTGATACCAGTTTAATTGAAAATGAAACAGGTGATGTCGATTGGCAGTGCTTAGAAGATAAAGCGCGTCATATTGTTAAGCAATTGTTTGCTAACTTAGCCAGTGAAGCCATCGATTCTTCAACTTAATTCTTGACTCGCCTAATGAGTTCAACCACTGTTTAAAATTAACTCATTTCACTATGATTTCAACCTTACGTGATTTACAAGCCTCTACAGGTGCCCTTTTAGAAACCTCAACAGCAGAACAAATTCCCCTTAGTTTTGGCAATGATTCACAAGCAATAATTGCCTCCCAAACCGCGGTTAGTTTATATGATCGGTCTCATTGGGGACTTTTAAAAATTACCGGAGAAGACCGACTGCGATTTCTGCACAATCAAAGTACAAACTCGATCCAAACCCTAAAACCGGGTCAAGGTTGTGATACCGTCTTTGTCAACTCTACAGGTCGAACCCTTGATCTTGTCACGGCATTGATTACAGAAGATGCTATTTTGTTACTTGTCTCACCCAACCGTCGTCAATTCTTGATCAATTGGCTAGAGCGATACATTTTTCCCATGGATCGAATTCAGTTGCAAGACATCACAGCGAACACTGCTATTTTTAACTTAATTGGGCCTAATAGTTCTGATTTTCTGGCTCAATTCGGAGTCACAGCACTTCATAATCAACCCTACAATAGCCATAACACCGTTGAAATTGGTGGTTCTTCCGTTCAGGTTAGTGTCGGGAGTAGTTTAGCAACCCCTGGCTATACTCTCATTGTTCCCGTTTCAGACGCATCATTGATTTGGCAAAAATTAACTGATTCTGGCGCCATTCCAATGGGTCAGAAAGTTTGGGAACATTTACGCATTTTGGCAGGACGTCCAGCACCGGACAGCGAACTAACAGAAGATTACAACCCCTTAGAAGTAGGTTTATGGCAAACTTTATCCTTTGATAAAGGGTGTTATATTGGTCAAGAAACCATTGCCCGCCTCAATACCTATAAAGGTGTGAAACAACAACTTTGGGGAATTCGCCTGACCAGTTCAGCCGAACCCGGAACTCTCCTGTTTCAAAATGGAGAAAAAGTGGGTCGCTTAACCAGTTATACCGATTTTGAAGGAGAA
>JBMDYE010000317.1:0-6744 GCA_048595135.1 Planktothrix sp. | reverse complement strand
GGCAAGGGTTGACGATAACCGACAATAAAAATCCGTTCTCGCTTTTGGGGCAAGCCAAAATTAAGGGCATTTAACTCTTTATATTGAACAAAATATCCTAATTGATCTAAAGCTTCTAAAATATATTTTAAGGTTTTTCCTTGATTATGACCGACTAACTGTTTAACATTTTCTAATATAAAATAATTTGGTTTTTTAGCCTTTAAAATTCTAGCAATTTCAAAAAATAATGTTCCTCTTGTATCTTCAAAGCCTTTTAACTGCCCGCAAATACTAAAGGCTTGACAAGGAAACCCTGCCAACAGACGATCATGATCGGGAATATCCTCAGCATCAATTTGAGTACTATCTCCTAAAGGCTTTTCCTGAAAATTGGATTCATACACCGTTTGAGCATCTCGATCAATATCAGAAGAAAATACACAGTTAGGATTAATATTTTTTGCTTTTAAGACTTGATTAATGGCAATTCTAAATCCTCCAATTCCACAGAATAAATCAATATATTTCATAATTAATCAATAACGACGATAACCGCAGTTTCAGAACAGCCTCTATTTTGCCAGAAAAATTATCCAACTTAGGCTGGAACACGACTAGAAGGGATGGGGTTTGATGGGCAGAGCATCGTCCTACTTAGGATGGTGATGGATAGAGCATCGTCCGACTGTCAACTCTCTCCCCTTAGCTCGACTCCTTAAGCTGGCTAACTGAGTTATAATTTGTAACGCAACTTCGCAAAACTTTTTTATGAGTAAACCTTCTGTGAATTCGTTTTTTGTAGGGCGTGCTGTTGCTGAAGGACTCTACGAACAACTGGAAAATGGCTTAACGAACCTACTCAGTGAACTCGGCAAATTTGATGCGGAACAAAGAGAACGCCTCCGACAATTCACTGAACGGGTGATGGAGCGATCGCACCAACAAGCAGAGGCCGTGGGAGAAACAACCCCTTCCTCCTATAGCAGTGGCTCCACCAGTTGGGAGTCGGGAGACTTACAAGCCACCATTGACGAACTGCGGGCTGAAGTCGCCGAAGTGCGGGCTGAATTGCAACGCTATCGCAATCGTACATTATAAATAAACTGATCGGCTCCTCAGCCATTTGCCCGTCTCCCTATTTACAATAGAGAGGAAAAAGAATGCTGCTCTCAAACGTCACTTGAAGACCGTAGGCTATGGCGTGCTTAAAGCTGTGACAAAGGGCGTTGTCCCACCCGTTACGCTCTAGCGCATTAGCCGTTAGTGTCGGCAGTATGGCACAATACCCTGATTACTGGAAACGTATTTGGAGACTCGAGTGTCTGTTCCCCTTGATAACTCGATTCACGCTGAACCTCCCCCCAAACCGATCAATCAAACGGGTGTCGCCCGTTCACGGCAATCTTATGGGGGGAAAGCCTACCGTTGGAATCGCAAAAATTATTCTCGTCAACGACGCTTTCTAGATATTTGGGCGTTTGTTTTAACTTGGCTAACCTGGCTCTGGCTCGATAGCAAACAATGGAGCTATGGGGGTGGCTTTACCGAAGAAAAGAAAAACGCTCGCCGTCGAGCGCAAGCCATCTGGGTACGGGAAACCCTGCTAGATTTAGGGCCAACCTTTATTAAAGTCGGACAGTTATTTTCCACAAGGGCTGATTTATTCCCGGCGGAATATGTGGAGGAATTGTCTAAACTCCAAGATAAAGTCCCCGCCTTCAGCTATGAACAAGCGGAAGAAATCATTCAGGAAGATTTGGGTAAACCCGTTGAAAAACTCTTCCTCAGCGTTGATCCCATTCCCTTGGCGGCGGCGAGTTTAGGTCAAGTCCATAAAGCCCAACTTCATTCCGGTGCCGATGTTGTCATTAAAGTGCAACGACCGGGACTGAAAAAATTATTTGAAATTGATTTAGCCATTTTGAGGGGAATTGCTCGGTATTTCCAAAATCATCCCCGATGGGGTAAAGGTCGGGACTGGGTTGGCATTTATGACGAATGTTGCCGAATTTTATGGCTAGAAATTGATTATCTCAATGAAGGTCGGAATGCGGATACGTTTCGGCGCAATTTTCGCAGTGCGGACTGGGTAAGAGTTCCCAGGGTATTTTGGCAATATACCTCCCCCAGAGTCCTGACTTTAGAATATGTTCCGGGGATCAAAATTAGTAATTATGAAGCGCTCGAAGCATCCGGATTAGATCGCAAAAAACTAGCTCAACTCGGTGCAAAAGCGTATTTACAACAACTGCTCAATCATGGATTTTTCCATGCTGATCCCCACCCCGGAAATTTGGCTGTTAGTGCCGCCGGGGAATTAATCTTTTATGATTTTGGGATGATGGGACAAATTACGTCCAATCTGCGGGAAAAGCTGATGGAAACCTTATTTGGCATTACCCAAAAAGATGCTGATCGGGTGGTGAAATCCTTGATTGAGGTGGGAGCGTTAGCACCAACGGGGGATATGGGGCCAGTCCGTCGCTCGATTCAGTATATGCTGGATCATTTTATGGATCAGCCGTTTGAAAATCAATCGGTCGCTTCGATTAGTGACGATCTGTATGAGATCGCTTATGATCAACCGTTCCGATTTCCCGCCACGTTTACCTTTGTCATGCGGGCGTTTTCGACATTAGAAGGGGTGGGGAAAGGATTAGACCCTGAGTTTAACTTTATGGAGGTGGCACAACCGTTTGCCATACAGCTTATGAGTAATGGAAATGTTCCAAGTACCGCTAACAGTATTTTTAATGAGTTGAGTCGTCAAGCGGCTCAAGTCGGTTCAACGGCGTTAGGTTTACCCAGTCGCATCGACGATACCCTAGAAAAACTGGAGCAAGGAGACTTGCGAATGCGGGTTCGTGCCGCTGAGACGGATCGGATTTTACGTCGGGTTAGTAACGTACAGATGGGAACAAATTACGCATTATTACTGAGTGCGTTTACCTTATCCGCGACATTGTTACTAATTAGTGATAAGGTAGGTTTAGCTCTCGTTGTATTGTTCCTCGCTGTGGTGATGGGGTTTGCTTTTATAAGATTAATGCGGCGGATTGATCGGATGGATCGGATGATGTAAACCGTTGAGGGGATAGCATCAACTGATTGTTCTAAAGATCAGAAGATTTTATGAATTTGTTGCAACTCCAACTAATCCCAATCAGCAAGTATTACAAAATTTAGAAGAATACCGGTTTTGGAGTTAGGAATTACTAATACTCGTTTATGAAACGCTATTTCGCGGGTTTGACAGATACGGGAAAAGTTCGTAACGTCAACCAAGATGCTTACTATATTGATCCAGACGGTCGATTTTTTATTGTCGCTGATGGTATGGGTGGACACGCTGGTGGCCAAGAGGCGAGTCAGATCGCCACTCAAACAATTCAAGAATTTATTGATACCCATTGGGATAGTTCCTATGAGTCCGATGTGTTGCTAAAAGAAGCGTTTTTGGCAGCGAATGAAGCGATTTTACTGGATCAGAGAAAACATCCAGAACGCCAGGATATGGGGACAACCGCCGTGGTCGCCTTGTTCCGAGATTCGGATCTAAAACCTTGGTATGGTAACGTTGGTGATTCCCGTTTCTATCGGTTACGGGGACATCAACTCGAACAAATTACAGAAGATCAAACCTGGGTCGCTCAAGCGGTCAAACGGAAAGCTATGACCACTGATGAGGCGAGAGTTCACCCCTGGCGTCATGTGTTGTCCCAATGTTTGGGACGCGAAGATCTCTCAGAAATTAGTATTGCTCAAATCGAGGTTCAACCGGGCGATCGCTTGCTATTGTGTAGTGATGGGTTAACCGAAGAACTCCCGGATACCGTTATTAATGCTCATTTGAAATCCATTCGAGCCTGTGAGTCCGCCGCATCTACTTTAGTGAAAGCGGCTAAAGATAAAGAAGGACGAGACAATATTACCGTCATTGTCATCGCCATAGGCTCAGTAGAGAATTAAGAATTAAGAATTAAGAATTAAGAAAATTGTACAACTGTTTTGAACCCCAATTTATCGTAGGGGCGAGGCGCGCCTCGCCCTTACCTCGAAATCTCATAAGTTTTTGAGATTTATAATTCGCTTCATTCTTTTGTACAATTCATTATTTAGAACTCCTATATCACTGTCAACTATCACCTGATAATGTGTCCGACTGGTGACTAATTACTTTATAAGCCTTGTAAGGCTTACTAAAATTCTTAATTCAGATCCTTAAGTGCTACGCACAGGCTCCGCCAACGCTCCGCTCAGGACGCTGCGCGATTCTTAATTCTTAATTCTTAATTCATGCTTGTGATTGGTTTGATCAGTGGAACTTCGGTGGATGGGATTGATGCGGCTTTGGTGGAAATTCAAGGCACTCAATCGGATTTGCGTGTGGAATTTCTAGGCGGAATCACTGATCCGTATCCGCCGGAATTGCGATCGCAAATTTTACAATTATGCGGTGGAGCTAGCTTATCAATGGCGGAATTCGCTAGTTTAGATGATGCGATCGCCACTGTCTTTGCTCAAGCTGCCATTAAACTTCAAAACGATTATCAATCTGCTGAATTAATTGGATCTCATGGTCAAACCGTTTATCATCGCCCTCCCCAAGATTCTCAACTCGGTTATAGTCTGCAATTAGGACGGGGCGCTTTAATTGCCCATTTAACCGAGGTGACAACCGTGAGTAACTTCCGAGTCGCTGATATTGCCGCCGGAGGTCAAGGAGCGCCGTTAGTCCCTATTGTTGATCAGTTTCTTCTGGGTCATCCCCAATCTCATCGCTGTGTCCAAAATTTAGGAGGGATTGGGAATGTTACTTATCTACCCCCTGTCAACAGTCAGCCTCCGTCTATTTTAGGTTGGGATACGGGCCCAGCCAATACATTACTCGATTTAGCCGTTCAATATTTTTCGGGGGGTCGCCACACCTATGATCAAGATGGAGCATGGGCATCAACGGGAACCCCGTGTTTCCCCCTCGTAGAACAATGGCTACAACAACCGTTTTTTCACGAACCCCCGCCCAAATCAACGGGACGGGAATTATTTGGACAGGAGTATTTACAACAGTGTTTAGCCGATGCACAACCGTATAATTTAACGGAGGCAGATGTGTTAGCCACGTTAACGGAACTGACGGCGGCTTCTATTCATCACAGTTACACTCAATTTTTACCCCAGTTACCGGATCAGATTTTGCTCTGCGGAGGTGGGAGTCATAATCGTTATCTTAAACAACGTTTACAAACTTTGTTTGACCCAATTTCGGTGCTTTCAACCTCGGAATGCGGCTTGAATGCGGATTTTAAAGAAGCGATCGCTTTTGCGGTTTTAGCTTATTGGCGATTGTTAGGGATTCCCGGAAATTTACCTTCTGTGACAGGTGCGAAATCAGCCGTTTTGTTAGGGGAAATTTACCCCACCCCTCTACCCTCCAACGTGATATTATAAAATAATAATCGAGAAATCTGCAAAATCAATGTCACACAACTGAAGCTGCTTGTGTTGATCAGTTAAAAGCATTTCAGCCTTTTGCAGAAAAGATGGCAAGGATGGCATTGTGGCTCACACATTTTTGATGGAATCCGGTCAATGGTTGCTCGAAGGCAGTTGGGTGGAGCGTAATGCAATGCCGATTGCAGTTCGAGGCAAAACCCTGGTGGCTTGGCATCAGAATGACTGGTTTAGTATGGTCACAAAATTAGTATTTCCAGGCAGCGATCGCGAAGATATTGTTTTACAATATCGGGGACGGTTGGATAATAATGAACGAGAATATACGTTTGTGCTTCAGCACAGTGAAATGGGCAAGGTGGAAGGTGAAGGTTTGATTGCCCCCGAAACGATTGTACAACGGTATCGGGTTTTAGGAGATGAACGTCAGCGTCGGAATGGATTTGAAACCCTGCGAAAAATTGATGCTAACCGCTATATTTATTCGAGTGGAATTATGGCAGGTCATTCCCTGAATTTAATTAGTGTTATGGAAGCCAGTTTAGAGCGGAAGCCTTAGATTTAAGGCAAGTTGTAATCAGGAATATATAGAAAAATTCGCAACTGAAAATCAAGATAGTTGGTTTCACTGAAGGCAGTTTGACGCCCCGGTACCCCTAACTCGTTTCCTATCTCCAGGAAAAAAGTGAGAGATAGAGGTCGCCCTCTGCAACAGCATCAGGCATTAATCCTGAAAAATACTGGGTTCAAGACCCCATTGGTGTTTGAGGAAATGTTGATACATATTTTCTCGCACCATCATGTGTTCATAGAGATTAATTAAAAACTCCTGCGCCTGTTCCCGACTCATTTGGTTCACTTGCAGTTTAAAGGAAGTCAGGCTGAATTGTTGTTCGAGGGAAAGTTCTGCGGGTTGGTTCATGGTTCGCTCCTATAAGTTTGATTAGTTCTTTGGGATTATGTTAACAACTGTAACAACTATTTGACAAATCGTCTATTCTCCTATAGAAAGATGTGTCCTCTTAAGATAGCAAAACCTTACAATAACGGTGTAGCGAAAGTTACGGCTTTTCAAGACATTGGGTAGATGTCTGAAGATAGATATCTGTGGTATTACCCGATCAGGAATAGTTTTTATTTTTATAAAAATTACTTATATATTTTGTAGGACAATGCTCTGCCCATCCTACTGTAAAGAATTGATGAGGATAACGTATTTTAGCCTAAATTTAGAGGGTCGATATCAATGGTTAATGTCACAACACGAGGACATAAACTTGATAATTGACTCAGTTTTGATCAAACTGT
>JBMDYE010000316.1:0-2438 GCA_048595135.1 Planktothrix sp. | reverse complement strand
CCAATCCTTACGATAGTTCAATTCTGACCCAACCGGCTTACAGCGATCTCAACCTCCAGGCTCCCCCCGATTTACCCATCGGAAATCGCTAATCTAACAGTTGAGTTTGTTAGATGATTTGACGATCGCTAATCTGTTCTTGGGGAAAAGGTTAACTTGATGGCCTTTTTCCCTTAACTTAATCTCGAATTCTAACTTATAACAATTATTGGGTTATGTCTTCTTCTCCTGAATTTTATATTATTAAACGTCCTAGCGGGACTTGCGATATTGTTCCGAGTGATCAAGTTTCTCAACAACAAGATCAAACCATTGTTCAACAGTGGGGGCCGTTTGATTCTCCCAATGAAGCGATCGCTCGTCGTGTGGGACTAATTCGCGCCGGAAAATGTCAACCGCAATAATAGTAGGGTGGGCTATGCCCACCACAACCTCCAATTCTAACTAATCATTAACAACAGCCTAATTAAATTAATCACCTTAATATTAGGAATTTAGAACAGATAAAGCAGATTGAGTTAAGGGTGTGACAGAAACAAACTCACACAACGCTTCAATGCGGTTATGACTCCCAATATCAAAAAATAAATGCAGCCAATTTTCCGAGGGAAGAGATAATTTAACCGATGATTACGGAAAATAAAACTCGCTAAATATTGAGAACCCTTAGAAAACTGATTAAATAACTGCTGTATTGATAAATTAGTCAATATTGCCTATATCTTTTTTGTTGTCACCCACCCTACTCATCAATTTCAGTGTATAGTGAGATCGGTGCTGTTGACTAAAATCCTCATTACAGGCAGTAATATGAGTAAACTCTCTGAACAAGACGATTTGGGATGGCCAGAACACTCTAGATTTCCTTATAACTTTAATTCTAAAACAGTTGGGAAAGTTGTTGACCAAGACTTAGATAATTCTAAAAATCCTCTGATCATTACAGGGTACGCTTCCCTAGACAAAATTATCCACTTTTTAGCAAAGCGGTATCAGCAATTTCAAAATAATTCAGCCGATTTGAATAAGATCAGAATTTTACTAGGGAATGAACCTTATCCTAGCCAAAAAGAGTATTTTAGCTCATTAATTAAATTTACTCAGGAAGTTGAGAATTATTGGTTAGAAAGAAGAATATCTATTTATCAATTTGAGGAAGTTATTGCTGCTATTGAGATTATTAAATTAGGTAAAGTTACAGCCAAGATAGCAAAAGATAAACCGAAAATCCATGCTAAAATTTATCTGGGTGATCAAGCAATTACTCTGGGTTCGAGTAACTATAGTGAATCTGGGTTAAAGTATCAAATTGAAGGTAATGTTCGTTTTGAAGGAAATCTTAAAAAAGAACAGTCTAGATTTTACGATACTTGTGCTTTAGCTGAAGAAATTTGGAATTTAGGCAGAAACTATACAGAAGAATTAATTGAACTTTTAGAGAAGCTTTTAACAGTAACCAGTTGGCAAGAATCTTTAGCAAAAGCTTGTGTTACCTTATTAGAAGGTGCATGGGCTAAACAATATGAACTCACTCAATTATCAGGAAATGATACCCCTTTATGGCCTTCTCAAGAAAAAGGGATTGCTCAAGCAATTTGGGTACTTGAAAATGTAGGTAGTGTTTTAATTGCTGATGCAACCGGATCAGGAAAAACTAAAATGGGTGCAAATTTAATTAAAAATGTCATTAATAAACTCTGGGGAACCGGAAGAAAACGTAAAGTAGATTCTGTTTTAATTTGCCCTCCTGATCCCGTTCAGGAATCTTGGATGCAAGAAGTTAATAAATGTATGGGAGTAACAATTCCGACTTATTCTTATGGTTTACTGAGCCGTTCTGATTCAAATAAACATGATGATGTTATTGAAAGTATTCGTCAATGCCAAGTTTTAGCAGTGGATGAAGCTCATAAATTTTTGAATCGTAAATCAAAGCAAACTCAAGCTTTATTTAAAAATATTGCTGACTATGTTTTACTCTTTACGGCTACGCCTATTAATCGAGGAACAGGAGATTTACTGGCTATTATTGATCTATTAGGAGCCGATAATTTTGATGACGATATTTTAAATATTTTAACCCTTTTGTGGAAGAATCAACAAAATTTTAATCAAATTCCTCAAGAGCAAAAAAGAATTTTACGAGGAGCGATTCAACAATTTACTGTTCGTCGAACTAAAATAATACTGAACCAAATGATCGATGAAGAACCGGAAAAATATAAAGGAAAGTTTGGTAAACCCTGCCGATATCCTACTCCAAAATCTAAAGCTTATCTTTGTAATGAAACCAAACGCGATCGCAAACTCGCTCAAGAAATCTACGAAGAAACCCAAAATTTAACAGGATTAATTGGATTAAAAAAATTTGATTTTCCTAGCACTTGGCAAAAGCAAGGCTATACAGAAGAAGATTATCTTAATAATAGATTAAAAAC
>JBMDYE010000315.1:0-14377 GCA_048595135.1 Planktothrix sp. | reverse complement strand
AGGGTACTACTAATACTGTTAACCGTGGGGGCAACTCCAGGGATCAGCTTGCTGATAAAAACGTCACCGGCTCCTGCCGAAGTGAGGTTAGCAGTGCCAGTCCCAGAGTCAAAGTCAACCGTACCACCGAAAAAACCTGTGGTATAAATATTGCCACCGCTGTTAACAGTGATGCCATTACCAGACGATAGAACACCGCTGACGCCAAATCTTTTAGCCCAAAGAAAGTTCCCGCTAGAGTCTAGGGCACTGACGAAGATATCCCTAGTTCCTGCCGAAGTCAGGTTGAAGGTACCCGCACCGGGATCGAAATCAACTATACCTTGAAAATAACCCGTGGTGTAAACGTTGCCACTGCTATCGATGGCAATGCTATAGCCTTGGTCGGCACTGGTTCCCCCCAGTTGCTTGGCCCAGGCAAAAGTCCCGTCTGCGTTCAACTTGCTGACGAAGATATCATTGCTGCCTGCGGAAGTCAGGTTGAAGCTACCAGCCCCAGGATCAAAGTCGGCGGTGCCTTGGAATAAGCCAGTGGTGTAAACGTTGCCACTGCTGTCAACGGCAATGCTGTAGCCTTGGTCTCCAGTGGTTCCTCCCAGTTGCTTGGCCCAAGCAAACGTACCGTCTGGGTTCAGCTTACTGATGAAGCTGTCAGTGCCTCCCGCCGAAGTCAGGTTGAAGGTGCCCGCACCGGGGTCAAAGTCAACGGTACCCTCAAAAAAGCCAGTGGTGTAAATGTTACCACTACTATCCAGGACGATGCTATGACCCATGCCCACCCCCATGTTCTTAGCCCAGGCAAAGGTACCGTCAGCGTTTAGCTTGCTGATAAAGGTTGTATAGCTTCCTACTCCGGTTAGGTTGAAAGTACCTGCACCGGGGTCAAAGTCAGCAGTACCATTGAAATAGCCAGTAGTGTAAACGTTACCACTGCTGTCAACAGCGATGCTGTTGCCATAGTCGGAAGCCGTTCCCCCCATGTTCTTAGCCCAGGCGAAAGTCCCGTCTGGGTTGAACTTGCTAATAAAGATATCCTGAGTTCCCACCGAAGTGAGGTTGAAGGAGTTCACACCTGGATCAAAGTCAGCAGTACCGTCAAACGTACCAATGGCGTAAAGATTGCCACTGCCGTCAATAACAAGCTTTTTCCCGGCATCGGAACCCGTTCCCCCAATGCTCTTCGCCCAGGCGAAAGTCCCGTCAGAGTTTAGCTTGCTAATGAAAGTGTCCGTGCCTCCTACCGAAGTAAGGTTGAGGGTGTCCGCACCGGGGTCAAAGTCAGCAGTGCCATTGAAGGTGCCAATGGTGTAAATGTTGCCACTGCTGTCCAGGGTGATGCTGTTGCCACCGTCGCTACTACTTCCTCCCATGCTCTTAGCCCACCCATATTCCGCTTCTAAGCCTAAAATACTGTCATAAGTTGCGATCGCTTCTTCTGAAAAGGCAAGGGAGGTTTCGATCAATCCAGTGCTTTTTTCCAGTTCCCAATCTCCACCCAGTGCCGTATTCCCCGTTTTGTCGGTGGACGCTGCCACATCTGCCCCAGTTATTTCACTCAGACTCTGCACGAAGCTTTCACCAATTTTTCCGGATGCTACGTCGCATCCATACAGCAAAATATCGGCTTCCTCTGTTAGTGCTTGGTGCCACTGCTTGATCTGGCTACTAAACTGTTCTAAACTATTTTGATTGACAGCATCGGAACCCAGTTGTAGCGTGCCTGGGCTTCCATGAGAAACAATATGAATCGCTGCAATATTAAACTGATCTTCTAGAGCTTTTGTGATCTGCTCTATACCACTTCTATCTTTGTCTAAAATCACAATTTCTGTGTTCGGATTAATGCCTTGAATCAGGTTTCGATAATGGTCAACAGAGGCATCTACGAAGGTAATTTGTTTTTTCACGTCAAGACTCTATCAAATTTAGATAAATGGTTTATGTTTTTTTGTAAAAGCTTTTCCCTGAGTTTTTTGCAGAAAAATTAACGCAAAGTTCGCGAATTTGCGCTTTTTTATAAAGAAACTTTAGCTATTACTTAGGGGGTCAGCTTCAGTTGGTTTCTCGTAGTTATTGAGCCAATTAATGATCAAAATTTGTTCTAGGGATAAGCATTAATCTTAACCTGTGGCAAATTTTTCTATCACAGAAGCGAAGGACTGTCTGCGAGCAATGTGGCTTGGGGGATAGTACGGATGTTGAGCAAGATTTTTTACCTTACAACCGTTGATAGACAGTTGAATGGTTTGTTAGGAGTACATTATTTGGGGATTTTTTTATCTATCGTAAGACATATTACTTTAGACATATTTATAGTAACGGGTGACGACCATTGACGTCAACCCTTAAAAAGAGCATTTTTTATGTTTTAACAACTCATCAATTAGTATTACCTTTTTGTAACTAGGTTTCGGATATTAAAATTAGAGGTAGGCGAAAATAGAAGGTTCATGTCATCAGGTGCGCCCTTGTAAAGTTTTGTAAAAATGACTTGTTTTTTCGGTTGAATTGATAAGAAGGACAAATAATAACATTGATTTTATTATAAAAAACTGTTTCATCCGATAAATCATTAACAATTCAAGGATTAGTCTTAACTCGTCTTAAAATTAACAGTTTTACCAGTTTCTTTCAAGTGATAGATTTTATCCGGCTAAAGGCGTTGCGTTAATTTAGTGAGTGATTAAGGATTGATATTGTTCTGATGCGTAAGCCCATCAGTAGGACAGCATCGGTGTTGGAATGTCCCACCGCTGGGACGGATACTGTTATAATCCTTTGGTGTTTATAATCAAAAAGAGCGATAGCCTTCGGCTGGGCGAAGCCCCAAAACGCTTAGTTAACTTCTGGGTTGCAACTCAATACCCCTACCTAGCAAAAGATAGTGAGGATACGATCGCCCTTGTCCATAAATGGAGCGATGCAAACGCAAATTATTTAAAGCCAATGATGAATTCAAACCCTGACTTACTAGGTTATCACATCGCAGAGGAATTATACAGAGGTACCCGTACCCTTGTCTATCGAGGTAGACGTACCAGTGACCAACAACCCGTTACTATCAAATTCCTGCGAAATGAATTTCCGAACTTTAGCGAACTCGTCCAATTTCGCAACCAATATACCATTGCCAAAAATCTTGACTGGAGTTACATTATTAAACCCCTAGCTCTAGAAGTCTATGGCAATGGCTACGCCTTAATTATGGAGGAGTTTGGCGGGATTTCTCTATCGGATTATCTAAGAACATTTCTAGAAGAAAATTCTCAATCTAAAGACTTGCCTTTAGGAGAATTTCTCTCAATCGCCATTCAACTGACAAAAGCACTACACGCTCTCTATCAAAACCGAATTATTCATAAAGATATCAAACCCGCTAATATTCTTATTAATCCCCAAACTAAACAAATTAAACTCATTGATTTTAGTATTGCTTCTCTCCTGCCAAAAGAAACCCAAGAAATTCAAAATGCGAAGGATTTAGAAGGCACACTCGTGTATCTTTCTCCCGAACAAACAGGTCGCATGAATCGAGGGATAGATTATCGCAGCGATTTTTATTCTCTGGGAATAACATTTTATGAACTCTTGACAGGAACGTTACCTTTTAGCTCAGAAGATCCGATGGAATTGGTACATTGTCATCTGGCAAAAGAACCGCCTTCAGTGAACAGTCAGCGATTAACAGCGAACCGAGAAGAAATTCCTCAAGCGATTTCTGATATTGTGATGAAGTTAATGGCAAAGAATGCAGAAGACCGCTATCAAAGTGCTTTGGGAATTCAGCATGACTTAGAAATTTGTCTCGCTCAACTGCAAACGACAGGTACCATTAAACCGTTTGAAATCGGCAAACGAGATATTAGCGATCGCTTTCTCATCCCTGAAAAACTCTATGGAAGAGAAACTGAAATCAATCAACTCTTAAATGCCTTTGATCGCATTGCCAATGGCAGTACAGAAATGATGCTAGTCGCGGGTTTTTCTGGGATTGGAAAAACCGCTGTCGTGAATGAAGTTCATAAACCGATTGTTCGGCAACGCGGCTATTTTATAAAAGGCAAATATGACCAATTTCAACGCAATATTCCCTTTTCAGCTTTCGTGCAAGCTTTTCGAGATTTAATGGGGCAACTTTTATCAGAACCAGATGAACAGTTGCAAACCTGGAAAAGCAATATTCTTGAAGCATTGGGAGACAACGGCCAAGTTTTAATTGATGTAATCCCTGAGCTAGAAAACATTATTGGCAAACAACCACCCGCCATAGAATTATCAGGAACAGCCGCTCAAAATCGCTTTAATTTACTCTTTCAAAAATTTGTCCAAGTCTTTACCAGTCAAGAACATCCCTTAGTAATATTTTTAGATGACTTACAATGGGCAGATTCCGCCTCACTAAATTTGCTCTCCTTATTAATGCAAGATTCGGGATATTTATTAATATTAGGGGCTTATCGAGATAATGAAGTCTCACCCGTACATCCGTTTATCTTAACCGTAAATGAACTGGGCAAATCTGGGATAACGGTCAATACAATTACATTACCACCGTTAAAAGAATCGGATATTAATCGCTTAGTGGCAGATACTCTCTATTGTGAATTATCGACTGCCCAGCCCTTAACGAAATTAGTTGATCAAAAAACTCAGGGAAATCCTTTCTTTGCAACTCAGTTCCTCAAAGCGTTACATGATGAAAAGTTAATTACCTTTAATTGGGAGATTCAGCACTGGCAATGTGATATTGCCCAAGTCAACGCCTTAGCAATTACTGATGATGTCGTCGAATTCATGGTGTTACAATTACAGAAATTGCCAACCGAAACTCAGGATAGTCTCAAACTAGGCGCTTGTATTGGGGCGCAGTTCGATCTAAATACTTTAGCAATTGTCAGTGAGAAGTCACCGGAAAGTGTGGCTACGGCTTTATGGAAAGCATTGCAGTCAGGTTTGGTGATTCCGACTACTAAAATCTATAAGTTCTTTAACCAATCTAATAGTAATACAGTTTTAAATGCGAGCGCTAATCCGACTTATCGATTTTTGCACGATCGCGTTCAACAAGCCGCTTATTCATTGATTCCTGATGAGCAAAAACAGGTGACGCATCTCAAAATAGGTCAACTTCTGCTAGAAAAAATCTCACCGTCAACGTTAAAAGATAAAATTTTTGATATTGTCAACCACCTGAATATTGGCTCTGAACTCATCGGCGATCCCAGTCAACGGAAGCAACTGGCAATTTTGAACTTGATGGCAGGTCAGAAAGCGAAAGTCGCGACAGCTTATGCAGATGCAATTAGATACTTAAACGTAAGTTTGGCTTTGCTAGAAGTAGAACAATGGCAGAGTCAGTATGACTTAATGTTATCCGTTCACATTGAAGCCGCAGAAGCGGAGTATCTTAATACTAATTTTCCAAGATTAGACAGTTTAGCACAGATTGTCTTACAGCAAGCAAAGACAGTCCTCGACGAGATGAAAATCTACGAATTACAAATTCAGTCGTATCAGTTACAAGGTCTGATGCTGAAAGCGATCGAGACGGGATTCAAAGCACTGGAAAAACTGGGGATTTTCCTTTCTGAAAACATCGGCGACCGCCCAATGCCAAACTTGCCGAGAATTAAGGATTTAGATAGTATTCCTGAAATGAACGATCAGCAGCAATTAACAGCTTTGCGGATTATGATGGCACTTTATCCGCCGATTTATATTGCCAAGCCAGACTCGATCAAACCGCTCATTTTAACAATGGTTCAACTTTGCCTTGAGGGTGGTCATTCGTCCCTTGCGACTTACAGTTACGTCCTCTATGGCATTATTTTGTGTGCAGAAAAAGGAAAGATTGAGCAGGGATATCATGCCGGTCAACTCGCACTAAAATTGCTCGATAAATTTCATGCTATTGAATTGAAAGCAAAAGTTTATGTTTTATATAACGCTCATATTCGTTTATGGAAAGAACCTGCTAAATTAACTCTAAATGCTTATCTAGAAGGATATCAAAGCGGACTAGAAACGGGTGATATAGAATGGGCGAGTTATAGTTGTATGCACTATTGCCAAAATTTGTTCTTAACAGGTGAATATCTGGAATTAGTAGAAATCAATCAAGCTCATTACCTGTCTGTTATCGTCAAAAACAATCATGAATTTGCATTATCATACGCCAGAATTTGGATACAACTTACCTTAAATTTGCAGGGGAAAGCCATTGACACGCTCAAACTGGTGGGGGATGAGTTTGATGAATCGCTACTCATTTCTCTTTGGCAAAGTCATAAAAATTATATGTCGTTGTTTGCGCTTTATCTTGCCAAAGCCAATTTACTTTATCTCTTTGACGATGTGACGGAGGCTCTTAATTATGCTCTGATAGCTAAAGAATATATAGGAGCATCGATTGGATTAATCACAATCGGAGTTTACAACTTTTACTTATCGCTGATTCTCCTTGCTGCTTATCCTCAAGCAGAAACTAGCAAGCAACAACAATATTTATTAGATGTCCAAGAAAACCAAGAAAACCTGAGCGAGTGGTTTGCTAATGCTCCACAAAATTTTCACCATAAGTATTTACTTGTTGAGGCTGAAACAGCAAAAGTTTTAGGAAATAAGCTGGAAGCGATAGATTTATACGATCGCGCGATTTCTGGCGCTAAGAAAAACGAATATATCCAAGAAGAAGCTTTAGGCAATGAACTCGCCGCTAAATTTTATCTCGACTGGGGCAAAGAAAAAGTTGCGGCTGGGTATATGCAGGAAGCATACTATTGTTACTCTCGATGGGGTGCAAAGGCAAAAGTCGCTTATTTAGAACAACACTATCCCCAACTTTTAGGCGCGATTCTCCAACCCACTAAACCAGCGATTGTATCTGGAGGAACAACTTCTCCCACCCTGATGAGAAGCGTCACTAACACCAGTAGCAGCAACTTGAATTTATGGTTAGATTTTCCGGCAGTGATGAAAGCCGTACAAGCGATTTCACAGGAAATTGAATTCGAGAAACTGTTAGCGACTTTGATGCAAATTGCGCTCGCGTCAGCCGGAGCAGAAACCGGAATTTTAGTCAGTCATCAAGACGCAGAATGGTTAGTGGTGGCGAAAGCCAATCAAAATCAGACAGAAACCTGTCAAATTCCGCTGGTTGAATGTCAAGAATTACCTCAAAGTTTGATTTACTCTGTAGGTCGCCGTCAAAAAATAGCAGTGTTTGATCACTTGAGCGCTGAGACTCAATTTGCAGGCGATCGCTATATTATCACCTCCCAGCCTAAATCCGTTTTATGTATTCCTATTAGCAAGCAAGGAAAATTACTGGCAATTTTGTATTTGGAAAATAATCTGACCGTGGGAGCTTTTACCAGCGAGCGCATCGAAACACTCCAAATTCTTGCCACTCAAGCTGCTATCTCTCTTGAAAATGCACGGTTGTATCAACAGGTCGAGAAATATTCTCAAACTTTAGAAGCCGAAGTCGAGCGAAAAACTCAACAGTTAAGCCAAAAAGCTTCTGATTTAGAGCAAGCCTTGAACAACTTAAAACAAACCCAAACCCAATTGATTCAGACTGAAAAAATGTCAGCTTTAGGTCAACTGGTGGCTGGGATAGCCCATGAAATTAATAATCCGGTTAATTTTATTTATGGGAATCTTGAACCTATTGAAAATTATGTTAAAAGTTTGCTCAAATTGCTGGAAGTTTATCAGCAAGAATATCCCGAAGACAATTCAGTTCTTCAAGCCACAACAGAAGAAATTGAACTAGAATTTATCTCAGAAGATTTACCGAACATTCTACGCTCCATGAAAGCTGGAGCCGAACGGATCAAGCAAATCATCCTGAGTTTGCGGAATTTTTCCCGGCTTGATGAAGCCGAGTTGAAACCCGTAGATTTACACGCCGGACTTGAAAGCACTTTGTTAATTTTGCAAAATCGCTTCCAAGTTAGTACGGGTCAGCCCAAGATTCAAGTCATTAAAGAATATGGCAAGTTGCCTTACGTTACCTGTTATGCGAGTGAGATGAATCAAGTCTTTATGAGTCTTATTAGTAATGCTCTTGATGCGCTCAAGCAAGTTAGTAAAAATGATGAAAATCCCTACATTCAAATTCAGACTGAAGTGATAGAAACAGAGCGGGTCAGAATTGCGATCGCGGATAATGGGATTGGGATTCCCGCTCAGATTCAAGAACGCATATTCGAGCCATTTTTTACAACGAAACCTGTCGGGAGCGGTACGGGTTTAGGTTTATCTGTCAGCTATGCGGTGATCAAAAAACATGGCGGCGAGTTAACCTGTGAATCTACCGTTGGTAAGGGGACAAAATTTGTGATTGAGATTCCTATAAAGGCATAAATGTTAATAAAATTAGAATAATCCTGTTGCTTTAAACTTCTTTCCGGTAAGCTATAAACAAACTTTTTTATAGTCACCTGAATGAATGTCACTCAAAGAAGTGACTTGTAAAACTGTCTGGGGTCTGACTAAACTAAGGAGCATTAACTGCAAAGTTCCTCACCAGGAGACGGCAAATGCTGAGTCGCCCCAGTCCATCGCTGGAGAAACAGGAAACGAGCCAAAACGATAGCTATTTCATCTCAGCCCCTCAAGTCTCGCTTCTCAAAGGTGGGGGGGCAATTAAGGGAATAGGCGAGAAATTTGCCGCCAATCCGGTAACGGGAACAGGTTCGATGTCTGTGCCAATAGCCATAAGCCCTAGTCGCTCTGGGTTTGAGCCGCAGCTTTCCCTCTCCTACGACTCCGGTTCAGGAAATGGCATTTTCGGATTAGGTTGGAATCTGTCTATGCCCTCCATTACCCGCAAAACCGATAAAGGATTACCTCGCTATTTTGATGTCGAAGAATCTGATGTTTTCATCCTTTCAGGAGCCGAAGATCTTGTCCCTATTTTAGTACAAAACACAGAAGGAAACTGGGAACGAGAAACACCAACACTAAGAACTATCAATGAAATAAATTATAGCATTCAACGCTATCGCCCCCGCGTTGAAGGATTATTTGCTCGAATTGAACGCTGGACAAATTTAACATCTGGCGAGACCCATTGGCGATCGCTTTCCAAAAACAATATTACCACAATTTATGGTAAAACTGCCGAAAGTCGAATCGTTGATCCCAATGATGCCACCCGCATTTTTAGCTGGTTAATTTGCGAAAGTTACGACGATAAAGGCAACGCTATTCGCTACGAATATAAACCTGAAAATACCGATAGAATTGATATCGCCACAGCCCACGAACGCAACCGAACTAATAATATCCGCTCCACTAATCGTTATCTTAAACGCATTCAATATGGCAATCTAACACCCCGACAACCTAATGAAGATTTAAGTTTAAGAATAGATTGGATGTTTGAGGTAATATTTGATTACGGAGAACATGACTTAGAAAATCCCACGCCTAACGATATAGGAATTTGGTCAGTTCGTAACGATCCATTTTCTTCCTATCGAGCGGGTTTTGAAGTGCGTACCTATCGCCTTTGTCAACGGGTATTAATGTTTCATCATTTTCCCGAAGAAGAAGGAATTGGACAAAATTGTTTAGTGCGTTCAACAAACTTCACCTATTCTGATGAAATTAACCCTACAAATCCTAAAAATCCCATTTATTCTAAACTGATTTCAGTCTCTCAAATCGGCTACAAACGCAATTCTGAAGGCAGCTATCTTCATAAATCCTTACCCCCGTTAGAATTTACCTATAGCGAACCCGAAATTAATGAAACTGTACGAGATATTGACCCCAAAAGTTTAGAGAATTTGCCTCAAGGATTAGAAAGTTCAAACTATCAATGGGTTGATTTAGATGGAGAAGGTTTATCAGGAATTCTCACCGAACAGGGAAATAGTTGGTTCTACAAACGTAATCTCAGCCCTATTCATACGATTCAAGAAGACGGTCAAAATAGGATTACCGCCAAATTTGCTCCAATTGAACTAATCGCCAGTAAACCTGCAATAACTTTGGCTAATGGCGCGCAATTTCTGGATTTAGCTGGAGATGGACAACTTGATGTTGTTACTTTTAACAGTTTTACACCCGGATTTTATGAACGGACTGTAACAGAAGAATGGCAACCATTTATTCCTTTTAAATCTTTACCCGTATTAGATTGGAATAATCCCAATTTAAAATTTATTGACTTAAACGGAGACGGACACGCTGATATTTTAATAACAGAAGATAATTGCTTTGTTTGGCATCCTTCCTTAGCTGAAGATGGATTTGGTACAGCAGAACGAGTTTATCAATCTTGGGATGAAGAAAAAGGGCCGCATATTGTATTTGCGGATAGCACCCAATCGATTTATTTGGCAGATTTTTCTGGGGATGGATTAACAGATATTGTCCGAATTCGGAATGGCGAAGTTTGTTACTGGCCTAATTTGGGTTATGGACGATTTGGGGCAAAAATAACAATGGATAATTCGCCTTGGTTTGATACGCCTGATATCTTTAATCAGCGTCGAATTATACTAGCCGATATTGATGGGTCAGGAACAACAGATATTTTATATTTAAGTGCAGAAGGGGTACAAGTTTATTTTAACCAATCTGGTAATAGTTGGTCAGAAAAGCGAGTCTTGCGAAATTTTCCGGCAATTAATAATCTGATATTCGTAACAGCAATTGACCTATTAGGAAACGGAACGGCTTGTTTAGTCTGGTCTTCTCCGCTGCCTGGGAATGGTCGTCGTGTCATGCGTTATATTGATTTAATGGGGGGTCAAAAACCCCATTTATTAATCAAAACGATCAACAATTTAGGGGCAGAAACCACTGTACAATATGCAGCTTCGACTAAGTTTTATTTACAAGATAAATTTTCGGGTAAACCTTGGCTGACTAAACTACCGTTTCCTGTTCATGTAGTGGAACGGGTAGAAACCTACGATTATATTAGCCGCAATCGCTTGGTGACAAATTATGCCTATCATCACGGCTATTTTGATGGGGTAGAACGGGAGTTTCGCGGCTTTGGGATGGTGGAACAGTGGGATACAGAAGCATTCGAGGATTATGTTGTTGGAGTTCAACAGGTTGAAGGCAATCAAGAACTCGCTCCAGAACTATACCAGCCCCCCGTCACAACCCGCACTTGGTATCACACAGGTGTGTTTCTTGATCAAGAAAGGATTTTGCATCAGTTTCGGGAGGAATATTACCAGCAAGAGCAACATATTCCAGAACCGATTTTGCCATCGGGATTGGATGCTCAAGAATGGCGTGAATGTCTGAGGGCGCTCAAAGGATTGCCCCTGCGTCAAGAGATTTATAGCTTTGATGGTTCAGCCGAGGAACAGCATCCCTACAGCGTAGTGGAGAATAACTTTGAGATCCGCCTCATCCAACCCCGCAAACAGCAGAAACACGCCGTCTTTTTCCCCGTTGGTCGGGAATCCCTGTCGATCAACTACGAACGCAATCCAGCCGATCCCCGGATTTCCCATCGCCTCAGCTTGGAGGTAGATGAGTACGGTCATCCCCGCAAGTCCTGCTCGGTTGTGTATGGGCGGAAAATTGCTAATTCCTCACTACCCACAGAAGTAACCCGTGATCAGCAGAGGCTATATATTACCTATGCCGAAGCCGATTACACCCCCGATATTGAGCGGCCCGATCCCACACCCGCCTACAGGTTGCCAGTTCCCTACGAGTTCAGAAGCTACGAGATTACAGGTATTTCCCCAACTGCCAATCTGTTCAAGTTTAATGAAATCAAAACCCAGATTGGGGGTGCTGGCGAGATTGCTTATGAAATAGTTGCCGATGGCGTTACACCGCAAAAGCGTCTGCTTTCCCACAAACGCACACTCTTCCTCGACAACACCCTAAATCCTTTACCTTTGGGTCAGTGGGATTCCCTCGGCTTGGGTTATCAAAGCTACCAACTAGCATTTACCCCCGATCTCGCCAACGCCTATTATGCAGACCAAGTTACAGATGCCGACTTCACCGCAGCCGGTTATCTTCATTGGGACGGCGATGCCAACTGGTGGATTCCCTCCGGTACGGCTATTTATCCAGCTAATCCCGCCGATCATTTTTACATTCCCATTGGCGCAACCGATCCAATGGGGTTAGAGACAATCGCGACTTTTGACCGATATGACCTGTTAGTGGAGCGGGTTCAGGTCAAGCAGGCGACCTGGAATGAAACCCTTGCCATCAACGATTATCGCGTACTCGGCCCGATCTTAATCACCGACCCCAACAAGAACCGTACAGCAGTCGAAATCGATGCTTTGGGCATGGTGGTGAAATCGGCTGTGATGGGGAAAGAAGGGGCAGCAGAGGGTGATACCTTGGATGACCCAACGGTGCGGATGGAGTATGAACTGTTTAATTGGATGAACCACCGCCAACCGAACTTTGTTCATTCGTTTGCCCGAGAACAACACGGGCCGACTAATCCCCGTTGGCAGGAGAGTTATACCTACTCCAATGGTAGCGGTGGAGTAGCGATGGTGAAAACGCAAGCGCAACCGGGCAAGGCACTACAAGTCAATCCCGATGACACCGTGACGGAAGTAGATGCCAACCCCCGTTGGATCGGCAATGGGCGCACGATCCTGAATAACAAGGGCAATCCTGTTAAACAATACGAGCCGTATTTCAGCACCACCCACGAGTATGAAGAGGAGAAGGTGCTGCGGGAAATTGGTGTAACGCCGATCCTGTATTACGATGCGGTCGGTCGCAATATTCGCACCTTGTTCCCAAATGGCACCTTTGCCCAGGTGGAATTTGACCCCTGGATGCAAAACGTATTTGATGCCAACGATACCGTCAGGGAGAGTCAGTGGTATATTGATCAAGGCAGTCCCGACCCCACAACCGAACCCGAACCCTTAAACAATCCAGAACGCCGCGCTGCATGGCTGGCAGCAAAACACGCCAATACACCGGGAACCGTTCATTTTGATAGTTTGGGGCGCTCGGTATATGCTATTTCTGACTACGGTGATGGTAAGACGGCAACGGTACGCTCGGAAAGTGATCTAACCGGACGGTTCTCTAAATTGTTTGATCAACAACAGCGTGAAGTTGCCAGTGGGTTTGTTGGTCTAGCGGGTATACCGATTCTGGGGGAAAGTACCGAAAAAGGTCGTCGATGGATTTTTTTAAATGTATTGGGTGCGTTAGTGAAGACTTGGGACGAACATGGGCGGGAATTTCGGGCTGAGTATGACAATCTCCACCGTCCGGTCAGCGCGTTTGTCCAAGAATCCGGGCTTGCCTCTATTCTATTTACCTATGTGGTGTATGGCGATCGCCTTCCCAATGCCGAACAACTGAATTTACTGGGAGTTGCCCATCAGATTTTCGACCAAGCCGGGATGGTGCGGGTGCCAGAACTCGACTTTAAAGGCAATCCCAAAAGCATAGAGCGGGTTCTGGCAAAGGATTATAAGAATAACCTCAACTGGGATATGCTCCCCGAACAATCCGATTATGCTGCGATTCAAACCGTCGCCAACCCCGCCTTAGAAACGGGTGAAGTCTTCACTGCCAGTTCCCTTTATGATGCGCTCAACCGCCCGACACAGGTTATACTGCCCGATGACACCGTTATTCTACCGACTTACAACGAAGCCAACTTTTTAGGATCGCTACGGGCGCAAATTCAAGGGCAGGGTGCTTTGATCGAATTTTTGAAACATCAGGATTATGATGCCAAAGGGCAGCGTCAGTTCGCTCACTATGGCAATGAAGTGTTTACCCGATATTTCTACGATCCCAACACTTTTCGTTTAACCCATTTGCTGAGTTACAAATCCGGGGATAATTCGGATACTCAGGGATTGCAAAACCTCCACTACACCTACGATCCAGTTGGCAATATTACTCAAATCCGCGACGATGCCCAACAAACCCACTATTTTAATAACGCAGTCGTGAAGCCGGAAAGCTTGTATGAATATGATGCCATTTACCAATTAATTCGGGCAACGGGCCGAGAACACGCCAGCTTAACAAATAATTCCATTCGCAACAATAGTGACCTTGAATTTATCCCACAATTGCCCCATGTTAACAATGCTGATGCGGTACGAACTTATACAGAAGAGTATGAATATGATTTGTTGGGCAATATCAAGGTGTTGCGGCATCGGTATCAGCCCCAGGTGGGTGCTGGTAGCGGTTGGACACAGCACTATCGTTATGCCTATGAAGATGATCCGACAAATCTCACGAACCGATTAAGTGCTACCAGTCTTCCGGGTGACTCTGATGCAGGCCCTTACAGTGCTACTTATCGTTATGATGTCTACGGCAATATGACACAGATGCCCCACCTGACGGATATGGCGTGGAATTTTATGGATCAGTT
>JBMDYE010000314.1:0-31042 GCA_048595135.1 Planktothrix sp. | reverse complement strand
GGAGATCCTAATGTATAAAGTTGTTGAGAAGCCTGACCATTTTTATCAAGTAACGCTCCATTTTGATTAACATCTAATCCAATTTCTAAGGGATGGGGACGAATTAAGCCTTGGTTTAATAAATTAACAATGAGTGGCTGTTGAATTTGATGATAATTAGTCGCTAAACCTGTACAATTAATCACTAAACCCACCCGTAACCGGAGCCAGGTTGGGTTAAATCGACGATGAAAAATAATATCAATTCCCTGTTGAGTTTCAAAATAATCTAAAATTTGACCTGCATAGATCACTAATTGCTTAGATTTTATTAACCCTTGGATTTGTTGATAAATCTGGGCTGAAACTCGATGGCGACACACCTCCCAATAGGGTTGAACATGACGTAAAAAACGCTTTTGTTCTGTCAGAGGTAAGTTTTGCCACAGAAAAGGCGTTTGTTCTCGTAACCCATCAATGACGCTTCTCCAATTATACCCATTTTGTTCAGCAATTTGAATTTCTTGGCGCACTCGATGTAATAAACCTCTAGCCGTTTTGGGTGCAGTTTCCGGCGTTAGAAATGGCGGATAAACCTCTACCGTTTGATGCGGTTGCGGTAATAATCCTCGTCGAGAAATTGCATAAATTTTTCCTTGATATCCTTGTTCGATTAATTCAGCAATTCTATCAACGGCGGTTAATCCAGAACCGATTAATAAAATCGGATTATTGAGGTAAGATGAGGGGAATTTTTGTTGAGACCAAGCTGAACTAACATAACGAGAACTTTGAGCCAATAAAGATGGATCACGCGGAAAATTACCCAGGGCTAAAACCACTTGATCAACGGTGAGTTGTTGACCACTTTTTAAGTTAATCTTAACTTGATTAATGTTTTTTTTGAGTGCGATCGCTTCATCATTAATCCGTTCTAATTTAACCTGAATTGATGCTTGCTGTTGAGTTTTTTCCAAAATAAACCTTAAATATTGGCTATAAAACTTACGCGGAACAAAGGTTTTAGCAGTCATCTCCTGTTCAGGAAAGTGATGATTCAACCAATTTAAAAAATGATCCGGTTCATCCGTAAATGCACTCATTTTTCCGGCGGGAACATTCAGTAAATGACGATCAGAAACGGTGCTATAAGCCATTCCTTCACCCATTAGTTTTCTGCGTTCAATTAAATAAACCGTTAACGGATGGTCAGCATTTTTTAATAAATGAACAGCAACCATTACCCCACTAAATCCAGCCCCAATAATTGCAATCGTTTGCTTTTTCATCAATTTGCCCTCAATTCAGGAATGTTTTCTCTAAATCTGCACAGGAATCTGTTCTGATTTCCCCCTAATCAGATCCGTCAATTTGTATCATTTTTCTGTGAAGTTTCTGGATGAAAATCAACTGCGATCAATTAAGGTGACAGCAGTTGATTTAGATCAATCGAGCTAAGTAAATAAAGTCGCTTTGTATTCTAATTGTATTGAAATACAATTGAATGTCAAGTCTACTGTATAAGCAACTGTAGGGATTAAAAACCCCGGTTTCTCTGAGAAACTGGGGTTTTGGCTTGGAAGCAGGGTTCTGGGGTTGTTAGGGTCTAAGGGTTGGGTACAGAAGCAAACGGGCTAACTCGGTAACAGAATTAATAGGGACTTGAGGGACTGAAGGGCGAGTAATAACACCACCACACCCGCCGTCACAATCGAAATGGGGACTAAAATTCCTTGTAAACTGCGTAACGTTGTTTCTAATTCATCTTCATAGTAGTTCGTGAGTTTTTGGAGTGCTAAGTCTAAGCGTCCGGTTGCTTCTCCCGTGCGTAAAATTTGTAAAGCAACGGCGGGTAAACGTCCTTCTAAACTTTGGCTAAGGGTTTTTTCCGCAGGAATCTGACCTAATGCAATGGTGAGTGTCGCCGTCATCTCGGATTTGGGGATATGGGCGCGAACCATTTCTAACGCGCTTAAAATCGACATCCCACAGCTAAGAGGTAATTTTAATTCCCCTAAATACAACATTAAACGGGCGGTTAAAATCTTTTTGACAATCGGTAAACGGGAAATCAATCTGGGAATGATGACCCCCAATGAGATTAAGATTAACACCAAGATAAACCAACCCAAACCGGATAAACCCAATAGGTAACAAAGGGTAAAAATCAGCAAAACAAAACTAATAATCGTTGTAATGGTTGCTAAGATCACAGAACGGTAAAGCTGTTGATGCTTATATTGTTGCTCCTCTATTTCCGCAATTCGATAGCAAACTTCTGGTAACATCCCTTTTGATTCTCCCATTTGGATCAGGCTCACTGTCCAACGGTCAAAATATCGAGACGCTAACGCCAAAGCCGATGCTAGATCTGCTCCTCTAGCGGTCACAGCTATCATTTTATTCAAATATCGAGCAAGGCGAGGATGGCTATCTTTCCCCACTAACGTTAAGCTCTGGTTGACCGTTAAACCAGAGTTCAATAAAGTAGCCAGTTGAAAGAAAAAAAGCGCCTTTTCTTGGGGAGTCATTCGGGTACCGTACTAGACCGTTGATCGTCATAAAAAGTCACAGTCGGATCACGATTTTATCAGTCACCAGTCACCAGTCAACAGTTATAGCGTGAAAAGTTTTTAGTTGTCTGTTCCTCCTGGCTTCTAATTCTCTTGACTTGCTTTTAATTTCAGTTGAACTCGGTTGCGGTGAATGAGGGCTTCGGCAGAGTTCGGTTGCACTTCTAAGGCGACGCCGTAGGAACGATGAGCATCTTGATAACAAGCCATTTGCTCAAACACCATTCCCCGTCTAATCCAGGCTTGATAATAATCGGGTTTGCGTTGGATAATTCGATCATAAACGCCGAGCGCTTCTTGATAGCGTTGTCCGGCTTCTAAGGCGTAACCCCAATATAACCAAACGGAGTTTGAATCCGGCCAAATTTTAATCGCTTGATGATACGCTTCTGCGGCTTCAATATACTGTTGAATGGCTTCTAAAGCTTTTCCTAAATGAACCCAAGCTTCAAAATGATCGGGTTGCACCTGAATTACTTTTTTATAAGCAACAATCGCTTCATCGTATCGTTCTAATTTTTCTAACGCTTCACCCCGTTGTAACCCGGCTTTTGTTGCTAATTCGGGATCTTCTGCGGTCATCGACACCACTTTATCATAGGCAATTAACGCTTCTTCAAATCGATCTAATTTTTCTAAGGCTTCCCCTCGTTCGTTCCAAGCATCGAGAAAATCCGGTTGAATTTGTAAGGCGTTATCATAGGCAATCACCGCTTCTTGATATTGTCCTAATTCACATAAAGCTTTACCTCGCCCCAGCCATGCTTCAGGAAAATTAGAATTAAGTTGTGTGGCTTTATCAAAGGAGGCGATCGCGGCTTGATGTTGTTTTAATTCTAATAAGGCTTGAGCGCGACTAATCCATACAGGGGCGGAATCAGGATTAACTTGTAGGGCTTGATTTAAACACATTAAAGCAGGTTCAAATTGTTGGCTATTTAATAACGCCATTCCCTTATAAAACCACACTTCATAATCTTGTGGCTGTAATTCTAATACGGTATCGTAGCAGGTAATTGCTTCTGAATAACGACGTAATTTTTGCAGGGCAATGCCTCGATTAAACCAAGCTTGATAACTTTTCGGTTGCAGTTGAATCGCTTGATCATACGATTTAATCGCATCAGCATATTTCTGCTGACTTAATAACATTTCGCCTCGGTTAAACCAAGCTTCATAATTGGCAGGTTTTAATTGAATTGATCGATCATAAGAAGCAACGGCATCGGCGTAGCGTTCTTCGTTCATTAACGCATTGCCTTGATGATACCAAATTGCCGAAACATCGGGTTTAATTTCAACCGCTCGTTTATAAGAAGCGGCTGCTGCTTTATACTGTAATAAGGCTTCTAAGGCTAATCCTCGTTCATACCACGCTTCAAAGTTTTCAGGTTGAATGGTGATGGCTTTATCAAAGGAGGCAACGGCTTCTTCATACCGTTCTAATTTTGCTAACGCAATGCCTCGAAATGTCCACGCCCAATAATCTTCGGGTTTAATTTTAATCGCCCAATCATAGGATGCTAAGGCTTCTTTATATCGTTGTAATTTTCTGAGGGTGTTTCCCCGTCTTAACCAGGCGGAATACCAGTTGGGTTTGTAGCGAACTGCTTGGTCATACCGTTCAAAGGCGAGTTCATATCGACCAAATTTATACAAGCGATTCCCTTGGTTATATTCGGGCCATGCTTTAAAAATGCTCAAGACTCCCATTTTGGGGGCTGTGGTGGGTTGTTGGGAGGGCGTTGAATCTAACGGGAAAAGGGAGGAGGTTAATTCTTGCGGCATTGGCGATCTATGACTCCTGACCATTGAGTTCTATTGCTTCAATTTTAATGGGGTTGGGTTTCAGATGTTGGATTTAGACGATTGTCAATCCTTTTTAGCCTCAACTGCATATTTTTTGAATTTTGTCAATAGATTTTTTATTAGTTTAATTTATATTTTTTATAGGCTAAATCTATAAATTAAATTAACCTTATGGGTA
The DNA here is from genome assembly GCA_048595135.1 of Planktothrix sp. Taxonomy (GTDB): domain Bacteria; phylum Cyanobacteriota; class Cyanobacteriia; order Cyanobacteriales; family Microcoleaceae; genus JBMDYE01. Next base: position 26,503 of record JBMDYE010000314.1, on the reverse strand, counting down.
AACGCTTGATTTTTAGGGCATGATTATGAATAGAGGAAAGAACACCGCTGGTGATACCCTTTCTTTCTGGCCAGAAATAAGCAAACTTCACTTTCAAGCTATGCTTTCTTCCCTCACTGACTGGGTTGCTGATACGGAAACTTGCAGCAACACCCTGTAGACACTATGTAGTATGTGCCTACTTTCTATTGCGTTAAATGTTAATGAGAACGATGAATATTGCTTACTATATCATGCCTTTTGTTGCCCTTGCAACTTGGGTAAAAGCTCCGATTCAACCGTTTTGGGCTCGTGCGTCTCGCCACTTTGATCCCTTTCCCCGAAAACGTCAATTCGCGCCTTTGCGTCCCTTCCGTAACTGGCTGGAACAAATTCCGATTCAGGAACAAAAGTTTGCTCACTGGATTTGCAAAATGATCCCCCCCCAATGTCCGTTTGAACGGGATGTTAAAATTTTGGGTCATGTGCTGTTCCACATTCCCCCCTTATGCAAACTCAATCCTTTTTACGAAGAATTAGTCAGTTTACGATTTCGAGCCTTATGTTATTTAGCCGATGAATGTGGAGAAGATATTTCAGCTTATTGCTAAACGCAGGAGGCAGGAGGCAGAAGGCAGGAGGCAGGAGGCAGAAGGCAGAAGGCAGAAGGCAGAAGGCAGGAGGTAAAAGGTAAAAGGTAGAAGGTAAAAGGTAGAAGAATAAAAAACTGATTACTGATTACTGATTACTGATTACTGATTACTGTTACAGCCATTGACCGGAAAAAATGCTTTTAACAGCTAAGGCAATTCGTTGTAAATCTTCTTGTAATAAAGGGGGCCATTCGATACCTCGGTTACGACCGGCTTCAAATTGTTGATGGCTTTCCATTGCTAGCTGATGCAATGCTAAAACTAAGGGTCGGTCAAAGCTTGTCGTTTCTTTTACTGTATCAAAGGTAATTTTCAAGGCGAGTAAGATCGATGTCACCTGACCGGGGATGGGAGGTTGACCTTGTTTGAGTCGCATTAAAAACGCATCCGGGTTTTTTTGGGTGTCTAAAGCGGTTCCTTGGTCTATGAGAAAGTGATAGGCGGTTTTGGAATCCATTGAAAAATTTGATGAATTTTATAAACTTCCGTTGAGTTTTCCACAACAATACTCTAGTTTTCCACAAACTTTACTCAGTTTTCCACATTGCCAGTTCGGGGTTGATAGTAACTGGCAATTAAAGCAATCATTAACCACCACAGACTATTCACTTGAGGACGATACCAAACGGTATCCACTAACCCATGGGCCAGCATTCCGACCAAAACCGCTATTGCTGCCATTAACCAAAATCCTTGAGGATTGCCTAATTCCCGCAGGCGTTTTAATTGTACCCATCCTTGGTTAAAGGTAACGGTTAATAACCATAAGAAACAAGCTAAACCAATAATTCCCGTTTCAACAGCCACTTCTAAAATCACGGAATAGGCACTTAAGGCGCTATAGCGCGGCTGCATATACCGAGGATAAATTTTATTAAAGGCAACGTTTCCAGGGCCTATTCCTAAAATCGGGCGATCTTTAATCATTTCAATCACCGCCGTCCAAACGTTAATTCTAAAATTGTTACTACTATCGCCACGTCCGGCAAAAATGCTAGCAGCGCGATCGCGTAACGCTGGAACAAATAACACGGCTAATAATAGGAAAACCGTTAATCCTCCTAAGCCCATCGGGACTGCCCACTGTCTCCAAAAGGGATTAAACCGAATACTTAACCAATATAATAATAAAACCGCAAATACAAAAGTTAAGGCAACAAAACCAATCCAGCCTCCTCGACTAAAGGTTAAAATCAAACAAGCAGAATTAACAATTGTCATGGTTACTGCTAATGCTTTCGGTAAAAGCCGTTGCCAAGCAAAAATTGCCCCCAAACTTAACCCCACTGCGGGTAATAAATATCCGGCTAATAAATTCGGATTATTAAGATAACTATAAACGCGCGTCAGTTCAGATTGAGGAGACGTCGGATCAACCCAAGTGGCTAAGGCATCTGCCCCAAAAAACCATTGTCTTAACCCGTAAACGCTGACAATTTGAGAAATCAGTAACAGTAAGGTAATAAAAATTGAGCGAATTTTAGGCGATCGCAACACCCTTGCCATTAAAGCAAATAACATTAAATACAGGGTTAATTTCACCCACCCACTAAACGCTGCTATTTTAACCTCGGATAAAGCCGTCGCAACGGTGGCAATTCCCCAATATAATAAAACCAGTAAATGAATGGGAGTGAAGGTTGTTTGGGACGGTTCATCGGTTAAGGTTAATAAAATCCACCATCCGGCACAGGCGACTAATAAAACCCCAATTAAACCTGTTCCGACAAAAGGAGCTAAACAAAATACAATACTAATTAATAAGGCGCCAATGGGTTCAGCCCATTGCATTAACCAACTCCCTTGACGCCAGTTTTGTAAACAGCCTGTTAAACGATATAAAAAGCTACTACTCCGCCACTGATAAAGTGACAAATTTGCTAAGGTGAATTGTTGCCAAACCGAACTTAAAGTTGTCATATTAAACGTTTAATAATTAGAAAGCATCTGGGGATTATCCCCACCCTAACCTCGAACTCCAATAAATTTAACGTAGGATGGGCTATGCCCATCACAACCTCCAACTCCAATAAATTTAACCTTATTCTACAAAGTTCCTCAATTAAATTCAGGGATTAGTATACAGCAAAATGGCTTGTTATTCTCTATATATCAATGTTGATGGGCATAGCCCATCCTACAAATTTAGATTAGTCTACAACAAAATGGCTTGTTATTTTATATCAATATTAATGGGCATAGCCCATCCTACAAATTTAGTATACATAAAAAGTTACAGATTTAGACAAATACTAAGGGTTTATCTTTTAAGGGGGCAAAGGCTTCTGCATTGAAGCGATATAAACTGGCAGGTCTGCCCGCCCCTCTGGAGGTTTTGATGCCTGTATCAAATAAAAATCCTAACTTTAATAATTTGGTTCTAAAATTAGAATAATCAGAAAATCCTTCCCCTAAAACGGTGGTATAAAATTGATATAAATCCCCTAAAGTAAACAAGTCTGGTAAGACATCAAAGGCAACGGGACTATATTCTAATTTGTTTTTTAATCGACGATAACCATATTGTAAAATTTGATTGTGATCAAAGGCTAAATTGGGAATTTTATTAATGGGATACCAAGCAATACCGGCTACTCTATCGGCAATTAATGTGGCTTCTTCAAACCGAACTAACGCAAAATAACTCACGGATAAATAGCGAACATTATAACTATCGGGAGCTTCTCTGGGATCACGTTCTGGGCCACCAAAGGTATAAAGTTGTTCTAAATATAAATTATTAACGTGAATTTTCTCAGCTAAAATTCGATACGCTGCTTCTTCTAAAGATTCCGCTTTTTGTACTAAGGTTCCGGGTAAACTCCAAGTATTTAAAAAAGGTTCTTCTTTTCGCATCACTAACAAAACCAAGAGGCGGTTTTGTTCAGTATCGACAGAAAAAATAACGTTATCGACTCCGACTTTGAAGTCTTCTAAAAGAGGATTTACAGTTTTTTTTTGGTTTCTTCCAACCATTGAAGAATTAAGTGTTGGGAGCAAGATTTACAGAATAAGCTAAAATTAGGAAAATTCAACGTTGAGAAGTATTTATTTTAATTAGATTTAAAAATCAGGATCAACATTAATATAAATATTCTCGCTGAATATAAGCTTGGATCGGTGGGGGTAGGGCATGAATATCTCCATTTTTACGATAGTTTGTTGAGGAAACAGGTAAACCTGTGATTGAGGCAATTTTAAGTTGTCCTCCTAAATTCCTCAAGGCATCTAAATGGGGATCTTCCATGTTGTAGCCCGGTCGAGGAATAATTAATAATTTTACCTGATTTAAAAGGGTTTCGATTCGATACCAATGGGGAATTTGTTGTACTAAGTCTGAACCGACAACTAATGTATATTTAGCATCCGGCCAATACTTTTTTGCTCCTTCTAAGGTTTCTAAAGTTCGGCGACTACTCAGTTCAGGATGTAAGGCAATGTTCTTTTGGGTTGTATGAATTTCCTCAATTAAGACCGCTAGCATTGCTGTGCGGTGTTCTAAGGGGGTTTGCTGACGTTTAAAGGGGTTATCGGATGCCCAAACAACAACCTTATCAAACTGCTCAGATAGCCAAGCTAAAATGGCTTGATGTCCGATGGTGGGTGGATCAGCACTTGTCCCAAACAAAGCAATTTCAGTCATGATCGGAGATTAGGGTTGAACAATCAGCCGTTCAATTAGTATTAAAAACCAGAGGGTTAAATGATTTGAACAACGGCTTGTTCTAATCGACGAGCTAAATCAATAATATCATCTTTTCGAGCAATTTGTTCAACCCATTCTAAAGGAATATTTTCAAATCCATAATACAATCCTGCTAAACCTCCCGTTACCGCAGCCGTTGTATCGGTATCTTCTCCTAAATTAACGGCTTTTAACACTGCTTCTGAATAGGAAGATGTGGTTAATAAACACCATAATGCCGCTTCTAAAGTATGAATGACATAACCACTGGATTTAATGGCATCTGGAGATAGCTGATTAATTTTTCCGTTTAAAACTCGTTCAAATCGAGAGATTTCTTGCGTTAATACCGGACTATAATAAATTGGTTTAATGAGTTCAATCCCTTGAAGATAAGCGGATTTTAAATCGAATCCTTTGAGGAGTTGGCTAGCAATACTAATATAAATCCCACAAGCCATTTGCGATCGCACATGACCATGAGTTAAACAGGAACATTCATGCACCCACTGAATTAACTGATTAAATGATACGGATGAAGATAGATAAACCATCGGTAAAATTCGCATTAAGGAACCATTGCCATTACTGCGTTCATGGGTTTCTCCGGCTTCTACAGGATTCACCTGATTTTGTAGGTTTTGAATCGCCACATTTGTTGTTCCACCAATATCAAATACTTCCCCATAAGCTGTCCATTCGGCTTGATATCGCCACCGACAAAAAGCATCTGCGATCGCCTTCAAATTATACCCTTGACATAAACTATCTGCTAAACAAAAGGTTAAAGAACTATCGTCTGACCAAGTACCTGGTGGTTGACGATGGGTTCCATATCCGTTCATGGTTATAACAGGGTTTTTAATCCGTTCTTTGCGGCTAGAAAACTCCACCGGAACCCCTAACGCATCCCCCACACAAACCCCCATTAAACCTGATAAAACCTTTGATGATTCCATAATTTGTAGGATGGGCTTTGCCCATCATTATTAGTTTTGATCAACTCCAACAACTATTTTTATAATCGTTATTTGTTTGTTGTTTTTCCATTAAAATTTGATGGGCATAGCCCATCCTACAAGTTTAGGCAGAATGACGAGTTTTTTCTGTTAAATCTTGTAACGCAGGTGAGAGATGACAAGTTGGGGAAATTGGACGCTCTAAACGTCGGGTTTCTAGAGGTAAACTGGCAACAGAAGCCGCCGTGCGTTGGGCAATTTCCGCTAAACTTTCAATCGGATAAATTCGTTTTCCTTGTTTCATAACCAACTGCATTAACGGAACCGTATCGGAAAACAAGGGTTCTACTTTTTGATGATACCGTTTTAATAGATCGGGGTCAGTGGCTTCTGTTAATAATCCTAATTCGTCTGCTAGCAATTGACCGTTTCTAAAGGTTCTAAAAATTTGTTTTCGCCCTGGATAAGTCACTTTTCCGGTGGCTTCCTTCATCACCGGATGAGCTTCAATTTCCACTAACTTATAAACGCCATTAACCGGGGTTCCTGTCACTAATTTTGTTCCCAACCCATAGCCATCAATCATCGCGCCTTCTGCTTGTAAACGAGCGATTTCATATTCATCTAAATCCCCACTGGCGAAAATCGGAACATTGGGAAGTAGCGATCGCACTTCTTTTGATAAACTGACTAAATCCCCCGAATCTAACCGCACCCCTTTTAACTCAATTTCCCCATTTTTAACTTGTTCTGATAACTGACGGGCGGCTTCAATTGTATTATAGGTATCAATTAATAAAGGTGCGCCTGGAAAATAACGATGAAAAGCGCTAAACGCTTGTTCTTCTGACCCTTGTAATGCTGAAATTGCCATGACTAATGCGTGCGCCATTGTTCCCGTTGGTTTACGGTTTAATTTCAATGCCGCTAATACATTAGACGTGGCATCAAACCCCCCTGCTAAAGCTGCCCTCGCTGCCCAAATTGATGCCTGGGGACTAAAGGCGCGGCGGGTTCCAAATTCTAATAACATGGTATTTTTTCCCGCAATATCTCGCAACCTGGCCGCACGAGTCGCAATTAAGGTTTGATAATTAATGGTATTTAATAAATAAGTTTCAATGAGTTGGGCTTGCCATAAAGGTGCTTCAATTCTTAATAAGGGTTGATTGGCAAATACGGCTGTTCCTTCGGGAACTGCCCATACATCTCCTGAAAATTTCGCATTGGCTAAAAGTGACCAAAATTCAGGCGTCGCATTGGTAAAAATTCCGGTCGATTGTAATGCTTTAATTTGAGTTTCACTGAAGCGAAATTTCTCTAAATAATCTAACGCTTGAGCGAGTCCCATTGCAATCATATAGCCGAACCCTTCAGGAAGGCGTCGGGTAAATAGTTCAAAACTCGCCTGTCGCTGGTCAAGGTTTTCCCCTGTGTAACAAGCGATCATCGTGAGTTGGTACAAATCGGTCAATAAACTATAATCTTCTGGGTTAATGCTGAGTTCTTGGTCTTCCCAAACTTCCTGAACCTCAGCCCGATGCAGGGAACGTGCCGTACTCATAATCGAAATCCTAGCCAACTGTACTGCTTTAATTATAGTAGATTTTACCATTATATGAACAGTAAAGCCGGATACTTTTACCAGAAAGCCTCGAATTTATGGAGTTTGCCATCCTCAAGGATTAGTTTGTTGACATTTTGTTATGGTAATTTTAATCAAAATTAAACCGTTGACAGCCAAACCTTTTTTAGGGCGGGAGAACCCCGCCCCTACATGGTTATGTAGTTGTTAATTTTTGTGACTTTGTAGAGACGCGCCATGGCGCGTGTCTACTTTTTAATTCTTAATATTTTTACATTCATTGAGAATGCGTTGGTCATTGGCGCTTAAATTCGGAAGGCGTTGAAATCCGTCTAAAGTTAGATTATTTTTATCCGCACCTTGACGACCAACGGCGGCAACAACGGAAGAGTTATTAAATCCAATGGTATGAGAATAGGTTTGTTGACTGTAACTTTCCGTAATGTTTAAATTAAGCTGATTTCCCTGAGCAACACCCGAAAAACAGTCAAAGGAGGAGCGAGGCATATAGAACGCCCCGGTAAGCTGACCTTGATGCACTTCAAACACCATGTAAGCTTGTCCAATTTGTTCGGGTTGAGAAGATTCCCCATAGAGGTAGACACCATCCTCTAAAAATTGATGTTGTGCAATTAATGTGTTTTTTTCAAACCGAGCAGGATGGGGGGAGAGTTGAGAATCTTGAGCTTGGGTGCTTTGCAGCCCTCCGAAAAAGAGGAGAACGGTTAAGCCCAACACATCAAAGATTGGGTGAAGTCTGGTGAGTGCCTTGCAAAACCCGCCCTTTGATGACATTAAATTCAGCAATTGATTAAGCATTTTTTAAATCTCTTGCGAAAGGCATCTACAACCGAAATTGAACTACAAAATGAATTTGCATTGTTCCGGTGAGGTTTGTCGCTAATTCCAACATACAATATGCACGTAGAGCGTACATCACCCTTTCGACTAACAGAACTGGGCGATAGCCTACTTCGTTAGAACGGATAAATCGTGCGCCCAGACAGGTATGATGACGTTACTGAGCAACTAAGGGAACGCAACGTTAAAATGCGAATTCTATTTGTCGCCGCCGAAGCGGCACCTTTAGCCAAAGTAGGTGGTATGGGAGATGTGGTTGGTGCTTTGCCCCAAGTGTTACGGGCAATGGGCCATGATGTCCGCATCTTCATGCCCTATTACGGCTTCCTCCCCGATAAGATCAAAATCCCCAAAGATCCGATCTGGTGGGGGAATACAATGTACCAGCGTTTCGCCGTGTTTGAAACGGTATTCCCGAAAACGGGTGTACCGTTGTATTTGTTTGGGCATCCTTCCTTCATGCCTCGTCGTGTCTACTACGGAGAAGATGAAGATTGGCGGTTCACCTTATTTGCTAGTGGCGCGGCAGAATTCGCTTGGAACTATTGGAAGCCCAATATTATCCATTGCCATGACTGGCATACAGGCATGATTCCGGTTTGGATGCACGAAACACCGGATATTGGAACGATCTTTACTATTCATAATTTAGCGTATCAAGGGCCTTGGCGCTGGTATCTGGAACGGATTACTTGGTGTCCTTGGTATATGCAGGGCCATAATACAATGGCGGCGGCGGTTCAAGCTGCTGACTTGGTGACCACGGTTTCGCCCACCTATGCCCAACAAATCCAAACGCCTGCCTATGGGGAAGGGTTAGAAGGGTTGTTATCCTTCATTAGTGGCAAAATGTCAGGGATTCTTAACGGAATTGATACGAATTCCTATAACCCAGCCACTGACCCTTATATTCCTGAACGATTTACCCCAGATACGCTGGAAAATCGCAGGGTGAATAAAGTCGCCATTCAAGAGGAAGTCGGGTTAGAAGTGAACTCGAATACCTTCTTAATGGGGATGGTAACCCGTTTAGTGGAACAAAAGGGACTGGATCTCGTAATTCAGATTATGGATCAGTTCTTGTCCTATACCGATTGTCAGTTAATTGTTTTGGGGACAGGCGATCGCTATTTTGAAACTCAATTATGGCACATGGCCTCCCGTTATCCAGGACGGATGACGACGCAACTGTTGTTTAATGATGCCCTATCCCGGCGGATTTATGCGGGTTGTGATGCGTTTGTAATGCCCAGTCGGTTTGAACCCTGCGGTATTAGTCAAATGTTAGCCATGCGTTACGGTTGTATTCCGATTGTGCGCCGCACAGGTGGTTTAGTGGATACTGTTTTCTATAACGATCCGATCAACCATCAAGGCACCGGATACTGTTTTGATCGTTATGAACCGTTAGACTTTTACACCGCAATGGTTCGAGCGTCGGAAGCCTTCCGTTATAAAGATCAATGGCGGGAATTGCAGCGCCGCGCCATGAGTCAAAACTTTAGTTGGGAAAACTCCGCTAAAGAGTATATCCAACTGTATAACCGACTCATGGATAACTATGGTGGTGTAGACGGACAAGCTCAAACCCCTGAACCTGAACAGCAAACCGGAGTTAACGTTTAACTCAGGTGGGAGTGGAGACGCGCCATGGCGCGTCTCTACCCAGTCGGACACATTATCAGTATTCTTAATTCTTAATTCTTAATTCTTAATTCTTAATTCTTAATTCTTAATTCTTACATATCCCCATTTTCCGCCGGAATGAACCGTAACAAATTCAACGGGATTTCCTGAACCATCATTTCCTCTGGCTTCTCGTATCCATTCACCGCCAATATTGACTTTTATTAGTCCATTAGCAACGGGGACAGCTTGACTCAGTTGGGGTAAAATTACCCATTTTCCCTGTAAATTCATGAACCCACAAATAGTTCCTAAGCGAACTAATACCAGGTCTTCAGAAAATAGATAAACTGGATGATAATTACTGACTTCGGCTTGTTCGACTCCGTAAAATTGCGGCGGGATCAAAAATTTTCCGGTTTGATCAATTAATCCCCATTTATTGTTAACTTTGACTGCTGTTTGCTCCTCAAATACTGCACCCACTTCATCAAATTGCGGTTGAATCAGCCAGTTTCCACTATTATCAATTAAGCCAAATTTCCCATTTTGTTTGACCCAAGCTTTTTGATTAGCAAAAGAAAAGGCTAACTCATATTGGGGAGAAATAACAACTTCTCCTTGGGAATTAATAAAGCCGTATTGTTCATTTTGTTTGATGACTGCTAAATGATTACTAAAGTTAGAAGCAAAATCAAATTGAGGTGCGATCGCGATTTTACCCGTTCGATCCAGAAATCCGTACTTTTGTTCTTTTTTAATCCGGAAAAACCCTTCTTCTTCTGACGTTGAAACTTGCTCCAACTCTACAGGAATTATTATATTTCCTTGTCGATCAAAAATCCCATATTTTTGATTATTTTGAATTAATAATAACTCATTCGTTAAATTTAAAATAGCATCATACTCAGGATTAAGAATGATTTTTCCACTGCGGTCAACCCGTCCTAATTTCCACCCAGTTTTAACAACGGCTAAACCCTCGTTAAAATTTTCTACCTCATCAAATTGACAAGAAACAATCAGTTTCCCAGCCTGATCAATAAACCCATATTTTCCGTCATTTCTAACGATAGCTAATCCTTCAGTAAAATTTCTAACTTCTTCAAACTGGGGTTCAATGGCAATTTCACCTTTTTTATTAATAAATCCAAATTTTTGATTAACTCGAATTCGAGCTAACCCTTCAGAAAAATGACTACTATAATCTCCGTCTCCGGGTTCATAGGTAAATTGCAACGGAATCGCTAACTGACCCGTTGAATCTACAAAACCATAAAATTCACCGCTTCTAACTTGTGCTAATCCTTCAGAAAAGGAACTAATTTGATCAAAGGTTGCAGATGTAATAATTGTACCATTCAAGTTAATAAAACCATATTTATCTTCTCGCATAATCGGTGCAATTCCTTCGGTAAAATCCCCAATCCAATTGAGTTGAGGTGACAGTAAAATCGTCCCGTTTTTATGAATTAAACCATACTTTCCTTGAAGAATGACCCGTTTAACTGTTGCTAGTCCTGATTCGATTTCATCAAATTGGGGTGGAATTAACACTTGTCCTTGAGAATTAATTAACCCCCACTTCCCATTCTGTTGAACTTGAGCAACATTTTCTTCAAAATTCAAAGCCTTTTCAAATTGAGCCGGAATAATGACTTTTCCCGTTAAATCAACAAAACCATATTTATCTTTAACTTTAATGACTGCTAAACCGTTAACAAATTCTGACTCAAATTCACTAGGAAATTGAGGGGGAATCACCCAGAAATTACCCCCAGGAATATATTCCCAAGTCACCGTTTCCCAAAGTTTTAAAGCTTGACACAGTAACACAGCCACTTCGGCGCGAGTTGCATTTTGATTCGGCTTTAATTGTTTCAGGTTGGGATAATTCACCCCTAAATAATGCCAACTTGCAGCCGCCACCAATGATTTAGCATAATTAGGAATAGTTGCCGCATCTTCAAAATAAAAATTTAAAATTTCTGGTGTTCCTAAATTGGGAATTTCGGGAACCGTTAATTTCAGATGGGAGGCTAACGCAATAATTGTTTGAACTTTAGGAATTTTTTGGTCAGGTTTGAAGGTTTGATCAGGATATCCGACTAAAAATCCTTTTTCTGTTGCGGTTTTAATCGCAGAATTAGCCCAATATTGGCTAGAAACATCTTTAAATTTAAGGGTGGATTTAATAACGGGAGCTTGAGAAAATACCCGTCCCATTAAGACAGCAAATTCAGCACGAGTTACAGCAGCATCAGGACGAAATGTACCGTCAGGATATCCCTTAATAATATTACGTTTAGCCAGTTCTAGGATACAGTTTTTTGCCCAATGGTTCGTGACATCAGAAAACATAAAATTATAATTAGGATGTTGATCAAAATAGCATATTATTGGGATTCTAAATCAGAGATAGATCTTCAGGACAATTTTAGAAATTGAGTTATTGATTTTCCATAAAAATCCCTTACCCTATTATTAAGAACAAGGGAAGGGAAAACAAAGCCAAATTTTAAGCATAGCTGATTGAAACAGATAAAAACAAGTTAACCGCTGATTTTAAAGTGCTTATCCTCCAGCAATTACAACCAATAAAGCGATAATTAATCCAATCCCAATAAAAATTAAACCAATCAACAAAAGCCAAAACTGAAGGTTATACAGTTTACGAAGTTCTCCCAAGGCTCCCATTAAATTTTCAATATCGTTTCCTTGGGTGTGAACAATTGCCTTAAATGCTTTTGCTGCATTGATTGTCCAGATCCCAATCAACAGACTAATAACACCCTGTATAATCGGGCTTAAGTCTCCTTGAGTAATCGTAATTAATCCACTAATGATTCCCAGAACTCCAGCAATCATAGCAAAGTAACTCACGAAAGTCATCTTTTTAGATAAATCTAAAATCAGTTCATTTTGAGAGTTATTAAACTCATAAGTTCTATCATCTATCATGGTTTTTAACTCCTAATTAGACGGATTAACGTCTTCATTGTAGTCTGGTTTTACAGACTATAACAATCCTAAATGGGTTATGGCAAGATCTAAATCTATAAAAATATTGAGAAAATTAACAATTTAGCCCTGAGCAAAAACCTCAAATAGCCACTTAACAGCTTGAAAACATAGATAGAAAGGATAAAATTTTCTGACGAACCTTTAAAAACCCTTGTCAATTGTTCTTCCTGTGATAAAATTTGGACAAGGAGCAGGCTAAATTTAAGAGGGATGAAAACAAAACACAAGCATAATGGAGTGAGGAGTATGAAACTTAAAGTGTTAGCATTTTCGGTGATTTTATCAGTTTTGGGATTTTCAACGGCGGCGCAAGCTCAAAATCGAAATGCTCTGGAACAATTGAGAGCAACAAATCGCTGTCCAGAATGTGATTTAAGCCAAGCAAATTTGCAAGGATTTGATTTACGAGGGGCAGATTTATTTAAAGCTAAACTCCAAGGTGCAAATTTACGAGGGGTTGATTTACGCAGTGCTAATTTATATCAAGCGGATTTATACCAAGCGGATTTAACTGATGCAAATTTAGCGGCTGCTAATTTATTTGATGCGAATTTAAACCATGCTATTTTACAAGGGGCTGACCTCAGAGAAGCCGATCTTTCTCAAGCAGCTTTAACAAGAGTAAATTTGATTAGAGCTAATTTACAAGATGCAAGTTTGGTGAGTGCAAATATTAGCGAATCTTACCTCAATCAAGCTAATTTAGTCAATGCAAATTTACGACAAGCTTTTCTATTTAAAAGTGATTTAGAAGCTGCGGATCTAACAAATGCGAATCTATTAAATGCTGATTTACGGGCAGCTAATTTAGATAGAACAGTCTTAGAAGATGCAGATTTAACGGCAGCAATTGTAGCAGATACAAATATTGATCGCGCTCAATTATCTGGAGAAACAACCTTAAGGGGAACTATCCTGAGAGGAACAGATTTAGCTCCTGTTGTTTGTGTTGTGACGAATGTTGTAAATTGTGTGATTGCACCTTCTCCGACCGAAACTGAAGATATTTTTCTAGACACAGAACCTAGTCAGAATTAAGAATTAAGAATCGCGTAGCGTCCTGAGTGGAACGTAGGCGGAGCCTGTGCGTAGCACGTAAGGATCAGAATTAAGAATTAAGAATTAAGAATTTTTAACTGCAAAGTTGATAACTGGTGACTGATAACACCCAATACTGATACAGACTTATGAAAACTAACAAATTTACTCAAACACTTGGCATTAGTGCAGCGTTAGGAATCCTATTTTTGTGGATGCCTTCTCTGCAAGCTCAAGAACGAATGCCAAGCTATGATAACACCAGACCGGAACTGAATGAAGCCGAACAACAACGTTTAGATGAAAAACAAAAACGTCAAGAGTTTGTGCGGCGAGGGATTGATCTTTATCAACAACGAAAGTATGCAGCCGCTGAAGCAATTTTTCGTCAACTGATACAAGCTGAACCGGAAGAAGCTAAATATCATTTTTATTTAGGAAATTCTTTGTTTTATCAAGGGAAACTCTCGGAAGCTCAGACCGAATATCAAGAAGCGATTCGTTTAAATGGTAAATATGCTTTAGCTTATAATGCTTTAGGCTTTTTACACGCGAGCCAAGGGCAATGGAATGAAGCGATCGCCCACTATCAAAAAGCCTTAGAAATTAATGCTAATTATGCAGATGCTCTCAAAAACTTAGGGGATGCTCTTTGGAAAAATGGCAATCAAACCGAAGCTAAAAGTAATTGGGAAAAAGCTTTAGCTTTATATGCCAAACAGGGAAATAATAAAGAAGCCCAAAGAATCCAAGAATTGTTACAAAGAAATCAGTAATCAGTCACCAGTCACCAGTTATCAGTAGTTAGTTCTTAGTTAACAGTTTAGCTGGTTTTAAGGTTGAACCTTGAAACCTATTCAAGGAGGCTTTGCCTCAAAATTACAGCAGGCGGAGCCTGAAAAAAGGCATTGGTTCAACCTAGCAACGAGAAAAAACTCTTTCACTGATGACTGATAACTGATGACTGGTGACTGTAAAAACTGATTAATGTAAAAAGTGACGAATTCCGGTTAATACCATCACAATTCCTAACTCATTGGCGGCGTTAATAGAATCTTGATCTTTTAGACTTCCTCCGGGCTGAACAATGGCAGTAATTCCAGCGGCTACCGCTGTTCTAACGGAATCATCAAAGGGGAAAAATCCATCACTAGCTAAAACCGCCCCTTTGGCGTTTTCTCCTGCTTGTTTGAGGGCAATTGCTGTTGAACCCACGCGATTCATTTGTCCAGCACCGACACCTAAAGTTGCTCGATTTTTACTCACAACAATGGCATTCGATTTAACGTGCTTAACTACCTTCCAAGCAAACAATAATTCTTGTAATTCTTCAGGAGTCGGTTGTTTTTCGGTTGCCACTTTCCAATCATTCGGATTCGCAATAAGATCATCAGCCGTTTGAACTAGAAATCCTCCTGCAATCACTTTCACGGTTTCTTTCGGCCCCTGAGTTAAATCAGGTAAAATCAACACCCGTAAATTAGATTTTTTCTTGAGAATCTCCCTCGCTTCTGGATCACAATCTGGGGCAACAATACACTCTAAAAAAGTTTTAGTTAAGGCTTTAGCCGTAGCAGCATCAATAGAACGATTTAACGCCACAATTCCCCCAAAGGCGGAAATAGAATCCGCAGCAAAGGCTTTTTCATACGCTTCTGATAAGCTATTTCCAACTGCAACGCCGCAGGGATTGGTATGTTTTAAAATCGCGGCTGCGGGTTCATCAGGAAACTCATAAATAATCTGTCTCGCTGCTTCTAAATCGATTAAGTTATTGTAACTTAATGGTTTTCCTTGTAAAATTTCCCCAGATGCCCATCCAGTGGGTTGTGTTCCCGTTTGATACCAAGCTGCGGGTTGATGAGGATTTTCCCCATATCTGAGGGCTTGAATTTGGGTTCCAGCTAAGACAAAGGTTTGGGGTAAGGGTTGATCGTCTGTTGCTTCTTGTTGTTCTAAATACGCTGCGATCGCCCGATCATAAGCCGCTGTATGTTGAAACGCTTTTAACGAGCAACGTTGCCGAAATTCTAAGGAAATTTCGCCGTTATTTTGGCGACGTTCTTGTAAATAATCCTCATATTGATTCGGATTACATAACACCGTTAAATGAGCATAATTTTTAGCAGAAGCTCGTAATAAGGTGGGGCCACCAATATCAATATTTTCAATCGCTTCGGCTAAACTAACATCGGGTTTAGCGATCGTTTGTTCAAAGGGATAAAGATTCACGACCACTAAATCAATCGGACGAATATTATTCGTTTCTAAATCCGTTAAATCTTGATCAACATCCCGACGCGCTAAAATTCCTCCATGAATTCGAGGATGTAAGGTTTTAACCCGTCCTCCTAAAATTTCAGGAGATCCCGTATAGTCAGACACTTTTGTAACAGGAAGTCCAGCATTTTTTAAAGCTGTTGCTGTTCCGCCACTACTAATTAAATCAAAGCCAAATTCTTCAACAAGGCTTTTGGCTAACTCGATCAGTCCGGTCTTATCCGATACACTCAATAAAGCTAAACCCGCCATTTTACGATGCTCCTAAATGAACACAAACCATAATTCTACGATCCTTTGCTGGGTGCGTATTGATACCTCTGCTCGATCCAACTTCCCGTGCCTTTAGCAGAACAAAGCCGAGAAAACCGCTACAATCAGAATAGATTGAGTTCAGGAGTTAAGCAAACTGGCTTTCGAGCCATGGGATGTCAGAATTGCAACCCGTATAAGCTGGGTAAGCTCCTGAAATCGGTGCAGGGAATGCTACATATCTCAAATCATTAAAAAAGTGCAAAGACACTCTAGAAATCGGGTACAGTTAAGGTAAGAAGATACCGCCGATGTTTGGGTGGCTTAAGCGGTTTTGATTCACTTTAAACAGCCGAAAGTACAACGATATGACTACAGTCCTGATTGTGGATGACAGTATCTCCCTCCGTGAGATGATTGCAGATATGCTACGGAAAAGCGGTGTGAATGTGATCTCAGCAGGGGATGGTCAGGAAGCCTTAGAACAAATTGAGAAAATCAATCACCTTGATCTGGTCGTTTTAGATATTGTTATGCCTCGTATGAACGGCTACGATCTCTGCCGTCATATTAAAAAGCATCCTAAAACCCAAAATGTTCCCATTGTCATGTGTTCCAGCAAAAGCGAGGAATTTGACCGCTACTGGGGAATTAAACAAGGCGCTGATGCTTATATCGCCAAACCTTTCCATCCCCAAGAATTAATCAGTACGATTAAGCAACTGCTTCGTAAGTAGACCAGGGATAGGAGGACAAGGGGACAAGGGGACAAGGGGACAAATTAATTAATAGAAGTATACGAGTGATTGCAATTCTGTTGAATTGGTTTTAATCAAGATTAGTAGAGACAATCAATAAAGCGTCTGTACAAAGCTAATAATTCCCTGTCCCCCCTTCCCCTTGTCTCCCCTTCTCCCTGTCTCCTTTTCTCGCCTATACAATCCGATTCACAATTGTCCAAACCTCCCCATCAGACCGGACATGGGGGACGGAGATGGTTCGGAATCCGGTAATAAAGGGTTTGTAATACACTTGCCAATAGAGGGGACTCACCTGATCGGCGATCGCCTTTAAGGTTTTAACTTCAGTAGCGAGTTCCGCTGCGAGTTGGTTAATTCGTTCTGCATGAACACGCGCCTCAATTCTTGCCTCTTCAACTTGTTCTTGCATGGGATTATAACGTTGTCCCTGCTGGCTTTGTTTTTGTTTCAGGTGTAACTTCGCTTCCAAAGCAGCGATCGCATCATCAATGCCTTTGAGTTCTGCGGACTGCTGCGCCATTTGTCTGGCTTGGCGTCGATAAGCTTCTGCGATCGCTTCTGGGGAATCATCTTCTGGCTCAACCTTTTCAATGGAAATTCTTTGGCGTTCCTGTTGAAGCACCCCAATTTGAGTCTGAATGGCTTCGATCTGCTGCTGAAGAGATTGTATCGGTTCGTTTTGAGTCATATCTTTAAATGATCGTTACAGTTAATAGTAGCGGTTTCAAGAAGTTCTAATCACTTCTAGGTGTAGGATTGGCGGGGATCAAGGAATTCCTCAAACTTTACTTAAGTTTACAATAGCGAGAGTGTTCCTTGATAAAAGGATTAACTTTAGTGGATAACCCTTGCAATTAAAAATAAGAATGGTAAATTAATATTAGAAGCAAATAAAGCTTCGTTGACAGATAGCTAGACGATATTCAAACGGTACAATCTAACACTAAGGAGGTCTAGAGCAACGTTTGATTGATCATCGAAGTTAAATGAAATGTAGGAGGTACAAATACTGTTTCATCTAAAGTCTGTCATGTTCTACAGCACTGTTTCCTTGAGTTGCTGATATTTCCTCAATTGCTGGATTCGGGAGAAATGTAACTAAGTTTTAAACATTAGTACAACTCCAATTATGAACACTATAAACGAGGAAGTTCCTCAGCTTAACTAGGAGGTAGGTAACGCTGTTTCACTTAATAGAGTCTGTCTCGTCCAAATACGAACAACAGCATCCATCGTTTATCCTTATACTTCCTCCAATAATGAAGCAGGGAGCAATGCAACTAAGCGTTAGACTTCAGTGCAACTCCGCATCATCTGACAAAAGTGAGGAAATCCCTGGGGAAAACTCGATTGGGTGCTGTTGTTGTGAGAAGGCAGAAGGTAGAAGGTAGAAGGCAGAAGAATTAAAAAAACTAATTACTGATTACTGATTACTGATTACTGATTACTGATTACTGATTACTGATTACTGATTACTGATTACTGATTACAATTGCCAGAAAAATAATAAACTAAACTGTCCGATTAACCGTTCTTGCCAGGGGCGACGTTGCCAATCTTTACGATTCACAAAATAACTGTTAGCAAAACCCTTATCAAAAAACGCTTCAATTTCCTGAATGAGGGATGGCTCACAAGTCGAAAGATTCAACTCATCATTTTTAAAGAAACTGCGTGGATCAAAATTAGCACTGCCTAAACTGACCCAATGATCATCTACTAACCACGCTTTCGCGTGCATCATGCTATGTTCATATTCATAAATTTCAATTCCTCCCGGCAATAAATGACGATATAACTCACGGGAAGTGTAATGAACAAACGGTTTATCACAGGTTTTTCCCATAGTTAAAATCTTCACGTCAACGCCTCTTTTTTTGGCATCCAAGAGAACGCCGCGAGAATTTGGATCAGGTAAAAAATAGGGACTAGCAATCCACAAGCGATATCGCGCCGCATTAATTAACGATTGATACAGCGCCCGAATTTCCGAATCTCGATAACTCGGATCTTCCCCTGGGGTAATAATCACCGTTGGTTCCTTTTCAGGATAAGGTTTCAAGGGATCTAAAGCAAAATCAACAATTCCCCCAGCATCCATCCAATGTTGCAGAAAAATTCCTTTTAATCGGGGGATGAGAGCGCCTTTAAACGCCACTTCATAATCCAACCAAGGATAGGAACCACTCTCAGAATTAGCACCATCCCAATCATCAGCAATGCCAGCACCGCCAATCAACGCTAAATTATGATCAACTAACAATAACTTCCGGTGATTTCGCTTTAAATGGTTAGTAATATCTTTCCAACTAAATTCATTAAAAATTCTGACTTCCACTCCCGCCTGTTCTAATCGCTGCCAATACGCTTGAGGGACATCTTGACTTCCGTAGTTATCCACCAGAATATGAACTCTGACCCCCGCTTGAGCGCGTTCTATCCAAGCTTCAGCAAATTGATCCGCCCGTCGTCCTGGCGTCATCGCATAGGTTTCAAACTGAATCAAATCCTGAGCTTGGCGAATGGCGTTGAGTCGCGCCTCATAGATTTGATCCGCCTCGACCCAAAATCCGGTTACTTCTCCCTCGGTAATAAATGAATCCGATAAACAAGCAACGGTAAAGGCAAAATTAGGATCTGTGGGTGCGGGTAAATTTCTGACTTGGTAGTGATGCCGTTCTCGAAATACCCCTCGAAAATAAAGAATCAGGAGAATCACGATCACCACAAGCAGGATGATAGCAACGATTGATCCTAGACCCGTTCCTAGTTGGAGCATAATTTTAATCTTGTCGATGACCTACCTGTTGACCCTAGAGGGCTCAACAGGAGGTTAGCAAACTTTTAGATGCTTAGTCCATCTTGAGGTTATTACCCCGACGATATTGTTGGTAAGCTGCAAAAAACAAACCTAACAGGGTGACGGGGATTAAGCCGAGTACAATACCGGACAATAAAGGTTCTACCACTTCAGACTCCTTTTAGATGAATTAATGTTTCAATTCTTAATCATATAAGCTTAGAGACCTCTCCCGAACATCGCCCTAAATTTCTGAAACCTCAAACCCTTCACACGTCACGCCTCCTTTCCTGAGCTACCAACAGAAGACTTGCTCTTAGAGGGGCAAAGTTATAAGCTAGTTACAGTGTAAAGTTTTCTTTCAATCCTTCTCAAATTATTTAGACATTGGATAACCAGCTTGCGATCGCACAAATTGAAGTTTTAATCCGAAGACTCGCCGGAGTTGCCTTGGTGGCGATGGTGATGATCGCCCTTTGGATTTTTGTCCTCCCTAAGTTGAACGTTGTCGATCCCTATGTTGAAACTGTTTTATCTTTAGAAGGTGATCCAGCGAGGGGACAGGACATCTTTGTTTATAACTGTGCAGGTTGCCATGCTTGGCAAGCGAGTAGTCAAGTGGGCCCAAGTTTGCAGGACGTTTCCCAACGTAAATCAGAAATCGGCATTATCCAGCAAGTGATTAGTGGGAGAACCCCACCGATGCCCAAATTCCAACCTAGTACCCAGGATATGGCTGATTTATTAAGTTATCTAGAAACCCTATAACCCAAAAAAAGTTAAAAACCCTTGATCAAAATTAATCAGTTTTGCTATAATCAAGATCGTGCTGGTGTAGCTCAGTGGTAGAGCAGCTGATTTGTAATCAGCCGGTCGCGGGTTCAAATCCCATCACCAGCTTTAGTTGGGAGTTCCCCAACAGCCTAGCTAAAATTTCGCTCACTCAAAAAAGTGATAGTAGAAACCCAGTCTTCAGGATCGATGACGGGATCAAAAATCTGGGTTCCTACCAAACACTTAGAAATTAACCCTTGAAAATTAGGCAACAAACTCAACAGCCCTACTTTTTTTAAGAGAAGAATCTAACCAGAACCTTTGCAGGATCTCAGATAATTTGATTAACGAATCTTATTTTTTCATGTTGTCAATGGCTTTGTTAGCTGCATCCATGACCCCATCAATTAAACTTTTAGCTTGATCTTGGAGGTCAGCCATTTTATCCATTCCGGCGGCTTGCACTTGTTTGACTTGTCCAGATGCTTTCATTTGATTGTCACCTGTTAACTCACCTGCTGCGGCTTCTAATTTACCTTCAACATTTTTAGCAGCAGCTTTGATTTTATCTTCGATACTCATGATGGTTTCCTCCTGGGAAATATTAGGCTTAAACTAAGATACGCTCAAACTTGGGGCTAATTCCCTCTGGCGGGATTGACCCCTGACCCATAACGATGAGTCAGGTTCATTCTACTCCATTTTTTTTAGGGGTCAAGTAGATTAAAGTTATGTAAATTTGTAACCTGTCTTTAAAAGATTTTTGGCGGATCTGTGGGTTCTGAGAAACCGGGTTTCTTCATGATTGTTTCTGTTAGGCAAGAAAGATTAAGGCAGAAACCCGGTTTCTTTGATATTAGCGTAGTTCCATCACCCCAACAATTTGAGAAACTGCTACAATCGGCGCTGTAACAGCCCTTAATATCCGCTTTCCTAACGATACAGGTTGAAAACCGATCGCGATCGCCTCCTTAACTTCCTCCTCTGTCCACCCCCCTTCCGGCCCCGTTGCAATGAGCAGTTTTTCGGGTTTAAATGATATTATTTCTTTCATTAAATGGGGATAATTTCCCCTGGCTTCACAAATATATTGAGTCGAAATTTGTTGAGAACTGGCAACCGATAAATAGTGTTTGAAAGAAACCGGATCAACAAGGGTTGGAATCATTTGACGTTCGGATTGTTCGGCGGCTTCTGTGGCAATACGCCGCCAACGGTCTACTTTTTGAGGACTGGGTTTTAATATTGTTCTTTGACTGATCACCGGAATAAATTGACTCACCCCTAACTCGGTTCCATACCGGACAATATCTTCAAATCCATCCCCTTTCGGTAAGGCAACAATTAAGCTAATTTCAATCGGTAATTCGGTTTGAATCGTAACCCGTTCGATTAATTTTGCTTGCGGAGAATCACTGGGTAACGTCACTAATAATTCTGCAATCCACCATTCCCCATCCGGGGTAATAATAATAAAGCGATCGCCCTCTTTCAACCGTAACACTCGACCTAAATAATGCTGTTGTTCAGCCATTAGGGTTAAGTGTTCGTTTTGAATTTGTTGAGAGGCGATCGCAATGCGTTGGAGTTGAACCATTGATTAAAACGGATATAATTTTCGGTTAGAGACTCTAACCTAAAATCATAAAGGTTCAATCCTATTGTTGGGCTTTCAGCTTATCTAAAAATTCTTCAATCGCTTGAGTTGCTAACTCAACCACTGGTTTACCCAAACGTTTGGATTCAGCCTTAAGCTGGTTATAAATAGAATCCCTGACACTGACCCGATGACGAATTTTGCTCGGATCAAGGGGAGTAGCGTCAACTGTCTCTGGTAGGGTCTGGATATCCGTCAGCACGGTAGGGTCTTTGGTCTCAATGTTCATCGAAGCAGTAGTTGAGTAATTTGATATGAACTGACGAAGTTGGTCAAAGCCGACCCGATGGCAAAAATCACCAAAACGCTCTTCTGATAGCCGATTTTGCTTGAAATAGACCAAAATCGGGGTTAGAAACGTTTCTAACTCTTCAATCGGCAAGCGATCGACAAACGGTTGGGCCAATCGAGTTTGGTTAGGAGAGCCACCCAGCCAAATTTGATAGGCATTGACGTGACTTCCGACAAAGCCTAACTCCGCCATGTAGGGTCTCGCGCAACCATTGGGGCATCCGGTCATCCGAATGACAAAATGCTCCTGTGCGAGTCCCACACTGTCCAACAATACCCGAATCCGTTCCAATATACTAGGTATAGCCCGCTCTGATTCAGCGATCGCGAGTCCGCAAGTGGGAAAAGCGGGACAAGCCATCGAATACCGCACCAAGGGATCAATGTCTTCCACTTTTTTGATCCCATGTTCATCTAACAGAATTTGAATCTTCTGTTGAGCTTCGGGAGCAATATCATAAACAATCACATCTTGGCTAGCGGTGACCAAAAGGGGAACTTGGAATTGTTCAACAATCTGCCGCAATGCGGTTTTGAGGCGGAAGTTTCCTTCATCTTTAATGCGACCATTCTCAATGGAAATTCCCAAAAACAGTTTTCCGTCTCCCTGTTCATGCCATCCTAAATAATCTTCGTATTTCCAAGCGGGTAACGGTTTAAAGGGAAGGAAAGATTTGCCAAAATATTCCTCTGCTTTTTCGCGGAACCGATCCACACCCCAATCATGAATGAGGTATTTCAGTCTGGCATGGCGTCGGTCGGTGCGATCGCCATAATCCCGTTGAGTGGCAAAAATCGCTTTTACCGCATCATAAACATCCTCTTTATCTACATAGCCAATTTCATCGGCAACCCGGGCAAAAGTATCTTCTTTATTATGGGTACGTCCTAAGCCACCGCCTGCAAAAATATTAAACCCTTCTAATTCTCCGTTGGCATTTGTAATCACAACCAAGCTTAAATCTTGGGTATACAAATCAATGGAATTATCGCCAGGAACCGTCACCGCACATTTGAATTTACGCGGCATATAATGGGTTCCATAAATCGGTTCTTCACTATCGGTAAAAACCGTATTATTTTGATCTTTTAAACGAGCGGCTTTGACTTCCGGTGCTTCTTCCCCGGTAATGACTTTTTCCCCATCTAACCAAATCTCATAATAAGCTCCGGTTTGAGGGGCTAATAAGTCAGCAATATTATTGGCATAACTACGGGCATATTCATACTCAGGGCGATTTTTATAAGGGGCTGGAGGAGCCATGACGTTGCGGTTTAAGTCCCCACAAGCGCCTAAAGTAGACCCCATATTTTTAATAATTTCTGATAAAACCGTTTTTAGGTTTTTCTTTAAAACGCCGTGTAATTGGAAGCCTTGACGGGTGGTGGCGCGAATGGTGTGATTGCCATAAAGATCCGATAACCGATCAATGGTTAAGTATAATTGCGGTGGAATTACGCCCCCAGGACTGCGAGTTCGCAGCATCATTTGATAATCTTTTTCTTGACCTTTAATGCGATTATCTCGGTTATCCTGTTGATAGGAACCATGAAACTTAAGGATCTGAATGGCGTCATCCGTGAAGAAGTTGGCATCATTGAATAGTTCCGTCGCCAAGGGTTCCCGCAGAAAATCACTGCGTTCTTTAATGCCTTCAACTTTGGAGGGTTTTTTGATTTTGGGAGGGGTTGCAGATATTGTCATAGTAGTGCGCTGTCGATTTCAAGAAAAAAATATGACGGGTTGAACCTTGCTTGGCAATCAGCCGAAATTCTGCTCAACCCACCTCGCTGTCAAATTCCGGTAATCCGGTCGGAATTTTCGGGATTAATTTGATCGTAACACGAGACACTTACCAATTGTCCCGTATTATGAGCGTCTTCCTCTGGATCAACATCAAATATTAAGAAATCACCTATGCCAGATGCCTTAATGTACAGTGAAGACACCTTTGTGGTGTTAGAAACGAACCAACCTGAACAGTTCTTGAGTGCTGAGGAACTGCTGTCCAAGCTCAAATCAGTTTTAGCGGGATGTCAAGACAACTTACCCAGAGATTTACAGCGCTTTGCAACAATTGAAGAACAAGCGAAGTATCTGCTTGATACCAGTTGCGACCTTGATGTCGGTGCGGGTCAATATCTGCAATGGTATGCGGTGCGGTTAGAGAAGTAACCGTTACCTCCTGACGCTGTACAGACGTTTAGAACTGTAGAGCTTGATGCTACAGAGAAATACTCGCCGTTGAAGCGTTAGGCGGATATTGTAGAACTTTAAACAACTGGAGATAATAATGAAACCTGATAAATTATTCATAGAACAATTTCCAGAATTTTCATCGGATTTTTTTCAAAAGCATAGAAATCTGAAAGAACTCTATCTAAAGTTTATCGGACTCATAACATTGCCCCCAGAAATCGGGCAATTACAAAACTTACAAACACTTCATATAGGGCTCCATACCGAATTCACCACATTACCTCCCGAAATCGGGCAATTACAAAACTTACAAACACTTGAGCTACGGAGCAATCAATTCACCACATTACCTCCCGAAATCGGGCAATTACAAAACTTACAAAAACTTTTTCTAGAGAGCAACAAACTTACCACATTACCTCCCGAAATCGGGCAATTGCAAAACTTACAAACACTTGAGCTACGGAGCAACAAACTTACCACATTACCTCCCGAAATCTGGCAATTACAAAACTTACAAACACTTGGTCTATCGATCAACAAACTCACCGCATTGTCCTCAGAGATTGGACAATTACAAAACTTAGGAAGACTTTCTCTAAGGGTTAATCAATTCACCACATTGCCCTCGGAAATTGGACAATTACAAAACTTACAAAAACTTGATCTAGAGGGCAATCAATTCACCACATTACCCTCGGAAATTGGACAATTACAAAACTTACAAGAACTTAATCTAGAGTCCAACCAACTCACCACATTACCCTCAGAAATTGGACAATTACAAAGCTTACAAACACTTAATCTATACAACAACCAACTCACCACATTACCCTCAGAAATTGGACAATTACAAAACTTACAATATCTTCATCTATACGACAACCAACTCACCACATTACCCTCAGAAATTGGACAATTACAAAACTTACAAACACTTTATCTAGCGTACAACCAACTCACCACATTACCCTCAGAAATTGGACAATTACAAAACTTACAAACACTTTATCTAGCGTAAAACCAAATCACCACATTACCCTCAGAAATTTGACAATTACAAAACTTACAATATCTTCATCTATACAACAACCAACTCACCACATTACCCTCAGAAATTGGACAATTACAAAACTTAGGAAGTATTATTAACCTATACAACAATAAACTCACAACATTGCCCTCAGAAATTGGACAATTACAAAACTTAGAATATCTTCATCTAAACAACAATCCAATTCAAGATTTATCAGCACTTGCTAATCATCCTAATCAACACTTGGGAGTTTCTGCATTTGGGGTTGGACTTCCTCGACAATACTGGACTCACCTCAGCCAGTGGAAAGCCAAGTGGCTATTGACGGAAAAAAATGCTGAAATGCGTAGAGTATTGATCCAACAAATCGGTTATGAGCGCATCTGTGAGGAACTCGAAGCCGTTGAACTTGATCGTTGGCGCGAATATACCTTGATCAAAATCGATACGAATGTGGATGATGAACCGATTCATCTATTAAAAATGACTTGTCCGAGTACAAATCATATTCACGTTTTGCGGGTTCCACCTGACCTCACCTCTGCTCGTGCTGCCATTTCTTGGGTGAATTGGAATATTGACCCCGAAGTTTTTGCAGCAGAAACCTAAAATTACTGAACTGTGCGATGGCGTAGCCGCCGCCTGTCGGCATCGCCCAAGAGAATTAGCCCCAGGATAATCACCTCAGAATCCTAAATAACCTCAACAAATCATTTGGAGCCAACTGTAAAGTGATTTTGATCCTAACGCCAGTATTCACAGCGATTAGACTGGGAAATAACAACGGCTATACAGGAGAAGTGCAATGCAACCCATGCGACAAGGTGACATTCTTTTAATTCCCAGCACAGCAGTCGAAGGTAACAAGCAAGACCATCTGGTGCTTGCCCTCGGTGAAGCCACCGGACACAAACATCAGATTTCAAACGGACAAGCAGAACTCTATGAACATTATGGGACGCTGTATCTGCGGGTTATCTCTGAGTTTGCTACTCTCAGCCATGAAGAACATCATGCGCTGCAAATTCCCCAGGGAGATTGG
>JBMDYE010000313.1:0-1938 GCA_048595135.1 Planktothrix sp. | reverse complement strand
AGCAATCTCTCTGCATTTATACGGGATTAAATTTTGAGGCAATTTATCCAGAAGAATCGGCAATTAAAATATTAAAAATTAGTCAAACTCGCTCTTGGTTAGGAAGGGGAAGTAAACTGTATTTCAAGCTCAAACCTCATTTATTTAACGGTCAGTTTTATGACAATAAAAGTCATCCAATCTTTCTTCAGCCAGAATCGCAAACGATTACGCTAACCCAGAAACCCATTATTCCATTTTGGTTACAACTCTTAGCGTTATTGTTAATGATTTTATTCGCCGGACTGTGGTGGTTACTCACACCGAAAAATCATCATACTGATCCAGTTAATTCTGTAGCTTTTGATGGGAAAGTTAATACAGTCGTGAGTGGTTCAAGCGATCGCAGTATTCGCTATTGGCAAGTTGAAGGAAATCAACTTTCTGTACCCAAAGTGATTACTAACGACAATGAAAAAGCAGTGCGGATTGTTCGTTTTTTGCCCCAAGATAATCAACAAGTTGCCGCAGGTTTAGAAACAGGAGAAATCAATCTTTGGAATGTTACAAATAGCGAAAGACAGGGCAAAATTTATATTGATGAAAGTAAAAATGACCGTGTTTTTGGCTTAGAATTTACTAACGATTCTCGTTATCTATTGAGCGCCCATGGGAGTGGAATGGTGAGAGTGTGGGATTTAGCGACCATTGACTCTGACGTTAATACATCAGAAATTCGACAAACTCGGAAGGTTAAACAGCAGTCTGGACTAGAACCCCTTGCCGAAACCTATGATCTCTATAAAGATAACCTAAGAATTGGTCGAGAGTTAATTTTAAAACAACCTTTTTCATTACTCACCCTAACAATTAATGAACACCGAGATCAACCTAGATTAGTGTTTTTTGCAGGTCAATATAATAAAATAGCAATTTGGGAAAATTGGGAGAATTGGCAAAAATTTGAGGAGAACAATCAATCAGATTATTATTATGATACATCTCCAGAGGAAAACTCACAATCTCCAACTCAAAATAACTTATATTACCTGAATTATAGTTGGGAAAATGAACCTGATAGAATCTTTAACCAATATGACTATATTACCAGTTTAGCAACCCATGAAGACATTCAAAAAACTAACTTTCCCAACCTTTTAGCCAGCGCAGATACAGAAGGATATATTACATTATGGAATCTTGATAAAATTCGTCAATGTATTAAAGAATCACCAGGAAGGGGTGAAACATTGGACTGTTCAGAAGCTCGTTTACAACAGTGGAATGATGGCCATAATCGTCAACCAATTCGGGCAGTTGCATTTAGTCAAAATGGCTGCTATCTTGCTAGTACCGGAGATGATGGACGAGTGATGCTATGGTCACTAAATCCCAATGGAACCAGGAATTCTGAACAGGGAAAAGTCATTGCTCAATTTCCCGAAACTAGACTGAATAGTGTTGATATTAAAACCTTTAATGATGAAATTCGTCTGGCTTTTGATGGCAAGAATAATCAGGTTAGTATCAAAAAAATCACAATCAAAAATATGAAAGACTGTATGAAGAAACGCATAAATCGGTAATCAGTTGTATTGATGGCAGTTACCCGGTTTATCTTTCCCATTCCTCTGTTTCCTGTTTCCTGTTCTCTTGCAATCAAAACCCAATATCAAACACAGACACGTCTGTTGCCATAACTGGAGATATTTAGAATGCAATCTACCCGTACTCCTATTTTTATTCAGGAAGAAAAGTCTCAAAAAAACCTCCATATTAGGAGAGGTACAACCGAAAAATATCACTTAAAAATTACCAATTCAGACAACCAAAACTTGGGAATTTCTATTTGGATTAAAGCGGATGATGAGCGTTCAAAGCCTGTAGAAAGATGGTGTACAATTAAAACAATTATTGATCAGAAATCTTCTATTAATAACAGTTTACTGATCAAACCTG
>JBMDYE010000312.1:0-5633 GCA_048595135.1 Planktothrix sp. | reverse complement strand
TAGCCTTAACCTAACCTTCTAACCCACCACCTTCTCGCCTCTGAGTTGTGGGTTAGGAGGGTTTTGATATCTAGATCGAGAATAACGTTGAAACGATTGATTACCGCTTCATTGATCAATCCTAATTCATAACGGCTGATGGATTTGAAGGAGACTGTCCGGGATTCCCCGGATTCTCCTCTAAACTAACCTGTTCAGCAGGAATTGATTGCCACAATTGTTCAATCCGATGACCTGGTAAAGTCAAATATAAAGTATCCCCAGCATTCAGAAGAAAATTTAATAGCTCCCAACTGTGAATTGTGTGATGATCAGTCTCAATATATAAGGGAACAAAATCGACCTTTCTCGCCACATCTTGAACTCGTTTTCCACAGAACGGATGACTGGGAGTAATTAGAATAGATAACGCCACCCAAAGACTATCGGCGGTAATTCCATTCCCCAGAATTCGTCCCCCAATTGCCGCCGCCGCAAAAGCAGGAGCCGCAATTTCTGTGGGACTCAATACCGCTTCAAAGTCAAATACCTGTTGCACCATTAAGGCAAAATGGGAATCGTGAGCGCGGACAATCACCCGTAAACGGGGAGCTAAAGCCCTAGCACTTAACGCCAGTTCTAAATTCGTGGTACCATCACTGGTAACGGCTAATAACGCTTCTGCTTTTTGGACATTTACACTTTTAAGGGTATTCGCTAAACTAGCATCCCCCTCTACTACGGGAATCTTTAAGGATTTTGCGGTATTAATTAAACGACAATTGGGGTCTCGTTCAATCACGACCACTTCATAGCCATTTTGTTGTAAATGCTGGGCTGTTTTAATTGCTAACCCACTTAAACCACAAATAATATAATGATTTCGTTCAGGGACACGGGTAGCATTCCAATAATCTTTGAGGCGAGTTCCTAAAATAAAATCATTCAGTAACGCATAACTGATCCCAATGACTCCAGTTCCCACCAACATCATGAGAACAGTGAACAATTTGATGCTATCTGGGGCGGCTTCTGCTACTTTTTCATTGCCCCCTGCCCCGGTAATCATCCCAACAGAAAAATAGAGAGAATCGACAAAAGAATGGCTAGGATCAACGGTGATATAGGTTAAAGAGGCTCCTAAAATCGTTAAGAATAAAATAAAAGTAACGATTAACGCAGATTGCGCGTGTTGTTGAAATTTTTGTAATTTATTTTTAAGTTTATCAAGTTTTTGGAATAAAGTTTGATGGGAACGTTGAATGTTAGGTTTAGTGGCAATAATTAAGCGATCGCCCAGTTTTAAATAGTGTTCCTGCATCACAGCCGAAACTAAATCCATTTGAGCCGTGAACGGTAAATAATAAATCAACATTCGGTTTGGATCATCCCATAAATCCCGAATCCTTTTTCCTTTCCAAGGATGAGTTTCATCGATAAATTCTTCATGAATCGGCCAAGTTTGCTTAAATAATTCTAACTGTCCAATCGCTCGATTTCCTAAAGCCGCAAACGCAAAAACTGGAGCCGCTAGGGCGGACACACTCATAGAGGTATGATCCGCTAACGTTTGATCCAGCCGCTCCCCTAAATTCGGATTAAACAAACGATTAATAATCCGAATTTTAGGATTGAGAATTCGCGCCTGCATTAAAATCTCTAAATTCGTAGCTTCATCATTTCCCGCTAAAATTAACGTATGCGCTTTTTGAATTCCCGCCGCGAGTAACGTTGAAGCGGAACGAATATTGCCCACCACCACATCCGATCCTTCCCCCCGAATGGGGCGATCGCTAATGCCAACAACAATCGCGCCTTGTTGCCTCAATAACGTAAAAATCTTATAGCCTGTGCGACCCAAACTACAAACAATAATCCGAGGTTTCATAATGGGTTTCACAATAACATTCCTCAAGCCCTCTTTATTATCAATAGCCCACTCCCCTTGAGACTGTATCTAAAAACACGAACCCTGGATCAGTCACCAGTCACCAGTCACCAGTCATCAGTCGTAGGGGCGGATCTTTCGGACAGTAATCTAGAAGAAAAACCGATAAGTTGTCGAACGTATGCTTCGCCCGTACAGTTATCAGTCAGACACGTCATCAGTCAAAGCGTGCTTCTTTTCTCTTCCCTATTCCCTGTTCCCAGTTAAGCTGTTCCCTCTTAATTCTTAATTCTTAATTCTGATCCTTCGTTCCACTCAGGACGCTACGCGATTCTTAATTCTTAATTCTTCCTACAGTCCTGTTAACGCGTCGGCGTTGGGATCGGGGAGGGGTTGCTGTTGGACATCTAGATTTGACCAAGATTTGTTAGAGGGAGGGGAAGGACGTTGTATCTGGGGCGTCCGAGGTGGGGTGTTTTGTAAGCGTCCTTGGTCTTGTAACTTCACCAGTTCCTCTTGATAAACCACCATTAAGCGGGCTAGACTTGCCGCAATTTGATCCCAACTTTCATCAGCAACAATTTTATCGGCAATGCCTTGAAATAGATCTCCTTGTTTGCTTTTCTTGACAAATTCTTTTAACCGTTTACCCGACTTTTGTAAGACCGCTTGATAAACTTCTCCATTTGACCACCACAAGCCCGGTTGAGTTAACAACCAAGTCAAAATGTACTCTTGAGCGTGCTGTTCTTTAACCCAGGTGGCAAGATACTGTAATTCTTCCATCCTAACTGAATTCCCCAACCTTTGAAACAACACCGACTAAGCGAATTATTCTACTGCTTAGAATATCGCAAAACCTAAAAAAAATATGACCTTAATTATACCTAATGCAAAATCGACGTTAAGGTAAAAACACTATTCACAACTTAGAACATTATAGAGAGTCCTCATCTATGACCCTACAGAAATTTGGTGTAATTGGTCTAGCCGTCATGGGTGAAAACCTGGCGCTCAACGTGGAACGGAACGGATTTCCGATTGCTGTATACAACCGCACATCTGCCAAAACCGATGAGTTTATGCAGCAACGGGCGCAAGGAAAAAACGTTAAAGCGGCATATACCCTGGAAGAATTTGTCCAATCCCTGGAACGTCCCCGCCGGATTTTGGTAATGGTGAAAGCGGGGAAACCCGTTGATGCAGTCATTGACCAGCTTAAGCCCTTACTGGATCAAGATGACATGATTATTGATGGGGGAAACTCCCTCTATGAAGATACCGAACGCCGCACTAAAGAATTAGAATCCACCGGATTAGGATTCGTGGGGATGGGGGTTAGCGGTGGAGAAGAAGGCGCCCTTTGGGGGCCTAGCTTAATGCCGGGGGGAACCGAAGCCTCCTACCGGGAGTTAGAACCGATTCTGACTAAAATTGCCGCCCAAGTCGATGACGGCCCCTGTGTGACGTTTATTGGCCCTGGCGGTGCGGGTCATTATGTGAAAATGGTGCATAACGGCATTGAATATGGGGATATGCAGTTAATTGCAGAAGCCTACGACCTCCTCAAAAACGTAGCGGGGTTAAATGCGCCAGAACTCCATGAAGTGTTTTCTGAGTGGAATACAACGGACGAACTCAACTCGTTTTTAATTGAAATTACGGCGGATATTTTCAAGAAAATGGATGCAGAAACCCACAATCCATTAGTTGAAATGATTTTAGATTCCGCCGGACAAAAAGGCACCGGACGCTGGACGGTGGTGAGTGCGTTAGACTTGGGGGTTTGTATTCCCACCATTACGGCGGCGGTGAATAGCCGGATTATTTCATCGATTAAAGATGAACGGGTTGCTGCTTCTAAAGAATTACCAGGGCCGTCTGGTGAATATCAAGGCGATACGAAGCTGTTAGTGAATAAAATTCGGGATGCCTTGTATTGTTCTAAAATCTGTTCCTATGCTCAAGGGATGGCGTTGTTAGGAGCCGCTTCCAAACAGTTTGGGTATAACTTAGACTTAGGGGAAATGGCTCGAATTTGGAAAGGCGGTTGTATTATTCGGGCGGGATTTTTGAATAAAATTAAAAATGCCTATAGTGAGAATCCTGACCTGCCGAATTTACTCTTAGCACCGGAATTCAAACAAACCATTTTAGACCGTCAAGAGGCTTGGCGAGAGGTGTTAGCGACGGCGAATAAATTAGGAATTCCTGTTCCTGCGTTTAGTGCTTCGTTAGATTATTTCGATAGTTATCGACGGGCAACCTTACCTCAGAATTTAACCCAAGCGCAACGGGATTATTTTGGCGCTCATACCTACGAACGCATTGATAAGCCCAGAGGGGAATTCTTCCACACCGAATGGACAAAATAATCGTACCAATCATTGAAGAAATCAGGTTTCTCCTAGAGAAAGTCTGATTTTTTGCGATTAAGCCTAACCCCCCCGGTTTCTACTAACCTCAAGAAACCGGGTTCCTGTAGGATGGGCTCTGCCCATCAATCCTCTCTGTATGCGTATTGAATTCAATCTATTAAAATTAGTTAATATTCAAAGCTTTGAACTGATGGGCTAGATTAATTTCAAGATGAAATTTTGCGCTTGCATCCCATAAGGCTGTCATCACATACACCACACAAGGAACGGGAACACTATTCCCAATTAACCGACGAGCCGTAGAATAGGAAACCTCCATCTTAAAATCATCAGGAAAACCTTGCAAACGTAGCATTTCTCGCTCCGTTAACCGTCGTTCTCCATTGACTAATAAATAATTATAGGATGCTCCTGCCCTTAAAGCACAGGAATAGGGATAGGCACTAATATGACCCGCTTTATTTTCATGCCAAATCATCGGTTCTGTTTTTAATGCTCCTTGATATTTAATTAACCGATTAGTTCTAATTTTTTCTGACGCATAATAAGATAACGACACCTGAGATTCTAAAATTTCCGTTAAAGGTTTCATCGGTATTTTTTCAACGTCCCATCGAAAGGGCAAGGGTTGACGATAACCGACAATAAAAATCCGTTCTCGCTTTTGCGGTAATCCAAAATTAAGCGCATTTAACACTTTATATTGAACAAAATAGCCTAATTTATCTAAAATTTCTAAAATAGAGTTTAAGGTTTTTCCTTGATTATGACCGACTAATTGTTTAACATTTTCTAAAATAAAATAATTTGGTTTTTTAGCTTTTAAAATTCTAGAAATTTCAAAAAATAATGTTCCTCTTGTATCTTCAAAGCCTTTTAACTGCCCGCAAATACTAAAGGCTTGACAAGGAAACCCTGCCAACAGAAGATCATGATCGGGAATATCCTCAGCATCAATTTGAGTAATATCTCCTAAAGGCTTTTCCTGAAAATTGGATTCATACACCGTTTGAGCATCTCGATTAATATCAGAAGAAAATACACATTCAGAATTAATATTTTTTGCTTTTAAGACTTGATTAATGGCAATTCTAAATCCTCCAATTCCACAGAATAAATCAATATATTTCATAATTAATCAATAACTACAATAACCGCAGTTTCAGAACAGCCTCTATTGTGCCAGAAAAATTATCCAACTTAGCCTGGAACACGACTATAAGGGATGGGGTTTGATGGGCTCTGCCCATCCTACTTAGGATAGTGATGGACACAACATCGTCCGACTTGCCACTTTCTCCCCTTTGCCCGACCCCTCAAACTGGCTAACTGAGTTATAATTTGTAACGCAACTTCGCAAAACTTTTTTATGAGTAAACCTTCTGTGA
>JBMDYE010000311.1:0-6734 GCA_048595135.1 Planktothrix sp. | reverse complement strand
GGGTGGCGTAGCCGGATTTAAACTCGGTGCTGCCCAAAATTGATAAACGTCTGTTAAAATTAATTGATGCTGTTCTGGCGAAAGTTCAGCTTGAGTTAATCCCCGTTCTTTTAATAATTCATTAAACGTATAATCTACCATGAATTGCTGCACTTCCACAGGACGATAAGCATCAAAAATAAAAATTTTCCAGTTATTATATTGTTTCTGTAATTCAGATTGGGCTGCGATTAAACGAGCTAAAACACTTTCCCTTAAATAATAAGGCGAACTTTGATAAGGTGCGCCTAATTTCTGATACGCATGGGGAGTTTCTACCGCAAATTGTTCTAACGGAATCTCTACTAAAGGTTCACCACAATCTTGAATTGGGATTTGTTGATAAGGTTTCATTAGATTACTTTTAATAAAAAGGTGAGGCGTTAGAAACCCGGTTTCTCAAAGAAACCGGGTTTCTAAGGTTTCTGAGTGTTAAATTCGAGACGCAATTACCGCATAAAATGGATCGCTTCCTCCCATCCCTAACATTTGCATAAATGCAGGGGTTTTAGACTGGTGAACAACAACTTCTGGAACCGTAAAGCCAGGAGAATCTTGAACTTTTACCGAATTAAAATATCCTTTCACCAGGTCAAGCCGATGGGACTCGCTGCTGTCTCTCCAAGCCGCGATCGCTTTTTGATAAAACATCCGGTTAGAAAAGCTAATAATTGCAATCCCTCCGGGTTTTAAAATGCGATGAATTTCTGAAAAAATCGCTTCGGGATATTGCAAATATTGAACCGAAACACAAATTAAAACTCCATCAAAATCTTGATCCTTTAAAGGAAGTTTGGGATCTTGGTTTAAATCTTGGGTAAAATAATGATCAAGGTGAGAATTCTTAGCAAGTTCCTCCTCATTCATTCCATGTCCTTCCACATGAGCAAATTCTATGTCATCGGGAAGATGAGACACCCAACTACTCATTAAATCTAAAATGCGAGTATTGGGTTTTAAGCGCTCTCGATAAAGGTTCGTTAACTGATCAATAAATCCTTCATCAACATGGGTGACAAAGCGAGGAAACGAATAAAAGAGCGTATCATCGGTATCATCTAATTTACTACGTTGAGATCCCTGGAGTAACATAATAATCTGCTTCCCAATTGATTGAGGGTTTGTAAGTTAGGTAGATATTGAGAATTGTATACGAATTGCCATCAAATGGGTATATTGATAGTAAAATTAAGTATAATAGTGTTAATTCAAGCAATTTTTTCTACATTAAACGCATCTAATTTGACTCATGCCTCGCACACCAACACTGATATTTGATCGGGGAACCTTATTATTGC
Source organism: Planktothrix sp. (assembly GCA_048595135.1). GTDB lineage: Bacteria > Cyanobacteriota > Cyanobacteriia > Cyanobacteriales > Microcoleaceae > JBMDYE01. Next base: position 5,397 of record JBMDYE010000311.1, on the reverse strand, counting down.
ATCCACCCCCAAAAGGAAAAGCTTGGATTGATTTTGCCATTTGGGATGATCGCGTTGAAAAATTTCGAGTTCCCGCTTTTTTTTATCGCGCCTTACTCGATTGTTTACGAGGAGAAAATTTAGAGATTATTGATCAAGCTCAAAATTTTTTATCCTTAGAATTAACCCCTAGTTTTGAAATGCCTCCCTATCTACATCAACAGGAAGCATTACAAGCTTGGCAAGATTCAAACTATCAAGGAGTTGTCGTTTTACCCACCGCATCCGGTAAAACTTACTTGGCACAATTAGCCATGCAAACCTTGTGTAAAAGTACCTTAATTGTTGTGCCAACCTTGGATTTAATGCACCAATGGTATGCCCATTTATTAGCAGCTTTTCCTGATATGGAAATTGGGTTATTAGGAGGCGGATCGAGGGATAAAACCCCAATTTTAGTGGCAACTTATGATAGCGCAACCATTCATTCAGAAACCATTGGCGATAAATACGGGTTATTAATTTTTGATGAATGTCATCATCTACCAACGGATTTTTATCGAGTGATAGCGGAATATTCTTTAGCACCTTATCGGTTAGGACTAACCGCAACCCCTGAACGTTCTGATGGTAGACATAGTGATTTATCGGCATTAATTGGGTCAGAAATTTATCGAAAAACCCCTGAACAGTTAGCAGGGGCAGCATTAGCGGATCATAAAATTGTTCAAATTTTAGTCAAACTTTCTCCCAAAGAAAAAAACGTTTACCAAGAACAAATTAAAATTAGGAACGAGTTTTTAAAACAAAATAATCTTAAATTAGCCAGTTTAGAAGGATGGAAACAATTTGTGATGTTAAGTGCGCGATCGCCTGCGGGAAGACGCGCGATGTTAGCCCATCGTCAAGCCAAAGAAATCTCCCTTTGTACCGATGGTAAAATTAGAATATTAGCTGATTTATTAGCTCAACATTATCCTGAAAAAACCTTAATTTTTACGGCTGATAATTCCACAGTTTATAGGATATCTCAAGCCTTTTTAATTCCGGCAATTACCCATCAAACCCCCATTAAAGAACGCCATGAAATCTTAAGTAAATTTCGCCAAGGGGAGTATAAAACCTTAATTGCTTCCCATGTATTAAATGAAGGGGTGGATGTTCCTGATGCTAAAATTGCAATTATCTTATCGGGTACCGGATCAGAACGTGAATATATTCAACGGTTAGGGCGAGTATTAAGGAAAGGAAACACCCCCAATAAACAAGCGATTTTATATGAAGTTGTTACCGAAGATACCAGCGAAGAACGCACCGCCCAACGTCGCAAAGGAGAAACAAAACCGAATGTTTCTAAACCAAAAAAATCTCAACCCTCCGATGGTCAACAATTAGATATTTTCCAACCCACTCCCCTTTATGGTAACAATTCTTATTCCCAAAAACGAGTCGCAGAATCCCCAGGAAAATATAATGAAAAAGACTTTGATGAGTTTTAAAAAGTAGAGACGCGCCCTGGCGCGTCTCTACAAAGCGCTGTTCTGTTCCCTAATTCTTAATTCTTAATTCTTAATTCTTAATTCTTAATTCTTAATTCCTCCCATGCTTCCTTCTGAATATTTAAGTAATAAACAACAGGGAGAAACCGTTATTCCCCTCCGCCTAAAAATTGATTCTAAAAACTTAACCATTGCAACAGAAGTGATTCGTTGTTTTGAAGAATCTGTCAATCAAACCCAAGGCGAACTAAACCGAAGATTACAAGAATTTGAAGGGGATAGTCCCGACTATCGACTCAAACGAGGGTTAGCGCATTTATTAAGAAGTAGTTTTTGTACCTTTGAAATTATTAGTCCCCTAGAACCTGTAGAACTACGGCAAAAAGTGTTTGCATTCGCCGCGCAAAATATACCCAGTTCTCGCGCAACCGAACAAACGTTAGAAAAATTAGCAACTCAACTCAGCCAAGAGTTAAATCGAGAAGTTTTACCCCATCATATATTATCCGGTTTGTATGCGGATTTACAAGAAAATCGCATTTTAACTCAATTTGAATCCCCCGCACCGGAAGCGTTATTACATCGCTATAATTTATCCCAAGTTCAAGGAATTTTCTATCATGCTAGTCAGATTAAAATTAACGCCTATCGCAATGATCCAGGGGAATATAAACTGCTATTTCGCTATTTAAAATTATTTCAATTAATGACTTATATTGAAGGGGATGCTGATCAAGGTTTTACTTTAACCATTGACGGCCCAACCAGCTTATTTAAAGCCAGTACCCGCTATGGATTATCCTTAGCAAAAATGATTCCTGCGTTGCTGCACGTAACAAAATGGAGTTTAAAAGCAACTTTACAACAACGTGATCCTTATACTCGCGTCGTTAGAACAGGATATTTTAGTTTAAATTCCGATTGCGGTTTAGTCAGCCATTATCCCCCCGGAAAACCTTATGATAGTATGCTCGAACAATCCTTTGCAGAACGGTGGAAATCACTCAAAACCGAATGGAAATTAGAACGAGAAGTTGATTTAATTCCGATTCCAGGGAGTGTCATGATTCCTGATTTTCGGTTAGTTCATCCAGACGGACGAGTGTTTTTATTAGAGATTGTTGGCTATTGGCGACCGGAATATTTACAGAAAAAATTCTATCAAGTTCAACGGTCAGATTGTGAGAATTTAATTTTAGCTATATCTGAACGATTAAACTTAGAAAATGCTGGGGTAAATGTTAACCGTCTTCCGGTTCCTGTAATTTGGTTTAAGGATAAGTTATCGCCAAAAGCGGTATTAGAGGTATTGGAAACTGAATCATGACTACCACAAGTTAAACTAATTATCAAGTCTAAATTAGTGACCCAAAATAGTAGGGGCGGGGTGACCCCGCCCTTACAAAACCCCGCCCCTACAAATAAAAATATCCTCAACAAGCTATCTTAAAAATAACGATTGCTAAATTAATAGAAAAGCCATGTATCCCTGTCCTTGTTGTGGCTACCTAACCCTAAGTGAAAAACCGCCAGGAACTTATTTAATTTGCCCGATTTGCTGTTGGGAAGATGCGATGGTGGAATGGGAACCTGGTTCTAACCCAATTTCCCTACGTTTGGCACAACGAAACTTTGTAGAGTTTGGGGCTTGCGAACCGGAATGGCTCAGTTATATACGCTATCCTACCGAAAGCGATCGCAGAATTCCCAACTGGCAAACCCTCGATGAAATAGCAGATGCAGCGAGTTTGCTGTTAATCCAACAGATTACAACAGCCTTTTCGGAGGTGACTCGCGAGGATGGAACCTCACTTCACGAAGCACGAGCGATTGACGATTATGAGGGAGAGGAAGGACGCGCCACCGCCCGCCTGAAGGACACAGACACCCGATGGCAGGATGTTTCTGACAAATTGATCGAGTATTTTAGCGATGTTTTAAGCTTTTTTGATGCCAAAGGATTTCGTTATTATATTCCGGCTTATATGATTTGGTCACTTAAGAATTATCAAACCTCTCAATCCTGGTCTGTTGATTCCACAATTTATGCTTTCCTAATTTATAAATACGATAAATTCCCTGACTATGATCCTTATCATCGTTTTCGCTTACTGAATGAGGAACAATCAAAAGCGATCGCAAACTTCCTAAAATTTATGGCAAATTATTGTGATGATTGGGTGGATGCGAGTTCTGCCAACAAAGCTTTAAGTGAATATTGGCATCAGTTTCTAATACCCTAAAAAGCTCGTAGTAGCGCTTCAGTGCGATCACTCGTAGTTGCACTTTAGTCCTCAACGGCTGCGCTCAAGTGCAACTACGAACTACGAACCGATAATTGTTTTAATAAGTTATTTTAATCATTAAGTGGTTTACTTATAAGAAATAAATAGCTAACCTAACGTTAGAGTTCAATCAAAAACCGGAATGAATACAACTTCTGCTCGCTAACAAGGGGGATAGATCACTCCTGAAAAAGCGGATAGAGGAAGATCACATTTTTGGATTTCTAATCTTTATTGTTTAATAAAAACGACTATGCAAAACTCCTTTGATCCTCAATCTGAATTAACGCCCACCTGGGTTGCCCGATTTAAAATTATCAATACCTTGGAAATGATTCAAGATTTCATTGTTATTTCCTTATGTATTGGGTTGTTTTGTTTTATGGTATTACAACTCAGAGAAATGTTTTTCTCGCTGCTTCCTCCCTTAAACTTTCAAGAAGTAACCGCAGATATTTTATTTCTATTAATTTTAGTTGAACTGTTTCGCTTGTTAATTATTTATTTACAAGAGAAACGGGTTTCTATTGGGGTTGCGGTCGAAGTTTCTATCGTCTCGGTGTTACGGGAAGTGATTGTTAAAGGGGTTTTAGAAACCGAGTGGATTCAAATTTTAGCAACAGGTAGCTTTCTATTAGTGTTAGCCGTGATTTTATTAGTACGGGTTTGGATTCCCCCAACCTTTGAAGGAATTGATCCCGAACGTCGGATTGCAGAACGTTATAAATCAGCGCACAATTCTCAATCGAATGGGGATTCTTCCGATATTTCTTCCCCTCATTTCACCTCTGAGCGATTAAAGGTTTAAAATTTAGATTACCCTTCATCAATGACTTTTCCGCGCATCATTTTTAGGTGCGATCGCTTACTTTTACTCTCCATCCGCTTTCTTTGGGAACTGCGTGTCGGTTTACTCGGTTTGCGGGGTTTAGGAATAGCGATCGCACTTTTAATTAATTCTTGAAGTCGTTGCAGTGCTTCTTCTCGGTTCTGTTCCTGACTGCGGTGTTCTTGCGCTTTAATCACGATCACCCCATCTTTTGTAATGCGCTGATCATTGAATTTCAAGAGTCGATCTTTGTAGTATTGAGGTAAAGAGGAAGCGATAATATTAAAGCGCAGATGAATTGCCGTTGCAACCTTATTTACATTTTGTCCCCCTGCACCCTGAGAACGAACTGCACTCATCTCAATTTCCTGCTCTGGGATGCTCACCATCTTAGAAATTTCTAGCATAGTTTATTAATAATCTTAGAAGAATATAGCAGTATTGTTGTTCAAGTAACAACAATATTGTAGTAAAAATAAGGTGCAAATATTATAGTATTGGAATAAAATCAAGACCAGGTTGTTGCATTTCCATATATTCAATAATTCCTTCTATCCCTTTGTCCAATAAATTATCTGGAAGGGTTTTATAAATCACTATAATTACTAACTCCCTCAAAATTGAAGAAACAATATTTTCAAATCTATTCATCAATCTTTCATATGCAGGAGTATGCTCAACTCCATCATGAATCAGAGGATTTCTAACAAAAGTGTATAAGTCTTCAATATCTTCCCTCATCCAGATGCGTGCTTGTTTGTATTGATATGTAGTTCCTGGTTCCAGTAAATTTGCAATTCCTAAT
>JBMDYE010000310.1:0-3929 GCA_048595135.1 Planktothrix sp. | reverse complement strand
CAGTCACCAGTCATCAGTCACCAGTCATCAGTTAACAGTTAACAGTTAAACAACGTTAAAGTGTGAATTAAGACATTTGTACAGCCTGTGTATTCTGGTTGTATTCGCTTACTGAGTAATCACTGGTAACTGCTAACTGCTTCAAAGCCTGACTGTTAACTGATGACTGGTGACTGATGACTGGTGACTGAATTACGGTCTATACATCCACAACGGTAAACCGCTTGTGGATAACTCGAACTCTAGCCATTGGTTAGCCGCAACAATGCTATTCGGTGCTAACTTGTTATTCCCTAACACTCGATTAATCAAGGGCTTGGCTTTTTCTAAGGTGAAACACTCGGTTTTGTCGGGATCGAGTTGAGCGAGTTCCGCCGTCCAACGACGGGCATCTTCTTCAGTTCCCAACCGATCAACAATTCCTAACTCGATCGCTTGTTGTCCGGTAAAAATTCGACCATCGGCAAAACTTTTCACGGTTTCTACATTGAGATTCCGAGCTTCGGCAACGGTTTGTACGAATTGTTGATAACTGGTATCAATTAATTCTTGCAAAATTTGTTTTTCAGGGTCGGTCAGTTCTCGATCAAAAGACAAAATATCTTTATAGGGCCCTGACTTAATCACTTTGAAGGATACCCCTACTTTATCTAAAAGTCCTTCTAAGTTATTGCCTCGAATAATCACCCCAATGCTTCCGGTGATGGTTCCTGGGTTCGCCATAATATGTTCGGCCCCCATGCCAATATACACGCCACCGGATGCGGAAATATTACCGAAACTGGCAACAATTTTAACTTTTTTCTGTAACCGCTTCAGGGCGCTGTAAATTTCTTGGGAGTCGCCAACGGTTCCCCCAGGACTATCAATTCTGAGTAACAAAGCGGGAAATTTTCTTTCTTCAACGGTTTTTAGGGCTTCTAACACCCGTTTACGGGTATCCGAGCCGATGGCACCATTAATTTCTATACGGGCGATTTGTTTCCGATATCGAGGTTTAAATGGCCAAATCATGGGTGGTGATGACTGCTTGTGGCTTATATAGGAATAAAATTCAACATTATTATTAAAGCTGCGATCGCTTTATTTTAACCTGTTGAGAGTTGACAAAGACGGGCGGGAAAACTCCGCTCCTACTATACTATTGTAGAAATAACTTAACAAAACTACAGAAATCTTGAAATAATTAAACTAAGCCTGACGCAGAAACCGGGTTTCTGAACATCTCTAAGCTAGAAACCCGGTTTCTTAGGTCACTCATCAAGCGTGAACGCACCAGGAGAAACGAATGCAGCAAAACCCCACTGATCCAAACAAACTCCCCTTTCAACCGTTATTGTTAATTTCGCCGTTTTTCTTTTGGGGGACGGCAATGGTGGCGATGAAAGGCGTCATTCCCCATACCACACCGTTTTTTATGGCGGGAGTGCGGTTAGTTCCGGCGGGAATTTTGGTGTTACTAACAGGGCTGCTGTCGGGACGTCCGCAACCGAAAGGATGGCAAGCTTGGCTGTGGATCTCAATTTTTGGGTTCGTGGATGCGACTTTATTTCAAGGGTTTTTAGCCCAAGGGTTAATGCGGACGGGGGCGGGGTTAGGATCAGTGATGATTGACTCCCAACCGTTAGCCGTTGCGATTTTATCTTTATGGTTATTTCAAGAAAAAATTGGCTTTTGGGGATGGCTGGGGTTAGCCATTGGCTTGACGGGCATTAGTTTTATTGGTTTACCGGATGATTGGATTTTAGGCTTATTTGATCCGTCCTTATTTACGACTTCTGCTGATATTAACAACCTGTTTCAAAGCGGCGAATGGTTAATGTTATTAGCAGCGCTATCAATGGCGGTTGGCACCGTTTTGGTGCGGTGGGTCTGTCGGTATGCTGATCCAGTCATGGGGACAGGTTGGCACATGATCATTGGCGGTTTGCCGTTATTTGCCTTATCCGCCGGGTTAGAAACGCAACAATGGCAAAATATTGATCTGTCTGGATGGATAGCGATGGGCTATTCCACTATTTTTGGAAGTGCTATTTCTTACGGATTATTCTTTTACTTTGCATCCAGTGGAAGCTTAACCAGTTTGAGTTCCCTAACCTTTTTGACTCCGGTTTTTGCTTTGTTGTTTGGAAATTTATTCCTCCAGGAAGTCTTAAGTTCGTTACAATCAGTAGGAGTTGGCTTGACGTTAGTGAGCATCTATTTGGTGAATCAACGAGATAACATAGCTTCCAAGCTCAAATTTAACAAGCCGTCCCAGGATTTCGCCCAATCTAAACCAGAATCAAATTTATTACAAGCATCAGAGGGACATTCGGTTGAGTTACCACTAGAAGTTCACATCGCCGAGTCCGAACCGAAGCTGTAGTTAACCCAAAAATTTCTAATATGAAAGTAGGCGCCAATTACTTAGGTAATGATTGCTGTGAATTTCGCGTCTGGTCTCCTTTGCGAGAAAACGTTGCCCTTAAAATTGTTTCCCCGGAAGAACGGTTAGTTCCTCTCCAAAAAGATCAAGAAGGATACTGGAGTGCAAAAGTTGAAAATGTACCCCCAGGAACCCGTTATTTTTATCAATTGGATAACAATGTAACCCACCCTGATCCCGCTTCCCAATTTCAACCGGAAGGGGTACATGGCCCCTCAGAAGTAGTAGAGCATCATAGTTTTGTTTGGCAAGATCAGGATTGGAAAACCATTCCGTTAGAAGATTTAATTGTTTATGAATTGCACGTGGGAACCTTTACTCCTGAAGGAACGTTTGATGCGATCATTCCCCGAATTCCTGAATTATTAGAATTGGGAATTAATACCATTGAACTAATGCCCATTGGTCAATTTCCAGGGGATCGCAATTGGGGGTATGATGGGGTTTATCTGTATGCGACTCAAAATTCCTACGGGGGGCCAGAAGCACTTAAACGCTTAATTAATGCTTGTCATCAACAAGGCGTTGCAGTAATTTTAGATGCCATTTATAATCATTTTGGCCCCGAAGGCAATTACTTAGGAGAATTCGGCCCCTATTTTACAGAACGTTATCGCACCGCTTGGGGATTTGCAATTAATTATGATCAAGCGCATTGTCAAGGGGTGAGAAATTTTATTATTGAAAATGCCCTTTATTGGTTCAGGGATTTTCATTTTGATGCGTTACGATTGGATGCGGCGGATAATATTTTTGACTTAGGCGCTAAACACATTTTACAGGAATTAGCCGACAATGTGGCTGTTTTATCAGAACAGGTCGGACGGAAACTTTATTTAATGGCAGAAACAGATTTGAATGATGCGAAATTAATTCGGTCTAAGTCTGTAGGGGGTTATGGGTTGGATGTACAATGGTGTGATGATTTTCACCATGCCATTCATACCGTCTTGACGGGTGAGAATATGGGGTATTACAAAGATTATGGACGCTGCGAACAGTTAGCTAAATCTTACCGAGAAAGCTTTATTTACACCTGGGATTATTCTCCTAATCGTCAACGGTTTCATGGAGAGTCCGCCAAAGATTGTCCCCCTTATCAATTTTTAGTGTTTAGCCAAAATCATGATCAAATTGGCAACCGTTTATTAGGGGAAAGGTTAACAACGCTAGTGTCTTATGAGGCGTTGAAAATGGCAGCGGCAACGGTGTTACTCTCGCCTTATATTCCCTTACTATTTATGGGGGAAGAATATGGTGAACCTGCACCATTTCAGTATTTTATTAGTCACTCGGATCAAGAGTTAATTGAAGCAGTCAGAAAAGGACGACGGGCTGATTTTGAAGCGTTTCATTTAGATGGTGAACCCCCGGACGCGCCCAGTGTCGAAACCTTTGAAAAGTGTAAGTTAAATTGGCAACTGAAGCAGGAAGGAAAACATAAAGCCTTGTGGGAATTATATCAAACGTTGATTCGCTTACGCAATCGTATTCCGGCGTT
>JBMDYE010000309.1:0-14544 GCA_048595135.1 Planktothrix sp. | reverse complement strand
TTTTTCAGGGAAGACGCCATCAGCGGGATGCAGATATACGGTTTCGCCGTTGGGGAAAATTCGATAGATTTTATAGTTGTCTATTTTGGGTTTGAATTTGCTCCGCAGTTGAGCGCCCAGAGCAATACATTGTTCTTTGCGGGCTAAATAAAGGAGGTTTTCCCCTTCATTCATAATGGCTGCACCACCTGTGGGCATTTCAAAGACTTGCTCTTTGGGGCTAGTCCAGGTGATGGCATATTTTTCTTCCACTTGGGCTTTTGTTAATAAGCCGCCGGTGCTGCCGCCAAAAATTGGTGGTTTTCCTGTCAGTTCTTCTGCCATAGAATCTCACTCAGTGATGTTTTTAGGGCATCGTAACACTGATGTTGCTCTTGTCTAAAGCAGTCGTAAAGAACCGTAACAGAAGGCAGGAGGCAGGAGGCAGGAGGCAGGAGGTAGGAGGCAGAGGGCAGGAGGCAGAGGGCAGGAGGCAGAGGGCAGGAGGTAGGTGAGTTTTAAGACTTGATTTTTTGAAGACTTGAGACAAGAATTGCTTGAAATCTATCCACTTCTTCCAAAATAGGAGTAAATAGTTCTGGGGAGGCTAATCCGACTTCTTTGGAAATAATCAACTGAGTATCAAGTTCCCGAAGTGAACCTAAAGCAATATGTAAAAATTGAACATATTCGCTTTGGGTTCGTCGTCCATACCCTTCAGCTATATTAGATGGTACAGAAACGGCAGAGCGTCTAATTTGGCTTGTTAATCCGTAAAGTTCAGATTTCGGAAAGTTTTCGGTCAGCCGATAGCAGTTAATGGCTAGTTTGATTCCACACTGCCAAATAAATTGCTCTCTGTAACTCATGGTGAACGAAGTAAGAAGTAGGAAGTTAGAAGAAACTCAACAATTATATACCTCTTCCCTCTGCCTCTTCCCTCTTCCCTCTGCCTTCTGCCTCCTGCCTTCTGCCTCCTGCCTTCTGCCTCCTGCCTCCTTCTGCCTCCTGCCTTCTGCCTTCAAACGAAGCTAAAGAACGAATCCTCAAGGTCATAGCCTAACATTTGAGCCATTGACATCAGGCGGGATTTGGGGGGGAGGTTGTGTTGTTTGAGCCAGTTGGAGAGGATGAAGATTTTTTGCATTAAGAAAATTTCTAGGGCTTCGGGGTTATATTGGATGCCTTCTGTGCGATGAAATTGATGGGGAACTAACATGGCAACATAACGGGCTAATTCGCCGGATTTCCAGTCGAGAAAGAAGGGAAGCCAAGGATATTCGGCATCGAGGCGAATAAACCACAGTCGGATTTCTGGAACTTCTGACAGTTCTCTGGGGTCGTCAGGAGCGAGGGAATAGTTGATTTTAAACTGAATCTGCTGTTCATAGGTTGCGATCGCTTGTTCTTGAAGCCAGTTATCAATCACGGTTTGAACCGGAGACAGATCTAAACCATTCACTTGATCAGAATTGAGGGTTATTGTAATCGCCATTAATGTCAACCTTTGCTGATAAAAACCACTTTGTCATTGTCGATCACATCGGTGGTAGGTTTCTTTATCGTAGAAGACAAGGGGAAGGGGAGGCAAGGGAGCGGGGGAAGCGGAGGGAGCAGGGGAAGCAGGAGGAGATAATTCTTCTTTTTTTTCCTCCTGCCTTCTTGTGCCTCCTGCCTCCTGCCTCCTGCCTCCTGCCTCCTGCCTCCTGCCTCCTTCCGTTAAAGTCCCTAAGCTACAATAGATGAAAGTGTAACTGTTTAAACTTTATTTCAACGTTATTGAAAATTTATTAAGAAAACTGAGGCGAGAGTAGTGAAACCAATTCGTTCTTTAGAAGATGCTTTAAATTGCTGCCAAGACAGAGGAATGCGAGTTAGCCGTCAGCGACGCCTAATTCTGGAACTGCTTTGGCAAGCTCAAGAACATTTATCCGCACGGGAAATTTATGATCGCTTGAATCAACAGGGAAAATCCATCGGTCATACCTCGGTTTATCAAAATTTAGAGGCTTTGTCCCGTGAAAACATTATTGAGTGTGTGGAACGTTCAGATGGTCGTTTATACGGACACATCAGCGATTCCCATTCCCATGTCAATTGTTTAGACACCAATCAAATTTTAGATATCCATATCGAGTTACCGCCGGAGTTATTAGCGCAAGTGGAACAACAAACTGGGGTGAAAATTACCGATTATCAAATTAATTTTTATGGGTATCGTGCCAACCCCGTAACGGTGAGTGAAACGGCAAAAGCCTCTTAGGGCAGAGGTTTTCTGTAATTTGGATATTCAGAGGATTCGCCAAAACCGCTTAATTTCATGATTTCCAGGAACCCGCCTCAATGAATGGGGAGCGGGTTTTTCCATCCTCGATGAACGGACACATCAATTTTTATGAATAAACTCGCAGGTATTTGTTTAGAGTTGGGTCAATCGTGAGTAGAATTTGTTAAGCTGTGTCAGAGGTTTTTTGTCTAATAAGTTCGGTAATGCTGATCACTCAGACAGCGATTCCCAACCCGACGTTAGACTGAACCAACGATTATGAGGAAAATGGTGAAGGAATGGTGAGACCGCAATTTGACCAATCCAGTGTACCCCCAGCCGAATCCGATCTGGCTCCCCTTAACTCTCCCTCGTCTGTTGAGTCTTCAAATCCCCCAGTCGAGGAGTCTGCCCCACGTCGGAAAAAGGTAGCTTTGAAAATTCCGAAAGGGTTCTGGGGTTGGCAATTTCTGGGGTTGGTGATACTCCTGGGATTTGGAACAACAGGTACAGGAGCGTTACTCTGGCTGCTAACCATGCCTCCGGCTCCCAACTGTGAAGAAATCTCGCCGTTGTCACCGGATGGAGAACGGTTGTACTGTGCGGATCTAGCAGCTAAATCAGGCAAAATGGCTCAACTGCAAGAAGCCTTTAATTTAGTCAACAGTTGGCCGGCTGACCACCCCCTGCAACCGTTGGCGCAACAAAAGATGAAAGGGTGGGTGCAGTCCCTGATCAGCTTTGCTGAAGAAAAATTAGAAGCAGGAGATTTAAACGCCGCGTTAAAGGTGGTCAGTATTGTCCCTAAAAATACTCCCGCTTATGATGAAGTCACCGCAGCAGTCCAAGGATGGAAAAACAATTGGGATGACGGTCAAAAAATATATGACAAAGCTCAAGCAGCAATGAAAGCGTTAGATTGGTCAAAAACCTTTCAATATGCTCAAGCGTTATCAAAATTAAATAATATCCATTGGAGCGAAAAGCGGTTTAATGAAATTATGGATCGCTTGTCTTTGGAGCGCAAAGGCAATCAACGCTTAGATGAAGCGCGAGAATTATCGAAAGAAAAAACCCCAGATAAACTTGCTGAAGCGATCGCCCTTGCCAACCAAATTGATAAAAAACTGTATATTGCCAGCGCAGCGACAAAAGAAATTAAAACTTGGAGTCGGGGACTATTAGATCAAGCGGCAGAACAATTAAAACAAAAAAATCTGGAGCGGTCGATTGATATTGCTAATTTAGTTCCCAGTTATTCTCCCTTGTATTCAGAAGCGCAAAATTTGATGTTGTTGGGTCAAGTGAAGGCCGTCGAGTGGGATCAGTCCCCTGGAGAATCCCTCCTCAAGCAAATTTATGTGCTGTCTGAAGGAAAGCAGGCTTTAATGCAGATGGGCAAGAATCGTCCCGCCTACAAAGAAGCCCAAGTGGAGCCGGAGGAAATATCAGAGCAAATTCAAGATTTAGTAGATTTACAATTTGCCTCGGTCATGGCAAAAATGCAACATCCCTTTTCCTTGGAGTTAGCCATTGACCAAGCCCAGATGATTGATCCCAAACGACCCCGACGGGTTCATGCTCAAACGTTAGTGGCCCATTGGCGCAAGGAAATTCTCCGCTTAGAAGATCAACCTTATCTTGCTTTAGCTCGTCGTTTAGCTGAAACGGAAACTTTGGATGGGTTCCAAACTGCCGTTCAACAAGCTCGTCAAGTCTTGATGGGACGTCCGTTGCGAATCCAAGCTCAAACGTTGATTGCGGAATGGACAAAACGGATTGAAATTATTGAAGATCAACCGTTGCTGAATGAAGCACTGGCTTTAGCCAAGCAAGGCAATTTGAGCGCCGCCATTGACAAAGCCTCTAAAATTGGCACAGGTCGCGCCTTACACAAACAAGCCCAAGAGAAAATTTCCGGTTGGGTAGCTCAAGTTCAAATTGCCGAAGACCGCCCCATTTTAGATCGGGCTTACAATTTAGCGAAACAAGGCAGTTTGAGTGGCGCGATCGCAGAAGCTGCTCAAATTCGCTATGGTCGGGCTTTATATTCCGAGGCGCAAGGCGCAATTGCTGGATGGGCGGCTGAACGGGATGCAGCGATTGCCGCCCAACAACCTGCGGTAGAAACGGCTCCGGCGGCTGCATCTAACTCCTATTCAGAGAATGATGGGTATTCTGGGGATACAGGCTATTCCAACAACTATTCGGAGCCATCGAACTATTCGAGTGACAATTCGGGGGATACAGGCTATTCTAGCTATTCTCAACCAGAGGGCTATTCCGAGGGCTATTCCAGTTATTCTGAACCGGAGGGCTATTCTGATGGTTATTCAGGGGATAGCGGTTATTCAGCCCCCGCTTATACAGAACCAGAACCCACCGCCGCAGAACCTTATGTTGCTCCTGCGGAGCCTGTAGCTGCTCCTGTGGAAGCGGCTCCGCTTCCAGAACCGATCGCTCCAGCCGCACCAGAACCCACCGCCAGCGAAGGGAACCCAGCACCAGAGGCAGGTTTATTTTTAGAGTAAATTAAGAATTAAGAATTAAGAATTAAGAATTAAGAATAGGCACTCTTGCACTCTTGCAATAGGTAATAGGGAAGAGATAAGCAGCACGTTCTTACTGATTACTGATTACTGATTACTGATTACTGATTACTGATTACTGATTTTTAAGCTAAAATTGGTAAATAAGTTTCTAAAAAATGGCTCATTCTTTCAGCATCTAAGGGTCTAGAAAATAAGAAGCCTTGACCTAAATCACATCCCAACAATTTAAGTTTTTCTAATTGTTCTCTTGTTTCTATGCCTTCTGCAACCACATTCATTTCTAAATGATGGGCTAAATTAATAATCGTTTTAATCATACCTTCTCCTGTGGGAGAACTATTCATCTGGCTGACAAAAGCCCGATCAATTTTTAGCGTACTAATGGGAAAAGAATGAAGACGGCTTAAAGAAGAATATCCGGTTCCAAAATCATCAATACATAATCCGATCCCTTGATCCTGAATTTTTTTCAAGTTACTAATTTCTTCCGTCGAACTTTTAATAAAACAACTTTCTGTAATTTCTAACTTTAAACAAGTGGGAAGAATAGAAGTTTGATGACAAATCGCTTGTAAGCGTTTCACTAAATTAGGATGACTAATTTGACCCGCAGAAAGATTAACATTCATCGTCAAATAAGGAATACTAGGAAACTGTTCTAACCATTGTTTTAATTGTAAACAAGCGGTTTGTAATGCCCAATCATCTATTCTTTGAATGAATCCCACTTCTTCGGCAATTTCAATAAATTTGCAAGGATTAATCATTCCTTTGATGGGATGATTCCAGCGAATTAAAGCCTCAAATCCAACTAAATGATTTGTGATTAAAGAAATAATCGGTTGATAATAAAGACAAAATTCATTTCGTTCAATGGCTAGACGCAATTCGCTTTCTATTTCTAAACGAGTAAACGCGGCTGCTCGCATTTCTGGCGTTAATAAAACATAACATCCTTTTCCCGCCGCCTTAGCTTGATACATCGCAATATCCGCATCTCGTAAAATTTCCATTGCATCTTGATAGTTCATACTGCTAGGTGCGATGCCAATACTTGCGCCCGTTACCACTTGATAAGAATCAACTTCAAACGGCTGTTTAAGCTGCCGAATAATATACTGAGCGATCATTTCTGCTTCTTCAATAAACCGCAGATTTTCTAATAAAATAATAAACTCATCTCCCCCCAGACGGGCTAAGGTTCCATGTTGAGTTAAACAGCCTTTTAACCGTTCTGAAACCTGTTGTAACAGTTTATCTCCTATTAAATGACCTAAGCTATCATTAACCACTTTAAACCGATCTAAATCAATAAATAGAACCGCGTAGAGATGGGTTTTATTTAAACATTTTTCTTGGGGATGGGAAAAATTTAAAACGGAAGAGTTTGAAGTTTGATTAATCACCTCAACTAAATAATTCATAAACCAATGACGATTCGGAAGATCCGTCAAACTATCATGATAAGCTGCATAAAACAGTTGTTCTTCTCTGGATTTTAAATTTTGTAACGCTTCAGACAGTTCAGTTGTGCGTTGGATGACCCGTTCTTCTAAAGTTTGAGTGAGTTGAAGCAAGGCGGTTTCCGCCGCAGTCCGAGCTTGAATTTCTCTCGTCAATTGTTGATTTTGGTCTTGTAAGGTTCGGGATAAAGAATTTAATTTCAGATGTAAACGAACCCGACTCAACACTTCTTCTTTATGGAAAGGTTTAGTAATATAATCTACAGCCCCCATCGTTAATCCATAAACTTTATTTTCAATATCAGATAAAGCCGTGATAAAAATAACGGGAATATCTTGGGTTTGGGGATTGGCTTTTAAGCGACGACAAGTTTCAAAGCCATCCATTTCAGGCATCATAATATCCAGTAAAATCAAATCAGGAAAAACTTCTTGGGTTCTTTGTAACGCAACTTCTCCACTAGAAGCAATCAACACTTTAAACCCTGATTCCTTTAAAAAGGTAAATAGAACTTTAATATTTGTTGAATTGTCATCCACTACTAAAATTACATTTGAATTTTCTTTAAACATAGATGAATGATTCCTATCAAATCATTAATATAAATAATATGGATCATTTTTAGCAGCCTATTTCATTTAATTTTATCAGCGTTACCTCAACAAAAACAGTTGCCTTATTCCATCATCAACCCTTTTGGTAGGAATGCTTACTATTATTATAATTTCTTAAGTCGAGTCGGATCGTTTTTGACTGGGTTTAAAGTCTTCAATTGATTTTTTTGTATCTACTTATACATTAATATTGCTTGTCAATCTTTATCCCTAAAACTAATTATAGCTAAATCAGCAATCGATCCAAGAAGAATTCTAGATGAAGTCAGAAGGATATTCTAAAATCTTAAGTCACTTGGCCTAAGACTTGATTAATCTCTCTGATCAGGTTAGCGTTGTGCAAGACTACTCTCATGCTAGAAATTAGGCATTGAAGAGTCTCCCCTAAGCAGTCGTTAACCTCCCTGAGTAAGTCCCCAATTGATTTGATTGTTATGTTATTTCTCACTTATCAATTTTTAGTTTTTTTTATCGTCATCTTTAGTTTAGGAATCTCATTAAAAAGACGGATTGATTTATACAAAAATTTTCTCTTGATCTCTAGTCTAGTATTTTACTCTTTTTGGGGATTAAACTTTTTAATTTTATTGGTAATTAGCACCGCAATTAACTATTGGATTCTGATCCAAATTAACAGTAAACCTCAATCTTCAAAACTCATTTTAACTTGGGGAATTGTTTTTAACTGTTTTTCATTGGGTGTGTTTAAATACTATAATTTTTTTGCCGATAGCTTATTAGGATTTTTATCATTTTTACAAATTCCAAATGCAGTGCAAGCGGTAGAAATTATTGCCCCAGTTGGGGTTTCTTTTTATACGTTTAGAATGATCGCTCATTTAGTAGACTGCTATCGCCAAGAACTCCCCACTCCTCACTGGATGGATTATGGCGTTTATATTACTTATTTTCCCCAAATTGCTTCAGGGCCAATTGCCCGAGCAAAAGATTTTTATAAACAACTGAATTCTCCTCAAAAATACGACTATAAAATTGAAGAAGTAATTGTTTTATTTTTATCAGGACTGTTTAAAAAATATACCTTAGCTAGTTTTTTATTTAACTTTACTCAACTTCCCTTTTCGTCCCCAGAACAATATTCTCGCTTTGATTTACTCCTAGCAGTCATTGCTTATGCTTGTCTAATTTACGTTGATTTTAGTGGCTATAGCGATTTATCAAATGGGATTTCTAGTGTCTTAGGGTTTCGACCGATTCAAAATTTTAACTGTCCCTATCGTTCCTTAAGTTTACAAGAATTTTGGCGACGATGGCACATTAGTTTATCAGAATGGTTGAGGGATTATTTGTATATTCCTTTGGGGGGAAATCGTTTAGGTCAATGGCGACAATATCTTAATTTATTTTTCACCATGCTAATTGCTGGATTTTGGCATGGTGCGGGTTTAAACTTTATTTTTTGGGGGATACTTCATGGGTTAGGGTTAATTATTAACCATGGGTTTAAAAAATCAAATTTATCTAAAAAAATCGTTTTATTTTATTCTGGTTTTTCTCCCCTTTTATCGGTCATCAATTGGAGCTTAACCTTTAGTTTTGTTTGTTTAACTTGGATTTTCTTCCAGTCTCCCTCAATGGAAACTGCTTTTAATTTTATTCAAAATCTATTACTTTCTAATGTCGAGGGGGTTCAATTCAATTATTGGCAACTGTATGGGGTGATTTTTATTGTTTTAGTTTTAATTAATTTTGATGGAGAACAGATTACTAACGGGTTAGTCCGGCTATTTTCATTAAATAATATCTTTTTTAGGGTTGTTTTATTATCTGGATTTGTGTATGGTATCCTTATGCTAGGCCCTAACACTGTACCCCCTTTCATCTATTTTAACTTTTAACCTCGAATGAAAGACAGAGAATTTTTGCTGTTAGTTTGTTTAGTAACGGGGACGTTAATCTTTTCTAATTTATCCCTGTTTCTCAAAAGTATTTCATCCAGTTCCTTACTACAACCTCCCCTTAAACAAGCCGCACAACAGTTAAAATTAGAGGGATTTCGTCAAACAGAACAAGCGTTTTGGAACCGTTTAAAAGAGGTAAATTTAGATCAAGTTTCAACACCCACAGAAGTCACCAGTATTGAACCCATTCCCATTCCTCCCCAACCTCAACCCAGTCCCAAACCGTCTCCTAAACCGAGTATTAAACCCGTTACGACTCAACCTAAACCCGAAAAACCTTATACTCGCTTTTTATTGGTGGGGGATTCAATTATGTTTGATTTAGGGATTAAAATTCAATCCAGTTTACGCCGTCAATATCAGCTTAAAAATGTTAAACTAGATTATAAAGTTTCAACAGGTTTAAATCGGATTGATTATTATAATTGGTATACTCGTACTTCTACGGTAATGAAAAGTTATCAACCAGATGTCATGGTCATTTTATTTGGGGGAAACGATAACCAAGATATTATTGATGCTCAGGGAAAATATCGGCGAGTTTTCAGTGAAGAATGGAAACAAGCCTATCGACAACGGGTTGAACGTTATGCCAAATTAGTGTCAGATTCTCCCGTCAGAAAAGTGTATTGGGTGGGACAACCGATGTCGAGAAAAGCTCGTTATAATAAGTTTTTTAGCGTTGCCAATCAAATTTATCGGGAGGTGAGCTTATCTTATCCTAAAATTGAATATATTTCTACTTGGGAAACCTTTTCATCTAAAGGGAAATATACTCCCGTTGTTGCCGATCAATCTGGAAAACGAGGCTATGTTAAAGCCAGTGATGGGGTGCATTTTACGTCCCATGGTGCTAAAATTATTAGTGGGTTAGTATTAGAAAAAATGCGAGAAGATCAACTTCTTAAATCACCGCCTAGTCCAGCCCCAAAAACTCAACCAAAATTAAATTCAACGGTTAATTTTCAATCTCCAAAACCCGTTAACGTGAAAAAAAATTAAACGTTTACTAAAATTAATCTATCAATCAAGGAGTTATAAAATGGTACAAGCACCCGTTAACCCCAGTATTCATCATTTCGCTAATTTGGCGATTGATTTAATTCAAAAAGCGGGCTGTGAATATGGAGATATTCGGTTTTGTCGCGATCGCAATCAAAGTTTATACGCCATAGATCGCTCCTTAAATAACTTAACCGATCAGGAAAATTCTGGTTTTGGGGTGCGGGTTTTGTTGAAGGGGGCATGGGGATTTGCCGCCAGTCATCGCCAAAGCCCAGAAGAAATCATTCGGGTGGTTAATTTAGCGGTTGAAATTGCCAAAGGAAGCCGTCTGTCTCAACAAAATCCCGTCCGCTTAGTTCCCGTCCAAGCTTATCAAGATTCCTATATTACACCGATTCAAATTGACCCTTTTTCGATTCCCATTTCTGAAAAAGCCGAATTATTATTAGCCATTAATGATCGCTTGCTTCAATATCAAGACCGAGGCATAAAAAAAACGAACGCTTATCTAAGATTTAGCCAAGAAACTAAACTCTTTGCCTCAACAGAAGGTTCCCGAATTGAACAAACGATTTATCGCAGTCATAGTGGCTATGGTTGTACTGCGGTTGCGAATGGAGATGCTCAAGTTCGTAATTATGAACGTCCGCCTTTAAATATTGGATATGAAGATATTGATCAGGCAGATTTATTTAATAATATTGAACGAGTCGCAGAAGAAGCCCTTGAAAAAGTTCATGCCCCTAAAGGGCCATCAGGGATTAAAACAACGTTAATTTTAAAGCCAACTAATCTGTTTTTAACCATTCATGAATCCGTTGGACATCCCACCGAATTAGATCGGGTTTATGGCTATGAATCTAATTTTGCGGGAACCAGTTTTGCCACAACTGATCAACTGGGTAAATTACAATATGCAGCCCCTTGGGTTAATTTTAAATGCGATCGCACCCAACCCCACGGACGCAGTACCGTCGCCTATGATGATGAAGGAGTTCCGGCGCAAGAATGGTATGTGGTTAAAGATGGAATTTTAGTGGATTATTTAACCGACCGAGAAACCGCTTATCGGTTAGGTCGAGGAAGTAGTAATGGTTGTGCATTTGCGGATCATTGGTCAAGTCTTCCGATGGTCAGAATTCCCAATTTAGGATTAGAACCCGGACGCGAGGGAGACAGCCATACTGCTAGTTTAGCCGAGATGATTGCCGATACCAAAGAGGGAATTTTAATTGATGGGATGGGGAGTTTTTCAATTGATCAACAACGTCGTAATTTTCAATTTGGAGGCGATGCGTTTTGGCAAATTAAAGACGGAAAAATTGTGGGAATGTTAAAAGATGTGACGTATCAAGCCATGACAACTGAATTTTGGAACAAAGTGGATGCGGTTGGCGGTGCGTCGGAATGGCAACAATGCGGCACTAATCTTTGTGGAAAAGGAGAACCTTTACAAATTGCTCAAATGACTCATGCTTGCGTTCCTGTGAGGGTACAAAATATTCAAATTGGCGGGGTTAATTAATCCCTTGATCCGTGAATCGTTGTCAGGGGTTTGACTAACCTGTTAAACTCTTCAAGGGGTAGTTTTTTTCTCAAAATGGGTGACTTAAAAATACCTTTGAAAAACCTACCCCTACACCATAGCATAAATTGATTTCAGAGGGAATAGGATTGATTACAGATTACTGAATGATCTGATATTTGATATAATTAGCCCCTAGGAACCGTTTCTATATTGTTTCATCAAATGAACCCATCTAATCCAGAAGATAGTATTGTCCTGACTCAATCCACCCATCCCTATAGTGACGTGATCGCTGAACTGTTAGAACAAGCGAATCACTTCCAAGAAACGGGACAGTTAGAACCTGCTATCACCAACTATCAAAAAATTATTAATATTGAACCGGAATTTATTTTAGGTTATCAAAAAATTGGATATTTATCGTTACAAGTCGGTAAATTTGAACAAGCTATTACCGCTTATCAAAAATCCATTCAATTAAATCCGAATAATTTTTGGGCTTATAATAATTTAGGAGAAGCCTTAATCAAATTAAACCGATGGGAACAAGCCATCCCGATTTATCAAAAAGCTATTGAACTCAATCCTGATTTCTTTTGGGCTTATAATAGTTTAGGGGAATGTTTAACGGAATTAAACCGATGGGAACAAGCCATCCCGATTTATGAAAAAGCTTTAAAATTAGATCCGAATTATTGGGGGGCGTATCTCAAACTCGGAGAAGCATTATTAAATTTAGAACGATGGGAAGAGATGATTCCCCTTTATCGTCGTTCTATTGAATTAAAACCGGACTTTTTTTGGTCATATATTAATTTAGGACAAGCCTTAATTCGCTTAGAACGATGGGAAGAAGCGGTTCCCGTGTGTCAACAAGCGATCGCGATTGATCCGAATTTCTTTTGGGCTTATATTAATTTAGGAGATTCTTTTTATAACTTAAAGCGTTGGCAAGAAGCCATTCAAGTTTATACCGAAGCGAATCAAATTCAATCGGATTTCTTTTGGTCTTATAAAAATTTAGGGGATTCGTTCATTCATTTAGAACAATGGGAAAATGCGATTCCAGTTTATCGCCACGCCCTTGAAATTAATGCTCAAGATCCCCATTGTTACTACCATTTAGGGTTAGCTTATCTGAACTTAAACCAAAAAGAAGATGCGATCGCTTACTTTGAAAAAGTGCTAGAATTACAACCCAGTTTTACTCCCGCACAAGCTCGACTACAAGAACTCAAACCCCAACCGATTAATCAAAAGTCAACACAACGGTCATCTCATTCCTTAGAACCGATTGATTGGTTAAAATATTATCCTAAATCTGATCAAGCTCCCGCCTATGTGATCCCAAAAGTTGCGCCTCCCAGGAAACATCCTCAAACGGGAAAATGGCAATTTCCCATTCCTCCCCAAGAACTAATGTTAGTATTTGACTTCAATGAAGACTATTATATTAGTTCAGGGAAATCTCAAATTCAAATCTTATTAAGTACCCTGCGAGATTGCGGATATTTTATCAAAACTGGAAGCCGAATTTTAGACTTCGGCTGTGCATCGGGACGAATGTTGCGAGAACTAGCCGATTTAACCGATATTTGTGAAATTTGGGGAACCGATATTAATGCCGATTGTATAGCTTGGTGTCAACAAAATATGAGTCCCCCGTTTCATTTCTTTACCGGGACAACAGCCCCCCATTTACCCTTTGAAGACCGCTATTTTGATTTAATTTATGCGGGTTCAGTGTTTACCCATATTGATGATTTAGCCGAAGCTTGGTTATTAGAATTACGACGAATTTTAAAACCCGGAGGATTAGCTTATATTACCATTCAAGAACGGCATTTATTTGAAAAAATAAAAGAGAATCCTGCTTTGTGGCTGTCGAATAACAATATTTGGTTTCCAGATCAAAAACAAACTTGTATTGACAGCTATTTTGAATATATTCAACAAGACTTTGCGAAATTTACATTAGGACGAGATACCCGATCTTTGGTATTTTATGATCTTGATTATTTCTGTCATCAATGGAAACCTTTTTTCCAAACCTTAGCCGTTAAAAAAGAAGCCTATTATTGGCAAACCGGAGTCTTATTAAAACGGATTTAAACCCCTGTAGGGGCTTGTGTCCTTTCTCGCCCTGGGGTATCTGGTCATATTAAATTGATGGGCAAAGCCCATCCTACGGGATTCAGATTAGATTGATAGGCATAGTCCATACATCGGTATCGAGTCGTCCAGAGGAAAATCTGTCCTCGTTTTCGTTGAATAACCTCATCCAGAAGATAGGATCAGATCAAAGTTCAGATCACAATATTGAGCAACGATGGCTATGGTGAACCCTTCTAGCTTGCATTCCGCGTACAGTTCTCTGTCCTCTCTGCCCGATATTTGGCCCATTCTGGTAAAAAATGTGGGTCAGGTGGTGGCGTTGCATGACCCCCACGGAAAACCGGAAGTTCGCCTCACCTATTCCCAAGTGTGGCAACAAATCCAACAATTTGCGGCGGGACTGCAAACCTTGGGAGTAGAACCGACAAACAGCGCCTTTCCGATGCGAATTGCCTTATTTTCCGATGATAGCCCTCGTTGGATGATTGCGGATCAAGGAATTCTCACCGCAGGGGCGGCGGATGTTGTCCGAGGGGCAACGGCTGACCCGGCAGAATTAGCCTTTATCTTAAAAGATAGCGGTAGTACAGGGTTAGTCGTTGAAAATTTTTCCCTGTTGAAAAAACTTCGTTCATCCATTGATGATTTACCCATTCAATTTGTGATTCTGCTTTCCGATGAAGCGGTTAATTCCCGTGAGTTACCCAGCATTCCGGTTTTAAACTTTACTCAATTAATTGAAAAAGGGGCAAATGAACCCCTCAAACCGTATCAATATAATCTTGACACCTTAGCCACCCTACTGTACACATCAGGAACCACTGGAAAGCCGAAAGGGGTGATGTTAACCCATGGAAATTTGGTGCATCAAATTAATGCAATTCCTGATATTATTCAACCGTTACCCGGAGAAGTTTTTCTGAGTTTGTTACCCACTTGGCATACCTTTGGACGCACAGGACAATATTTTTGTTTAGCTCAAGGGTGTACGATTGTTTATACGAATATTCGTTATTTTAAACAGGATCTTAAACAATTTAAACCCCATTACATGATTAGTGTTCCCCGAATTTGGGAAGCGATTTATGAAGGGGTTCAG
>JBMDYE010000308.1:0-3117 GCA_048595135.1 Planktothrix sp. | reverse complement strand
AGGATTTACAGGAACTCGTTGTGCGTTTACTGTTGTTCCGAAAGGGTTAACAGCGAAAGCCCAAGATGGTTCTGATGTGGAATTATGGAAGCTTTGGAACCGTCGTCAATCCACTAAATTTAACGGCGTTTCTTATATTGTGCAACGGGCAGCCGAAGCGGTTTATTCCGAAGAAGGAAAAGCCCAAGTTAAGGCGTTAATTGCATTCTACATGGAAAACGCCAAAATTATTCGGGAACAATTAACGGCGGCAGGATTAACTGTTTATGGGGGAGAAAATGCCCCTTATGTTTGGGTGAAAACGCCTCATGGTTTATCGAGTTGGGATTTCTTCGATAAGTTATTACAAACCTGTAATGTTGTGGGAACTCCTGGTTCTGGTTTCGGTGCGGCGGGTGAAGGTTATTTCCGTATTTCTGCGTTCAATAGTCGCGAAAATGTAGAAGAAGCCATGCGAAGAATTACCGAAAAATTTAAAGCTTAAACCGTTGGGTGGGCATTGCCCACCTGATTCGGATAAAATATGAATTAGGAGGTTATATCTAATTTGAAATATTAAGGTAATAGCCAAATGACAGAATTGATCGATCCTTTTCGACTCCCCTATGTTGATTTATCGGAGCTTAAAAAATTACCGAATTGTCCTGCTATTTATTTTGCAATAGATTCAGAGAATAGACTACTTTATGTAGGACAAGCAACTAATTTAGCAGCGAGATGGAAAAATCATCACCGAGCCTACCAATTACAAGAAATTAATAAAGATTCTCTAGTCAAAATAGCTTGGCAACCTTGGACTTTAGAAGATTTGATTGACGCTGAAAAATATTTTATCACAAATCTTCACCCTTTATTGAATGGAACTGAAGTTAAAACACCTGATATCATTCCTTCAGAATTTATATTAAGAGATTTTCTCAAGACTTTTTCTCGAAGATTAATTATTGCGGGTCTAACACCAAGGAGTACAGAGCAACTTGCTCAGGTTTATTTAAGATATGATTGGAAAGATTGTTCTCCTAAAGGAACAGCAGCTAAGATTAAAAAATTTATTCTAGAAAATAAAGGCAAAAATACCAGTATAAAATTTCACTGGAAGAAGTATGGAAAAATTTACGATGCTGAGGTGTTGCGTCCTGGTAGTAGATCACAAAAAGTGAATGCAAGGCAAAATCGTTCTTATAATAATCATTGGGAAGTGCCTTGTAATGGAGTTTTAATTCACATTACGCCAACGGATTACTATAAAGAAATAAAGGAAAAAACAGATGTTAAAAAACTGGCAGGAATTAACCTTCGCACCTTAACGACAACAGCTTTAGTTGAAATGAGTATGAAGTATATCTATCATGATTTTTCTGGACTCTTTCCATATAATAGTGATATCGTTCCTTTATTATGGGTTAATTCACAGTATTCTCAAAAAAAGACTTGAAATCGTTGTGCTAAAATCCGATTAGTTCCTAAAGGTGATTAAGTTATGCGAACCGTTGACGAATTAATTACAGAAGCATTATCTTTACCTAGTACGTCGAGGATGCTTCTTGTTGAGAAATTAATCGAAAGTTTGGAGTTTGATGTTGATGAAACCCTACAAACGCTATGGATAGCAGAAGCAAAACAGCGTCGAGATGAAATTCGGACTGGTGTAGTGCAACCGATACCAGGGGAAGAAGCATTAAGTCAAGTTCGACGGTTATTGGACAAATGAAATACGTTTTTCATCCCGCCGCACTGGCTGAATACTCTGAAGCAGTCGAATATTATGCCAATAGTAGAGTTGAGTTAGCACAAGCCTTTATTAACCAAGTTGAACAAGCCATTTTCAAGATTATTGAATCACCGACTCGTTATCCTATTGTTGATGAAGATATTCGTCGCTGTTTAACTCGTCAATTCCCCTATGGAATTTTATACACTATAGAACTAGATTATATTTTAATTGTAGCAGTTATGCACTCTAGCCGAAAGCCTGGATATTGGAAAAGTCGAATGACAAGTGAACAGTAAGAATAAATATAGAATGATGAACTGGAATTATCGTGTTTTTCAAGAACCTAATGGTGATCATATCATTCGTGAAGTGTTTTATGCTGAAGATGGATCAATTATCAGTTGTACAGAAAATGCAGTAGAACCCATCGGTCAATCTTTAGAAGCGTTAGCTAAAGATATTGAAGCTTTTAAAGAGGCGTTAACTTTACCTGTCTTAACGTTAGCTGATATTCCCATGAGTTCCTCAAAAAAAAGTCATGATGAACGCCATAAAAATATTTCTCATGAACAGTTAATGCTAGAACTTGGACTCAGTGAACCTTCTACTACCAAACTCTAAAATATATGTCTAAACCTCAAACCCATTTAAAATGCCATAATAATATTAACACTTAGGTTATATTAAAACTATGCAGTCAATTCGCTCCAAACTGATAGAGCAGTTACAATTTCTACCTGAAACAGCACTTGAGCAAGTCCTTGAATTTGTAGAAGGTTTAAATCAAAAACATCTTCAAAAACCTGTTGGAGTTCCTGGTCATCAACTGTTACAGTTTGCTGGCTCAATTCCCTCCAATGATTTACAATTAATGGCTGAGGCGATTGAATTGGATTGTAACCAGGTTGATTTGAATGAGTGGTAGGTTTTTACTCGATACGAATATTATTATTGCCTTATTTGCCAATGATCCGTTAGTTCTGGAAAAATTAGAACGTGCGGAAGAAGTTTTTGTATCTAGCATTACGATTGGTGAATTATATTATGGCGCCTATTCTTCTAATCGCATTGCAGATAACATCGCACGAATACAAGAGTTTGCGAGTAGAAATACTATCTTAGTGTCTGATTTAATCACTGCACAATACTACGGACAAATTAAGAATACACTTAAAGCCAAAGGACGACCTTTACCTGAAAATGATATTTGGATTGCAGCGATCGCTCAACAATATCAACTCGCGTTAGTCTCTAGAGATAAGCATTTTAGAGAAATCGATAATTTATCAGTTGAAACTTGGTAAAAACTCAATCAATTTCTGAAATTTATAATTCTAATTATTGAGAGATAAATTGAAAAATGTCAAGACCAGAAATCCCTACCGCAGTAGAGCATAACCCTC
>JBMDYE010000307.1:0-1850 GCA_048595135.1 Planktothrix sp. | reverse complement strand
TAATCGTAATGCAAAGTTGGCTAGTTCAGGATGGCAATCTTGATGCCATTGCAAATCTTGTTCGATAATTTCCTGTTTTCCACCGCATAACAGATAAGTGATTCGACCCAACTCTTTAAGATCTTTTTGAAAGGCTGTTTTAGACAGAGAAGGATGATGGGTTTCTGAGTCTAATAAATTTATCATTTTTTCCCATAAGGCAATGCGACTAACATAGATAGAAAAGGATTCATCTTCTTCATCAAATGGAGATTGATTATCATTAAAAATGACCAGGATACTGTCTAAATTCAGGTTGCCATGACCGATTCCTTTCCTCATGGCTTGAGATAAACGAACTTCATAGCAATTGTGTAAAAATTTCAAAGTCTGTAACACTTGTTTGATAATTTTACTAACCTGAGTCGGTGTTAAAGGTTGATATCGTTTTTCTAAAAATTGCCGTAATGTATAACTATTGGGTAGTTGTTCAAAAAGTAAATACCAGCGAATATCTTGGCGGTTATCTTCATCGGAATCTCGAATCACATCAATTGGTGTTATTAAACGAAATTCTTTAACTTTTTCGTTTTGATGGTTAACTTCAGCAAAGTAATCTGAATCACTTGGGGTTAAATATTCCATCAGGAATACTTGTTGCTTTTGTTGGGATAAGGGAGTGACTTCATACTGACGAATTTTATTAGAGTCACTCAAACACTGATTAATTTGATAACGCCTACCAAAGTGATCTCGAATTTCATACCCTTGAACCAGAAGTTTTTGGGTTTTGTCTTTCCGATTCCGTCGAGAACGTTGGGTTAAAATAGGAGTGTCTAAAGTTGTTGGTTGAATCCGAGTGGGTACTCCCCCTCTTTCTGCGTTGAAAGAGGGTTCAGCGTTAAAAAAATGTTGTGGTTGTTGAGAGATCGGTGTTTCTTGTTTTTGACCTTTGATATTTTGATTTCCTCCAATTTCAACTTGTTCATAAATTTCCTGTGTCCGACGTTGAACAATCCGACGAATCACTTGATCAGGATGGGAAATAAAGTTAAAAAATTCTCGTCCTCTGGCTTGGGCTGTATTCACTAATGCAGCTAGTCTCATGGGTGTCACTCCTGGTTATCAATCATTCATTTAACTGGGTTTTCGTTGGGTCATTTTAAGCAAGTTTCGCAGCACAATTTCTCGCTCTTGACGAGCAATAATAGACTCTGGATTTAGCTTTAATGCTTGTTCAAAAATGGCTAAAGCATCTTCATACCGACCCAAACGAGAAAGGGCAATTCCTTTTGCTGTAATCACTCCTACATTATTGGGACTCAGAGTGTCAGCTTGGGTATAGGCATTTAGGGCGCCTTGATATTGCTTAAGTTCAAGTAAAATTAATCCTTGGTTGTGCCAAGCTTCAAAGGATTTAGGATTTAACTGAATCGCCTGTTGGGACACTCGGAGTGCTTCTGTTAACAGTTTGTCATCTCGCAACCGCCATAAAACAACGGCTTGATTGGCTAAAATACTCGATTTGAGTAGGCGGTCATTCGGCTTGAGATCACCCGCGAGAGCTTGCTGATAAGCTTCCCGTGCAGATTGATAAAGTTCCGTTGCCTCTTCATCTTTTCGCTGTAGGCTGAGAAGCTGACCATATTCACTGAGAATGCGACCTTGATTATACCAACCGTGAGAATACTGAGGCTTTAGCTTAATTGCTCGGCGAGTTGATTCCAGGGCTTGTTCATAGTGAGTTTCTGCAAATTCATATTGTTGCTGGGCTTGCTGAAGTTGACCCAGATGCCACAACATCACCCCTCGGTTGTTCCAAGCTTCGATATAGTTTTCATTCAGAGCGATCGCGCGATCAGCAGAAGCTA
>JBMDYE010000306.1:0-22355 GCA_048595135.1 Planktothrix sp. | reverse complement strand
ATTAAAACCTAAATTAATTTTAATACTGAATTAAGTTAGTCCTGATCGAAATAAAAAAATGTAGGGAAGGGAGTACAATTGAGTATCCAACCCGATACAATTGGCTTAACGCAAAATTTAATTAAGACCAATGAAACCTATTTTGACATTAACAACAGTCATCAGTTCTATGATAGTCTCTTCTTCAGCTTGGGCGGAACAACCTTTATATATTGCCTATCCTCCCCAAAATCACAAAACAACATCGGATCGAATCTTTTTTATTGGTAGCGCCGCACCGGAAGGAGAGGTTAGCATTAACGGTCAAATTATTCAACGCAGTAAAGGGGGACATTTTGCCCCGACATTGCCCTTAGAAGTAGGTGAAAATACGTTTATTATAAACTATAAAAATCAACAAATTCAACTCAATATTACCCGAACTTTAAATCAGCCTCCGACTCCTAACGGGATAGCCTTTGTGAACGAATCATTAACTCCTTCTGCTCCCGTTTCTATCCTCCCAGGTGAGTTAATTTGTTTTAGTGCGATCGCCCCTCCCAATGCACAAGTTTCTGTTAAATTAGGAGAGCAAAAAATCCCTTTATCTGCTCAATCTCAAGCTATTGATTTACCGGATAACAAAGCCGTTCTAACGGGGCAAGATCAACCGATTAGTTCAGTCTCTAGTAAATATCAAGGTTGTGCGACCATCTCAACAAATCTTGATGCTTTAGCAAACAATAAAAGCCTAAATTTAGGACAACCTCAGTATCAACTAACATTAGGAAATCAAACCGTAACTCAAGCCGCAACAGGCACCATTTCGATTCTCTCTCCCACCCAATTTGAAATAGCAGAAGTGACTGCAAATCAAGGCGCGGCTCGAACTGGCCCTAGTACCGATCATTCCCGTTTAACGCCCTTACCTAAAGGAACCCGTGCCAGAATTATTGGCAGAGAAGGCGACTATTTACGTCTTGATTATGGCGGATGGATTAAAGCAGATGAAACTCGAATTTTTACCGATTCAATTCCTCCAAATTCGATTATTAGAGGCGCCCGTTCTCGTCAGGTTGGAGAGTGGACAGAAGTTTATTTTCCCCTCCAAGTTCCCGTTCCGGTTACCGTTAAACAAAATGACCAAAGTTTAACGTTAACCCTTCATAATACTACCGCTCAAACCGATACAATTCGCTTTGATGATAACCCCTTAATTAGTCGATTAGATTGGCAACCGATTTTATCTCCCTTGGGAGGTTCCCAAAATGGGGTTGAATATACCTTTCATTTTAAAACTAAACAACAATGGGGATATAAACTGCGCTACGAGGGAACCACGTTAATTTTATCGTTAAAAAATCCCCCGTCATTGCAGTCTAATTTACCCTTATCGGGAATGAAAATTCTGCTTGATCCCGGACATGGAAGTGAAAATGATTTAGGCGCAAAAGGCCCCACCGGATATCCTGAAAAAGATGTTAATTTAGTGGTTTCTAAATTATTACAATCAGAACTCACGAAACGAGGGGCAGAAGTGTTCATGACTCGAAATGCAGACGACGATTTAGAACTGATAGATCGAATTAATATGATTAATAAACAAGAACCCGATTTATCAATTTCTGTTCATTATAATGCTCTCCCTGATAATGGAGATGCGATTAAAACGAAAGGAGTTAGTACATTTTGGTATCATCCCCAAGCCCATAGTTTAGCGGTTTTTTTACATAATTATCTGGTTGAAGAATTAAATCGTCCCTCTGCTGGTGTCTTTTGGAATAATTTAGCCTTAACTCGCCCTGCGGTCGCTCCATCGGTTTTGTTAGAATTAGGATTTATGATTAATCCAGAAGAGTTTGAATGGATTGTTGACCCCCAGGAACAACAAAAATTAGCGGCGGCTTTAGCAGATGGGATTGTAGAATGGGTGAAACTCACTCAACCCAATTAAGCTGTTAAACTGTCTGTTCATGGGCTAACAAAGATTTAATGATTAATATGCAATTTGCTTCTGATCCTCCCATTAGCCAGAAAATCCAAAAAATGAAAGAACGGGTTTGTTGGCAAAATTCGTTAATTAAAAAACGAAATATTGATCAAACCCGTTTAGTGATTGATGATGGACATGAACAGCAGGAGGAATTTTCATTTTTAGTGATTGGGGATAGTGGCACAGGTTACCATACCAGCCATAGTCCCCAACGAAAAGTGGCAGAATTGCTGTTACAAAATCGACAGGATTGTCGATTTATTTTACATACAGGAGATGTCGTTTATTTAGTGGGTTCCAGTGAATATTATCGCGATAATTTTATTTTACCTTACAAAGAATTTATTGTGGGAGGGGAACATATTAACTATGATCAAATGCTGTTTAAAATTCCCTTTTTACCCGTTTTAGGAAATCATGATTATTATGATTTGAATCCACTATTTGCTTTAGCGGTACAAGCGACTTGGTTACCCCGACGGTTATTAAAATCTAAGTTAGATATTGATGTGGGTTGGCATGGTTCTTATCAAGGAAAAGCTTATGCTCAAGCCTTTTTAGATTATTTAAAAGCTTTAAATCCGAGGCAATTAGAACAACATTTAGATCAACATTACACCACCGAAATTAATAATAGTCGGTGTTTACATTATCAACCCGGACAGTTTACCCGTTTGCCTAATCGTTACTATCAATTTCGCTATGGAGGGATTGATTTTTTTGCCTTAGATTCTAATACCTTTAATGCCCCTAATCCGATTCCTAGAACCGAGCAAGGGGATAATTTACGAATTGAATTACAGCACCGATTAGATGAAATAGAGGCAGAAAAACAACACTTAATGCAAAACTTAGATGAAATTGAACAAAAAGCCGGAAACGATGTGGAGAGAATTGATGATTATATTGCTAAAATTGAGCAACTAGAAGAGCAGAAATTAGATATTAAAAAGCAACTTGCTGCGCCAGAAGACATCACCACTGATTTTGAACAATTAAATTGGTTGAAACAACGATTAATTGAATCTTGGCATACAGAAAATGTGCGAGGACGGGTGATCTATTTTCATCATCCTCCCTATGTCACGGAAGCAACAAAATGGAATCAAGGTCAAACTTTAGTGGTTAGAGATAACTTACGAGTTGTTTTTAATGAAGTGGCAAAAGTTGTGGGTCAACCAACAGAAGATCGTCCTTTAGTTAATTTAGTTTTAACGGGTCATGCTCATTGTTTAGAATATATTTATACCCGAAATACAGGATTTGCTGATTCTTATATTCATTGGATAATTTGTGGGGGAAGTGGCTATAGTTTGCGCCGACAACGGAAGGAAGGAAAGGAATTAACAGAGTTTTTTAAACTAGAAAATCAAGTCAAATCTCGATGTATTGCTGAGTCTTTATTGTTTTTGGGTCGCACAGGTCAGGGTCGGGACAAACGCAGACCTTATTCAGCTTTACGCATTGATGTTTCCGCAGGTCAACCGTTGAAACTTCGTGTTCAACCCCTAGTTGCAGAACGTTTTCAGTCGGGTTGGGTCTATCCAAAAATAGAACCCTTGATCATTTAGTAACCCGTCACACCTTCGTAGGGGCTTGTGTCCTTCCCCGCCCAGACCTAGTAACCCTTCACCAGTCATCAGTTGTTAATTCTCCTGACTTTGTACGGGCGGGAGAACCCCGTCCCTACGACTTTTATTTTTAATTCTAAGATTAGTGTCTTTGAACCACAGGAATCTCAATTATAAATTCTGTTCCTTGGTCGGGTAAAGCATGACATTCAATGGTTCCTTTGTGTTTTTCAACCACAATTTGATAACTAATTGATAATCCTAACCCAGTTCCTTTCCCGACAGGTTTTGTCGTAAAGAAAGGATCAAAAATTTGTTTTCTAATGGTTTCAGGAATCCCATGTCCATTATCTTGAATCGCGATTTTAACCCGTTGAATCGGATTTTCTGGGGTAGCGGGAAGTAAAGACGTTTTAATTTTAATGGTTAAACATTTCAAACCCGATGGTTCTTTGCTTAGGGTTTCTAATTCATCAATCGCATTACTTAAAAGATTCATAAAGACTTGATTTAATTGCGCGGCATAACAATCAACTTTTGGCAATCTTCCATAGTCTTTAATCACTTCAATGGGGGGACGATCCTGTTTAGATTTTAATCGATGTTGAAGAATTAATAAGGTACTATCAATCCCCTCATGAATATCAACGGCTTTCATTTCCGATTCATCTAAGCGGGAGAAATTTCGCAATGACAGCACTAACTGACGAATTCGCTCTGCTCCTAATTTCATAGAAGATAAAATTTTCGGTAAATCTTCCATCAGAAAATCGAGTTCAATTTCTTCAATTTTTAACTCGATTTCTGCATCCGGTTCAGAATATTTTTGTTGATATAATTCCACTAATTCCAGTAAATCTTCTGTGTAATCAGTCACATATCCTAAATTACCATAAATAAAGTTAACGGGGTTATTAATTTCATGAGCAACCCCCGCCACCAGTTGACCTAAACTGGACATTTTTTCATTTTGAACCAGTTTCGTTTGAGTTTGTCGCAAATCTTGGGCGAGTTCTTCTGCTTTTTTTTGCGTTTGACTAAACAATTCCGCCTGTTGTAATGCAACGCCAAATTGACTGCCAATTTGAGCTAAAAATTTCACTTCTTCCTCTTGCCATTGACGGGGTTTATCATTTTGATAAGCCGCCAGTAACCCCCATAGTTGACGTCCTTGTAAAATGGGAACAATGATATAAGCTTTAGTCTGTAATTGTTCCAATAATTGAACATGACAATCCGCATGATTAGCGGTATAAATATTATCAACCGCAAACGTCAGATTCTCGACATACCGTCCCCCTTTTGTTTCTTGTAAATAACTATCTTGAATTACGGGAATTGTATCGAATAAGGAATTCCATCCCTCAACAACGGACTCCGCAACAAAATAACCTGACCAATCGGAATTAAACCGATAAACCGCAACCCGATCTACATTCAAAAACGCTCTGACTTCGGCAGTTGTTGTATTAAAAATTGTTTGAATATCCAGAGAATTTCTAATTTTTTCAACAACTTGATATAATAATTTTTGCTGATCAACAGATTTTTGTCGGGCTGAAGCGATCGCCAATTGAGCCGCTTGATCTTGAAGTTTTTCAATATAATCCGTTTGTTGTAATGCGATTTCTAAATTTTGGGCAATTTGACTCACAAATTCGATTTCTTCCGGTTGCCAATGGCGAGAATGGCTACATTGATGAATACACAGTAACCCCCAAAGATGTTCTCCTTTTAACAGCGGAACCACTAAATTAGCTCGGATTTGAAACTGAGTTAAAACTTCGAGATGGCAATCTTTTAAATCTGCTGTATAAACATCAGAAACTGCCTGAATTTTTCCTTGTTGATAAAGGGGGGCAAAGCGTTCAGAAAAACAATGATCGTTGACTTTTTTCTCTAAAGCTGAATCAAACCCAAAAGCCACATCTTCCGAGATAAATTCCCCTTCCCCATAGCTAGAATTCAGGTCAAAGCGAAACACACCCACTCGATCCGCATTCAACAGTTGTCGAACTTCTATCACCGTTGCTTGAAAAATTGTGTCTAAATCTAACGTTTCTCGAATTCGAGTAATCACCCGTGCGAGGGTTTTTCGTTCTTCTAATTCTTTTTGGGTTTGGGTTAAGAGTTCGGCTTGTTGAATCGGGGTTTCTAAATGGTTAACCAGTTCCGTCACCAACTCAATTTCATCACCGTGCCAATCTCGACGACTTCGACACTGATGAATGGCTAAAACCCCCCATAAATTTTCTCGCCGATACAAGGGAATTATCAAGCTCCCTCGAATTTGCCAACGCCTTAAAATTTGTAATTCCCTGTCAGTACATCCGCTATAATAAATATCAGGAATGGCGACGATTTGACCCAGGGATTTAGACTCCAGTAAAACCTCCAGAAAATCCTGAGCATTATCTTCAGAATTTAGCAGTGAATCAAAATCCGGTAACAAAGTTTCTGCAATGAATTTCCCCTGTTTTTTACCCCATTCAAAATCCAACTGTACCATCACTACCCGATCCGCATTTAACAAATGTTGAATTTCCTGGGTGATCGCTTGTAACAGAGCCTGTAGGTCTAAAGAATAGAGACGAATTCGTTGAATAATTTCTAATATGGTTTTATAACGTTGAGCTTCTGTCTCATGAAGACAAGAACGATTAGATTGATTTTGCAGGTGTTTAAGATAAGTGACATCCCGACCAACACAAATCACCCCAATTACGGTTTCTTTATGATCTTTAATGGGGGTATATAAACTATTATAAATTTTTGCGCCTGTTCGCCAAGGGATTTCTTGATTAACCCGTAAATTTTTCCCTGTTTTTAAAACATACTGAAGCGGATAATCCAGTTCAGAAGCTTTTTGACCGAGTAAATCTTGATTGGTTTTTCCCACCAGTTCCGATGGAGATCTTCCCCAAGCTTGAGCCCCAGCTAAATTGATCCGAACTAGGCGTAAATCAATATCATATTCAATAAAAATATCCTCGCTACTGTCGGCGAGACGGTCTAGGTCTTTCCAACGGTCGGAAAAATTTTCCGATTCTAGGGACAAGGTTTTGAGATTCAAAATTTGCTGTAATTGAGCAAAAGCCCCCTCACTCCGACAGCATTCTCGTAACTGCTCCCATTCTTGCGAATTCACAATCATAAACCAGTCTCTAAAAATGATATAAATTCACGCTGAAAACTGCTGATTCCCCTGTTTAAGGTGCTCCCTCAGAATGACGGTAATAACCAAGCTCAAGAAACTCGGTTCGTTACCTCATCTGACTGAAAATTTGGGTTCAGTTGATGACAAAGACCCCTGTTTTTAGTATAAACCACTACTTAGAATCATGGCCTTTAATTCTAGTTGTTAAGGAATGGACATCACTACTTGCGCTGGTGTAGAGGGGATGACATCAAGACCCTTGTTCCGATGTTGATCATCGGTTGTCACCCCTCGACTACAACGATTTAGCAAAGTCCTGATTAAGATGAGAGGGTTCAAGTTGGTGAAGATTGTCGCACTGGAATTTCCAGCCTAAATTCTGTTCCGCCTCCCCATTGAGAAAAACACTGGAGTGATCCTTTATGCTTGTCAACAACAATTTGGTAGCTGATCGATAACCCTAACCCTGTTCCCTGACCAACGGGTTTAGTGGTAAAAAATGGATCGAAGATATGGGGAAGTAACGTAGATGGAATACCCGCTCCATTGTCAATGATCGAAATCACAATTTTAGGAGAAATTGTTGTTTGATCACAGATCGTAGTCCGAATCTCCAGAAAAGGCTGTGTCTGTTCCGAGGTTAAAAAGGTTTGATTAGCTCCTTGTAATTTTAATGCTAACGCATCAATGGCATTAGTGAGAATATTCATGAAAACTTGATTAAGCAAGCTGACATAGCATTCCACTAAGGGCAGATTTCCATAGGATTTCCGCACTTGGATTTCTGGAAAATCGGAGTCAGCATTTAAACGATGCTGTAATAATAATAAAGTATTTTCAATGCCTTCATGAATATCAACCCATTTTAAATCCGCTTCATCCAATCGCGAAAAGTTTCGCAAGGATAAAACAATTTGGCGGATTCGATCTGCTCCACTTTTCATGGATAATAAAATTTTAGGCAAATCTTGGGCAATAAAGTCTAAATCCACTGATGAGGAATACCGCTCAATTTCAGCAGGAGATTTCGGGTAATGTTTTTGGTAAAGATTCAGCAATTCTAATAAGGTTTCGCTATATTCACTGGCATATTTTAAGTTACCCAAAATAAAATTAATCGGGTTATTAATTTCATGGGCAACCCCCGCCACTAATCGCCCCAAACTGAGCATTTTTTCCGTTTGAATCAGTTGAGTTTGGGTTTTTTTCAATTCATCCAGCGTTTGCGCCAATTGTTGAGCTTTGGCTTGTTCATTTTGGGCAGCAATGCGACTTTGGGCATACAGTTCGGCTTGGGAAATGGCGATCGCCGCTTGATCGGCTAACTGTTGTAAAACATCTAATTCATCGGGTTTCCATTCTCTGGGATGATTACATTCATGGGCAATTAATAATCCCCACAATTGGGAATCTTGGGTAATCGGAACAATTAAATTAGCCCGGACTCCAATATTATTTAAAAATTGTCGATGACAAAGGGTAAGGCTTTCTTTGGTAACGTCTGAAATCGCCCGCATTCTTCCTTGGCGATACAGTTCCACCATATTACTTGGAAAACATTCATCCGGTGTTTTCATGCCCATAATCGAGGGAATTAACGGCCGTTTATCTTCAAATACCACTTGTCCGCCAGCTTGACCCAAACGCTGATAAATCACGACTCGATCGGTATCTAATAAGGCTCGAACTTCCCGAACTAAACTGGATAACGTAGTGTTTAAATCCAACGTGCGCCGAATTTGATCCGTAATCCGTTCTAAGGCTTTAGAAAATTCTAAGGTGTGTTGCAGTTGCGCGGTGCGTTCTTGAATTTGTTGTTCTAAATTACTATTTAAGGTCTGAACTTCTCGATACAGTTCATGCTGTTGAACTGCCATCGCAAATTGATCCGCGATCGCTGCGGCTAAGGTTAATTCTTCTTCTGTCCAAGGTTGAGCTTGACCTTGTTTAGATTCTCGCCACACTTCAAAGGATTGTCGAGGCATCATTTGTTTGGCATTCGGATCAAACTTACCCGCCCACAGGGTTTCCGTTTCTATTTCTGAGCGAAAAATCGTTAAAAATCCTAACTGTTTTTGACGATATTGAATCGGTAAAACTAACACACCGCGAATCGAGGTGGATTCAAAACCTGGAATTAAAATCCGCCATTGGGATTCTTTATAAATATCAGTAATTACCCAAGGAGTGAAAGGGTGATCGGTTAATTCTGGGTGGCGATCTTCGGGGTGATATCCAGTTGCTAACCATTTTCGCCAGAGGGGATGGTCTTCTAAGACAGTACAATTCATCCAATTGGGGAAAACAGGCTGTTCTCCCCAACAAAACGCTTGAGGCATTTGGGCAGAATTCTGGTTAATATAAAGTCGTCCGCCGATGCCTTGTAAGGCTTTAACGGTTGCTTCTAACGCGGCTTGCAGTTCAATGGTGGGGCGTTCGTGGAGTAGGGAAGCGATTTGATTAATGGTGGTTTCCCGTTCGGCTTTTTGGCGGGTTTGTTGGAGTAAATCGGCTTGAGCGATCGCAATTCCCAGTTGATCCACCACCCATTGCACCACTTGTAAGTCCGCTTCAGAAATGTGACGTCGTTCTCCATGATGAGACACTAATAAGCCCCACAACTGGGGTTTTACGGATGCGATCAAATCCAGGGGTTGCAGTAAAATCGGAACCACCAAGGACGATTGAACCCCCATCGCCATTAGATACGCTTGATGGCAGGGATCAACAGAACGATATTCAATGGGTAGGGAGGCTTCAGCATCTGCTCTGTTGGCACTGATGCCGAGTTTTCCCGCCACTACATCCACAATGGTGCGTTGACGGAGAACACAAAACATTTCACGGGCATGGGCGGGAATATCATCGGCCGGAAAGTGCAACCCAAATAGAGAAGGCAGACGATGATGATCAATGGATTCAGCCACCACTTCACCCGTCCCATCGGAACTAAAGCGGTAAATCATAATTCGATCCGTTGCTAAAAAGGAACGGACTTCCGCAACGGTAGCAGTTAAAATTGCAGGGAGTTCTAAGGATTGGCGAATCCGGGTTGTGATCCGATGAAGTAAAACTTGCTGATCGAGTTTTTGCTGAAGCTGTTGTGCATTTTCCAAAACAGTCATATTGTTTCCAGTGATCATCGATTTTATCAAACAATTTTGTATAGAAAATATACTCAGACCTTGAGGTTTTGTGGGTAGATGGAACAGGTTTCTAAGTAGATCCCAGGTTGCAACCAAGAGTTACTCCGATTAGGGCGTTAAATTTCAGTCCCCTTGAGTCAAGAAAATTTTGATTGCACCTTTAAAAATGGGTAAAAATATCACTAAGTTTATTCTACCAGGGTTTTCTGTAAAATGATCGGGAAATTCGGAGTTAAGGTAATGCGTAAATTTACGGTTTTAAGTGACGTTTTAAACGGCATTCCGCAAGTTGGAAAGTAATCAGAGGAATTAATATGAAATATTTAAATGTCTGCTACACATCCGTATTCTGTAGAGGGATGCAGCAGGGCACCTCTCTACGGGGGGTCTAGGGGATGATCTGTATCATCTATAATAGGATGGAATATAATGGCTGTGAACAAGCTACAAGGACTTAAATTTCTCAAAAATCCCCGATTTTTTACCCAATAGATTGGCAGAGGAGAAATGGGCAAAAAAGTCAAAAATTTAACGCCAGACCGTCAAAAAATTCTAGCTGATTTGGGCTGCTTTTATGGTTCTTATTACTGACTTAACTAAAGTTTTACTGAGGGACTTTTATTCGTTAAAACTTATCGGATTTTTAAGTTAGGTGGTTTCTAAGGATTTAGGTTGTCTGTATTTAACATGATGGAGATTTTGCAGTTATGACTGTTTTAGATGCGTTTAAGTTGGATGGACAGGTCGCCATTGTCACGGGCGCTGGGGCTGGTATTGGTCGCGGCATTGCTGAATTATTTGCCGAGGCTGGCGCGGCTGTGGTTGTTAGCGACTTGAAGGAAGACGCCGCCACCGCCGTTGCTAACAGTATCAAGGACAAGGGAGGTCAAGCGCTGGCTGTACCCTGCGATGTGACGAATGACCAGGCGCTTGAAAACCTGGTCAAGGCGACCCTGGATGCCTTTGGCAAAATTACCCTGCTCGTCAACAACGCCGGAGGAGGTGGCCCCAAACCCTTTGATATGCCGATGGATACCTTTATTTGGGCTTATAAGTTGAATGTGTTTTCGGTGTTTCATCTCTGTCAACTCTGTGCGCCCCATATCGCAGCAGCCGGAGGGGGGGCGATTTTGAATATTTCCTCGATGTCGGCGGAGAACAAGAACATCAATATGGCGTCTTACAGTTCGTCGAAAGCCGCCGTTAGCCACTTGACTCGAAATATTGCTTTTGATCTGGGGCCAAAGGGCATTCGGGTGAATGCGATCGCCCCCGGAGCCATCAAAACCGATGCTCTGGCTACGGTGCTGACGCCCGAAATTGAAAAAACGATGCTGAAGCATACCCCTCTAGCCCGCTTAGGGGAACCTAATGACATTGCCTTTGCCGCACTTTACTTGTGTTCTCCCGCAGCCAGTTGGGTCAGTGGACAGGTACTCACCGTCAGTGGGGGCGGTGTGCAGGAATTAGATTAACTGTCTTTACTCCCCTGTATTTCACAGTATTCAATTTTAATCAGACAACTACAAAGAGATATTTTATATCCCTTCAGGCGCTGTTTTATTTTGCAGGGCTGCTTCGACCTCTTCTAAAGACGTTTGTACTAATAAAACATCGCCTATTTTTAATTTCAACGGTTTATTAAAATACTTCAATAATTTCCCTTGACGTCGGACTGCAATAATGCCAATGTCTGGATTTTCTAAATCTTCTGGGGTTAAGGTTTGCTCGACTAAAGAGGAGGTTTCGCTTAGAAGCACCCAATGTAAAGTTTCTCGATTCCACTCGGAATTTTGGGCAACTAAATCTTTAAACAATTCAATTTCATCTCGGGAACCTACCGTTAAAACCCGATCATTTTCTTCAAACTTAGTGTTAGCTGTGGGATATAACATCTTTTGATTTTTTCGTTCAATTTCCATAATCGTGACTCCGGTTAGATGGCGAATATTCGCTTCAGCTAAGGTTAATCCAACCAGAGGAGAATTAGACTTTAAATCCACCCAATCATGGGTAAAATCTGCTGTAGCACGTTGCAGGGCGACTAATTCTAAATTCGCCATTCGTTCGGGGAGAACACTGCGATAGCGATCCGTTCTAATTGAGCGAATGACCGATTGAATTACTTCTGACTTTTTGCCTAATACGGATAATAAATTCGCCCCAATTTCTAACGCCGCTTCAAATTCCGGTTGTACCACTTCCCAGGCACCTAATTGAGTTAAAATTTCTACTTCAGCGTTTTCATGGGCGCGAACAACAACGGTTAAATTTGGAGCCAGGGATAACGCTCGTTGTAATAAAATTCGGGTACTGGCGGGGTCAGGAAGGGCGATCGCTAAGGCTAAGGCTTTTTCTAAATGAACTTTTTCTAATACTAATTCTGAGTCTGCATCGCCAAAAATATAAGGAAGTTTTTGCATTCTTAATCGTTGAATTGCTGCTTCACTATTTTCAATCACTAACACCGTTTGTCCTTGGTTTTGCAGCATTTTAACTAACACTTGTCCTACTCGTCCATAGCCAGCCACTACCACATGATTCTGCATGGTTTTTGGAATAGAAAGCTCTTTGACGTCCCGAAATCGTCTCACCCAGTTACCAATGGTGGGTAAATTAGAAATTTTATTAGCGAGTCGAGGGGCTATTTTTAATAAAAATGGCGTTAAAACTAAGGTAATAGCCGTTGTTCCAATAATTAATAAATATTTATTTTCAGTTAAAAGCCCAATATTTAATCCTTCCCGTGCTAAAACAAAGGAGAATTCCCCAATTTGGTTTAGTCCTAAGCTGACAATTACTGCTGTTTTAAAGGAATAACCAAATCCTAAAATAATCGGCACAATCACAATCGCTTTTCCGATCATCACCAACATAACCAAGGTGATAATTAATCCTAAATTACTAATAATTACCCCCGGATCAATTAACATCCCAATGGAGATAAAAAATAAACTGGCAAAGGTATCTCGCAAGGGTAAAATTTTCGCTAAGGCTTGATCGGAATAATCCACTTCTGAGATCATTAATCCCGCGATAAATGCCCCCATTTCAATTGATAATCCCAAGGCATCTGTAATTAGTGCAACGCCTAAACAAAGGGCAATAACGGCTAATAAAAATAATTCTGAACTTTCTGTCGCTGCAACGGTTTTGATCAGGGGAGGAACCAACCAAACTCCCGCTACAACGGCAAATACTATAAAAATAACCCCTTTGAGGAGGGCTTGAAATAATGCCATTCCTAATGCTCCTCCCGGTTCACTAATGGCGGGAAGAATGGCTAACATTAATCCCAGTGCCAAGTCTTGAGCAATTAAAATAGCTAACATGGCTTGACCATGGGATGTATTGGTTTCTCCTCGTTCTGTTAAGGTTTTGAGAACAACGGCTGTTGAGGAGAGGGATAATAACGCGCCTAAAAATAAGCCTTGAATCGGCCCTTCTGTCCAACCAAAAATCACAGAAATGAGGGCGATCACTCCTGTTGTAATCCCGATTTGCAGTAAGCTACCTTTAATGGCAATATCTTTGACTCGCCTCAGTTCCGTTAGGGAAAATTCTACGCCTAAAGCAAATAATAAAAAAGCAACGCCAATTTCAGCTAAAGACTGAATTTGAGCAATATCTTGTAATAATTTCAAGCCAAACGGCCCAATAACTAAACCACTTAATAAATAGCCGAGTAGTACAGGTTGGCGCAATCGATTGGCAACAAATCCACCGACCGTTGCTGCTCCTAAAGCCGTCACTAAATCTAAAATAAAATGGGATTCTGCCATATCAGTAATCAGTAAT
Organism: Planktothrix sp.; assembly: GCA_048595135.1. GTDB lineage: Bacteria > Cyanobacteriota > Cyanobacteriia > Cyanobacteriales > Microcoleaceae > JBMDYE01. The sequence continues at coordinate 8,711 of JBMDYE010000306.1, read as the reverse complement.
CAGTAATCAGTAATCAGTAAAACAGTAATCAGTAATCAGTAATCAGTAATCAGTAAAACAGTAATCAGTAATCAGTTTTGTAGTCCTTAGTTGTTAGTTCTTTAGGGTTCAAGGTTGAACCTTGAAAGCCATTCTTCAAGGAAGAGCCTTATTAAGGATTACAGCAGGCTCCGCCTGCTACAACGCATTGCTAGGTTCAACCTAGCAACGAGAATTACTGATTACTGATTACTGATTACTGATTACTGATTACTGATTACTGATTACTGATTCAACTTACATTGTCCTCGTTGTTTGGGTACGGGAATAAAGTTAGGAACTAGACGAGTATTGATGTCCTGTTCTCGCAACCAACCCACGTCTCCGGGTTGGAGTTGCGTTAAGGTCGTGGGATCTGGGGAAGCCGGATCAGGTTCCAAGGGGGGTGTGGGATTAACCTCCAGGGAAGACGGGTCTGGGGTTGCAGGGGTGGGATTATCTGTCGGCGTTGAACAAATTCTGACTTCGATCCAGGTTCCCGCTTGGGGAGTGGATTGTTTTTCCTGAATTTGAAAGACGCTACCAGGAGGTACAGTTCCCTTAACCGTTTGTTTGCCAAATTCTCTTAACAATACAATGGGTTCAAAACCCTCTGGTGTTGTATTGGAAGGAACAGAACCCAATTGAATTAAAGATTCTAACTTTAATAAACTGGTGGGAGAGAGGGTAGGCGTTGGAGTCGGGGTGGGAGTTGGGGGGGTTTCAGGGGATGCGATCACCGTTGGGGCGGGTTCCTCTCGATTAAATAAACTGAAAACCCCATAAATTAAGCTTCCCAAGATCCCTAATAACACAACAATTCCCAGGGAAAGTAAGCCAATGCGTTTAGAGGAAGATCGAGAGGTACGAGCAATTTCCGTTTCCATCGATGAATCTTCAGAATCATGGGTGTCTGCGGATTCTTCTGTTCCCTCATCGACTAAAGGAATCACGGGAGAAACCGAAACTTCCGGTAGTAACTCCGCATCTTCTTTCTGGGCGATGGAAATATGCAACAAAGCGATGGTGACATTATCATGACCGTTTTGGGTATTGGCAATATCAATTAAGCGATCGCGAACCGTTGCTAAATCCACTTCTTTATTCAGAATCGGGAAAATTTCCGTTTCCCAATATTGTTCAACTCGATCGCGATCGCTTAACCCATCGGAACATAACAAAAAGATGCAATCTTGATCCAAAGGAAACCGTTGAACCGTGGGATGAAGGGTCACCGAAGAGGTAATCCCCAACGCTTGAATCAGCGCCCCGGATGCTCCCTGTTGCAGAGCATCTCGATACAACGCACAACCCAACCGCACTTGACGAGACGCCACATCATCATCAACAGTCACTTGATGACAGCCACCTTGAGTAATCCAATAAGCGCGACTATCCCCCAAATGGGTCAAGTAAATTTCATGAATATGGGCTAAAGCCATCACTAACGTGGTTCCCATCCGTCCCCGACCTTGGCGATTTTCATCGTCGTTGCGCTGACAAATCACATCATTCGCAATGCAGATCGCTCGTTTGAGTTTTGGGGTCAGAGATAGCGGGTCCCAGTTGGCTTGATGGAGGGGCATTTGTTCGACTTGTTGACGAAGCACCTCAATCGCCATCGAAGAAGCCACTTCTCCGCCTTCCTGGCCCCCAATCCCATCACAAACAATGGCTAATGCAGGTTCACTGAGGGGAACGCGAATCGGCGTGTCTTGCTCAGGATAGCAAGCATCTTCATTGTGGGAACGGGTGGGGCCCGAATCAGTTCCGGTGACAATTTCCACCCGACGACTAAAGGCGCGCCCACAAATCGTCAGAGCTTGATCCAACTGGTTAATCAGTTGGGTGGAGGTGCGTAACTCTCCGACGGTCATTTGGTGGGTGAGTTGTTGCAAAAATTTCTGAATGCGCGGATGAGCCTGGGGAACCAACTGTTGCCACCAGTCGCCTAACTGAGCGAGGGAAACGGTATGATGATCAGCCTCTAGTTCCAACAAGCGTACCAACGATCCTTGCACGCGCAGCAAATCAACATCAAGCAAACTAGAAGCGACTGCTTGACGAGCAAAAGGTTGCCACAGTTGAGCGATTTGCCATAACCAATTCAGTTGGCGCATGGCAGGAGCATCTGGCCATGCAGCCATTAAGGTTGGCATTAAGGTTTCCCCATGAGGGGCAACAGGCCCGTTTTCCAACAGCCACAAAGTTTTGCCCAGAGGGTTCTTGTTGGCAGACACCATTCCATACACTTGGGGAATGTGCAATCGATAAGAAAATAATTTGAGATAGGGGGCAATTTGATCAGAAATCTCGCTTGGCATTTCCGGCAGCAGTTCGGGCTTCGTATCAACCACAATTCGGCTGCTTTTGAGGAGATAGCGATCAGCGATCAGCGTTCCCACAGGTAAAGCCTCAATCCCTTCACCTACAGCCCACAGATAGTGTTTTGCCACAGCATTTTGCATAGGGGTTCCTCACGCCTCTGTTGCCACTCAACAGTCATCCGATTTTAGAGTTTGGATTCTTAATTTTCGATTGTCCTTAGTCTGGATATACAAGGACTTAGGAGGTTGAATTCGATTTTAGGGGTTGGAAGGTTAATCTAACCCTTTTAAGAAAATTGGGATTAGCTTGATAATAAAAGTAGATGCTCCTCACTGATTTAACTTGGGGTATTGTTTTTAACCCAATCTTGAGCTTCCCAACCTAAAATCCACAATTCCTTGAGTCAGGGTTGACAACTTGGAGCGTTGCTCCCTATGAGATTGGCTTTGAGTTGATTGATCATTCTGAACTATTGTAACGTTTGAACATCTAATCCAGTCACCAGTCAGGAGGCAGGAGGCAGGAGGCAGGAGGCAGGAGGCAGGAGGCAGAAGGCAGAAGGCAGGAGGCAGGAGGCAGAAGAATTATCTCCCCCTGCTTCCCCTGCTCCCTCCGCTCAAAGGCGCTCCCCCTGCTCAAAGGCGCTCCCCCCGCTCAAAGGCGCTCCCTCCGCTCCCTCCGCTCCTTGTCCCCCGCTTCTCCTACCCTACCTTGTCAGCATGAGCAAATTTCAATCTACCCCATCGGATGAATCAGAAGGATTACCGTACATAGAAATTAATGAATTGCTGACGGAAGTAAAGCAGTCTCAGGGACATTACTATCAAATGATTAATCTGGAAGTTTGGGCGTTAATTGAAACCTTGGATCAATTTTTTCCAGGATCTTGGAATCGGTTTATGAGTAATCGTCAACTTTCGATGAAACAATTTTTACAACGTCAGCGATCGCAAAAACAATCAAAACCTTCTACCCCATCTTCTGACTACTCTCCCTTCACTGAAGATGAATTTGAATCAGGGAGTAGCGAAACCCCTGACCCAAAACTGGAATAACCAACGCTACGACTGCGCTTCAACTCGGGGTAACCCCATACTATAGTTCAGAACACGGCTATTGAGGTTGTAGCTAATTTGACCCGATTGTAATAAAGTTTGCAGAAAATGTTCTAAATCCGATCCAATTCGGCGTAAGTTATACTCGGTTAAATCTTCGCCATTAAAGGATTCGACCAACTCATCAAATTTGCGATAAACTTGTTGCAACGCCGTTTCATTCCAGTTAAATTCGTTATCGGGGTCAACGTCCAACGTTAAGACTTGTTCATTGTCCACCAATTGTTGATTTTTCACTTCTGCCGTCAAAATATGGATATGACGAGTTGTCGCTTTGTACATCATAAGCAATATAAACCGAACCGATGATAGCTTGATTATTTCTCATTTTGACATTACTCAGGGCAAGAATGACTGATTTTTGGGATCGGATTTTAAACTTTACGACGGCAACGGCCACTGACGTTGGACAGCAATTAATGCAAGACTTTGGAACTGTCCAAGCCGATGAAAAAGCAGACGGGAGTCTAGTTACCCGTTCTGATCAATGGGCTGATCAAGAAATTCGGACTCGCATCGCTGCGGCTTTCCCAGAACATGGGGTTTTAAGCGAAGAAGGAGACCATCTGTTTCCTGATTGTGATTGGTGTTGGGTTATTGATCCGTTGGATGCTACCACCAATTTTGCACGGGGAATTCCAATCTGGGGAACTTGTCTGGGATTACTTTACAAAGGCACTCCCGTGTTTGGTTATGTGTATTTACCTCCCCTCCAACAAGCGTTTCATGGGTTTTGGTATGGTTCATCGGGGTTAACAGGCCCAGAAGGCGCCTTTTTAAATGATCAACCCATTCACGCCAGTTCTGATGCTTTAAGTTCTAATCACTTTTTTAATCTGTGTTCCCGTAGTGTGGCGATCGCTCCCCAAGTTCCCTGTAAAATTCGGATGTTAGGAATGGCTTCTTATAATTTCTTAACGGTTGCGGCAGGTGCAACATTAGGCGGTGTTGAAGCGACTCCGAAAGTTTGGGATATTTCAGCCGCGAGTGTCATTGTTCAAGCGGCTGGGGCGGTTTGGCAATCGTTAAAAACACAACCCTTTCCTTTAATTCCTGGAGACAATTATGGCAGTCAATCTTATCCGACGTTAGTGGTCAGTCAATCCGAATTACTATCTATTTTTCAACCTTTAGCTGAAGAGGCTTTATTAAAAAAGTAGCAGGTATTACCAGCCCGGTGGCTTCAACCAACCGGGCTTTTATAGGTAAAACCTCTTGATGTTGTTTAGGTGTCCAACCTCAACATCCTGACAACCCTTAAACTTTCGCCTCAGACGCAAACTTGATTTTTAAATAATCTTCTTCAATTTTCGCGCCGGAAGGTTGTAACATAGCCAAGGTTTGGGGTAACACTAAATTCCGGCGATGGTTGCCGATTCTAATATTTAATTCATCCCCCGTTTTATTCAACTGAATTTGTTCTTTGGGAATCCCCGGTAAATACAATTCTAACGTGTATTGATTTTTATCCTCAACAACGCGAACCGTATTTTCTTTGTAATAAACTTGACTGGGATCTTCATCTTTATATAAGGTTTCTTTTAACCGTTCTAAAGCAGCAAATCCACATAATTCTTCGGAAAATAAAGGAACTTCTTTCACGGGTAACGGGGTGAAGTTATCATGGATTTCCTGACGATATTGTTGTTGATTTTCTTTCCATTTTTGGAAAAATGGGTCAGTAACGGATTCAGGAATAATTCGATTGGCAATCACTAAATCCGTTGAAACATTATACAAACTTAAATAAGCATGGGCGCGTAAGGATTCTTTAATCACCATTTTTTCTGGGTTGGTAACTAAACGCACGGAGGTTTGCATATTGTCGGTTAAGACTTTTTCTAGCGCTTCGATTTTTTCATAAAATTCATAAGGCGCGTCCATGACTTCTTTATCCGGTAAAGAAAACCCGGTTAACGGTTTAAAAATCGGTTCAAATAACGGACGCAGCGCCACCGACATCCCTTGTAACGGTTTGTAAAATTTTCTCATGTACCAACCGCCCACTTCCGGCAAACTTAACAGCCGTAACGCGGTTCCCGTCGGGGCGGAATCAATAATTAAAATGTCAAAATCCCCATCATCATAATGACGTTTCATGCGGACGAGACCGAAAATTTCATCCATCCCCGGTAAAATCGCCAGTTCTTCCGCTTGAACGCCTTCGAGTCCGCGCGCCTGTAACACTTGACTAATATAGCGTTTCACCGCCCCCCAGTTTCCTTCTAGTTCCATTAGGGCGTCCAGTTCTGCCCCCCAGAGGTTCTCTTTCACAAGGCGTGGTTCATGTCCCAAGTCCATATCAAAGCTATCCGCCAGGGAGTGGGCGGGGTCGGTACTCAAGACTAAGGTTTTATAGCCTAATTCCGCACAGCGCAGCCCTGTTGCTGCTGCAACGGAGGTTTTCCCAACGCCACCTTTGCCTGTCATTAAAATTACGCGCATACCGTTTTAACTTAAAATTTGTTTACATTCTTTAACTTTAGCGGTTTTTTAGTAAGAATAGCTGTTTCACGACATCCAAGCGTGAACAGTCCCAATAGTCGATATGGCTTTCAATTAGATGATCGGCGTTGAGTTTTAACTCACTCCGTCCAGGGATAGAAATCCTTGGTTTCCAAGGGAGGGGGGTTGTCCAACTGAGTGTCCAACGAGTTTCGATGGTGTGATCAATTTGAGTAATATCCTGTAAATCTAGTTGTATGTCTAAAAACCAAGTTTGAATAAAGTTAATCATTTGTTGATAGCGTTCCAACCCCCTAAATTGATTCATCGGGTCTTTAAAATAAACGTTATCTGCATAGATGCTATAGGTTTGATGATTCGGAAATTGTTGATAATCTTGTTTGAGAATGTCGATAATATTCATAAAGAAAAAAGTGATTAAGTTTTAATTAAATTTAATAACTGTGCGATCGCATTCACTAATTTTTGGGGTTCTAAGGGTTTAGATAAATGCAGTTGGAACCCAGCAGTTAGGGCTTTTTTCTGATTCACTTCTCCAGCATAGGCAGTCAGGGCGATCGCCGGAATATCTCCTCCTTCCTGACTGGATTTACTTCTAATATAACGGATAAAACTATAGCCATCAAACTCTGGCATTCCTAAATCACAAATGACCAGATCCGGTAAACCTTCATTGAACATTAATAACCCTTGTTGTGCGGATGCTGCTACTCGGACTGAAGCACCGGATTGTTCCAGAATAAATAGCACTAAATCCCGCATATCTGCTTCATCATCAATGGCTAAAATTTTAACCCCTGTTAAATCAATTTCCAGTGGGCAAGATTCCGACTCACTCACCATTTCTATTGAATCGGTTATTAACGGAAGCTGAACGGTAAACGTTGCTCCTTGTCCTTCTCCTGGACTTTCTGCCCACACAGTCCCCCCATGTAATTCGGTTAAGTATTTAACAATGGCTAACCCTAATCCTAACCCCCCAAATTGTCGAGTGGTGCTGCTATCAGCTTGACGAAAATATTCAAAAACACAAGGTAAAAATTCAGCACTAATCCCTTTCCCCGTATCGGTTACTTGGATTTGCACTTCTGTCCCAACGGTTTCTAAGTAAACATCAACTCGCCCACCTGGGGAGGTAAACTTAACTGCATTAGAGACTAAGTTCCAAACAATTTGTTGCAGTCGTCCCCCATCTCCCAAGACTTGACCGATATTAGGTTGAAATTGGGTTTGAATTTGAATAGTTTTCACTTGCGCCGCTAACTTCACACTTTCTAAAACTCCTTCAATGATCGACTTTAAATCAACCGGAACTTTATTTAAAATTAACTTACCCCGTAAAATCCGAGAAACATCTAGTAAGTCTTCAATTAGTTGAGCTTGTAATTTAGCATTGCGTTCAATGGTTTCTAAGGCTCGATCAATAATTTCTTGAGAATTTTTTCCGGTTCTTAATAATCTTGTCCAGCCTAAAATCGGGTTGAGAGGCGATCGCAATTCATGGGAAAGAACGGCTAAAAATTCATCTTTAATTCGATTGGCACTTTCTGCTTGTTCCCTTGCCCTTCGTTCCTGATCTAATCGTTGTTCTCGTTCCATTTCTGCTTGTTTGCGAAGGGTAATATCCGCACAGGAACCGACAGCACGAACCAATTGACCTTGTTTATCTCGAATTAGATAACCCCGATCCCAAATATTTACCCAATGACCTTGTTGGTGGCGAACTCGATACTCAAAATCATAGCAATCCTCTTCTCCATTAAACACTGATTTGAGCACCTTTCTACACTGAGGACGGTCTTTTTTATGAATTCGTTGAATCCACCAATCTTTACTTGTAGGAACTTCTTCAGGATGAAAACCAATTAACCGATATAACCCTTCTGATCGATAAACTTCATTGGTTTTTAAATCCCAATCATATACAATGCCAGCAACCGCTTGAGCCGCTAATCGAAAGCGTTCTTCACTATCTCGTAATGCTTCTTCTGCTTGTTTGTGATCGGTAATGTTTTCATTAATTCCTAACATCCGCAACGGCTTTCCTCTTTGGTCACAAAACACTCGTCCTTTTCCTTTTAACCAATGCAAACTGCCATCAGGCCAAATCACTCGATATTCTGTATTAAAATCTTTCGCTGCTTTAACGGCTTGCAAAATTTGGTGTTTAACTCGATTTCGATCCGCCGGATGTACCAATTCTTTCCAATGGGAATAACTGCCTTTAAATCCTCCAGGGGGTAAACCATACAAGGCTTCTTGTTCTTTTGTCCAATAGGCGGTATTGGTTTGGATATTCCATTCAAAGGTACCAATATTAGCGGCTTGGGAGGCTAATGTTAATCGTTCTTCGCTACTACGGAGTGCTTTTTCTGTTTGTTTAAGTTGGCTTAAATCTAAAACAAAACATAGCCAAGTTAAGGGAGATTCGGTAAATAAAGCTCCCCCAATTAAAATGGGAACTCGGCTACCATCTTTTCTGAAATATTCCTTTTCAAACGGGGGACATTTGCCAGTTAAAATTAGTTCTTTAACTCCCCTATTGTCTAATTCATTATATTCAGGAGGAGTCATATTTCGCCACAATAAACATCCGGCTTCTAAATCAAAACGACTGTAACCCACCATTTGTAAAAATACATCATTGGCTTCAAGAATTCGTTCTTGATCAGCCACCAAGACCCCGATAATATTGGCATCTGCTAATCGTTGAAATTTAGCTTCACTAACCCGCAGCGCATTTTCTACTTTTTTGCGTTCTGTAATATCTTCAAAAACAGCAAT
>JBMDYE010000305.1:0-1978 GCA_048595135.1 Planktothrix sp. | reverse complement strand
ATTTTGCACCTTCTCCCCAACGGCAAACAACCGATTCCTGATTATCAATCATTTTAAATTCTTTTGCAACTGATGCAAATTTTAGATCATTTCTCAATCGCTGTATTTTATCAATCGCCGTTCCATTGAATTTCTGAGCGAAAAACTTAGAGAGCAACTCCATAAGATTCTGGGCTAATATGCCGTGAGATTGGATCAAGTCGGTGGTATATTTTGCTAATTTCTCATAAATTGGATCAGGGAATTTTTCACCCCGGAACACGAAGACATCACCCATCGGAAGCAATCCTTCTCGGTTACAACGTCCACCCCGTTGAATTAAGGAATCTAACGGACATTCTTCGCTAAAAACAACTGGGTAATCGATATCAATTCCGGCTTCAATAATTTGAGTTGAAATACAGTTAAATTGACCGGATTTTATCTTTTTAATGGTTTCTTTGCGATGAGCAACACACATCCGCGAGGAGAGGTGCAACCATTGATTCGGTTGAATTGTATTAAAGATTTGAAAAGCTTCCCTGGCTGTTCCTGTTGTATTGACAATCACTAATTTTTGATTAGGATAAGACGCTATTGCTTCCCAATTCATATCAATAAACTGATACTGACAACGAGACAACGCTTTAAATTGTTGTTGTAACTCTTCTAGAGGAATCATATCAACGGCATCTAAGCCGAATTTTTTTAAGTTCGGTGCAGTCGCACTCATGAAGAGAATCGTACAGCCGTAATCCTCAACTAAGTTTTGTAAAACATTGGTAATGGGGCTGATAAATTCAGGGGGTGCGGTCTGGAATTCATCAATTAAAATGACTCGATTAATTAAACTGGCTAACTTCCGACATTGACTCGCTTTATTACTAAAAATAGATTCATAGAATTGAACCGCAGTCGTTAAAATAACGGGTTTATCCCATCGTTCACAAGATAGTTTATAGTTTCGTTCTTCTTTCAACTCAGGTACAAAATCCGAGTGATGTTCTAAGATCACATCATCACCTAAACAACGACGGTAAACCTCAGCCGACTGATCCAAAATAGACTTATAGGGAGCGACATAAACAATGCCATCCATATTGTGATATTTGCCATGTTCAACGGCATATTCAAGAGTCGTGAGAGTCTTCCCGATACCCGTTGCGCCAATTAGTCTATACATTCCTTTATTGTTTATGATATATTTGCACACAGAATCATGAAATTGATTTCTAACTTTAACAATTGGATTATTTTGATTAAAATAATTCAATTGAGAATTGAAACATAGATTGAATTCAGATTGAACAGAACCCTCAATATAATGAGGGTTTTGAGATTTTAATTCAAAGATTTTAGCATCCATCCGATCGCTATCCACCAAAGCAGAAAATAACATTCTAATGGCTAATTCATGCTTAAAAATATCCTGAACAATCAGATCAGGTAGCTCAACTAAATTAGGAAATAACCGCTTTAAACAAGTTTCCCAGTGCTTAGATTTTTCAAAGAAAGTATCATTAATTAAATCATGTTCATCCTTCAAGCCTCCATGATGGGATCGAATGACGTGGGCGATGGGATGAGAATCATTGCCGCTTAGTTCAATGGTGGCTCTTGCGCCTTCAAAGGAATGAAAAATCGTTTCACCGCCTTCTAATAAATATTTTTGCCAGCTTTTCTTCGCTTTTCCTAAATCGTGGAGGAGTCCCGCATAATATCCGACTTCCTTAAGAAAGTGAGGAAGTCTATCCCGTGTTTTCGCTGCAACTCCCTCTAGGTGGTCAATTAATAGCTGTTCTTTCCCGTGATCGGAAATTCTTGCAAACATGGAAACCTCTGTGCTAATCTGTATTCATTCTATAACGTATAGAATATTGTTTCGCGTATACGTGGTATAATTACGAGTGAAAAAGACTTTCGAATCGTACATTCGTATAAATATTCTATCCACCGACATCATTCGATCTCAAACAACATGTCTTATCCAGGAAAACAA
>JBMDYE010000304.1:0-25475 GCA_048595135.1 Planktothrix sp. | reverse complement strand
TTGTTTTTGAAAAAGCCTATTTAAAAAGAGAAATAGTTTTGATGGGCATAGCCCATCCTACATAATGAAAATTGTTGCTTATTCTTATACTGATCCGTTGTTAGAACCTCCTCCCGATCGCATGATTTGGGGGTGGGAAGTGGATCGGGTTTATCAAGATTTGGGGGGAAGACAGGAACTTGAGGCGTTGTTGAAAGATTGTGAAACAGAACCTCCTGAGTATTTATTAATTCGGCGGTTAGAAGAGTTAGGAGATTCGCTGTTAGAGGTGAGCGATCGCTTACATCAACTCAACTTATTTAACATTAATATTATTGCCCTTTATTCTAATTTTAGCACAACAGTTGCTCCCATTAACCGTGCAGATTTAATTCATTTTTTTGTTGAAATTCAAAATAGCCAACGCAGTCGTCGCATTCGTCAAGGACACGCTAAAAATAGAATTAAAGCCTTACCTCCCCCTGGAAAAGCGCCCTACGGATATCGACGGGGAAAAGATCGTTATGCCTTAGATCGCAGTGTTGCGCCCGTGGTGAAAGAATTTTTTGATCATTATTTAATTTATGCCTCTTTACGAGGTGCAGTGCGACATTTAGAGAAAAAATTTGGCAAAAAAATCTCAGTTACAACGGGAAAACGCTGGTTAACGAATCCGGTTTATCGAGGGGATTTAGAATATAAAAATGGGGAGGTCATTCCTAATACCCATGTCCCGATTATTTCACGGGATGAAGCAGCACAGATTGATCGATTATTGCGCCGAAATCAACGGCTTCCCCCCAGAACAGCAAGTGCCCCTCGTTCTTTAGCGGGGTTAGTTTATTGTCGAGAATGCCAATCTTCCCTCACCGTTTCTCGTGTGACAACCTATCGGAAAGAACAAGAGTATTTGTATTTACGACAACCTTATTGTCCCTTAAAACCGAAGTGTAAAGCATTAGTTTATCAAGAGGTTTTAGATTTAACCATTCAAAGCATTTGTCAAGATTTACCGTTAGCTGTGGCTGGCTTAGAACTGCCGAATTTAAGCCCTATTAAAACGGCAATTGTTGAGGAAATCACGAAAAAAGAAGAAATATTATCTCGAATTCCCCAGTTAGTCAATACAGGAATTTTGGATAACGAAACAGCCGAGTTGAGACTTTATAAATTAAGAACAGAATTGTCTCAACTTCAGGCAAAATTAGCCCAACTCCCCCCAGTCAATTTAAAAGAAACAGCGCAAGCGGTTTGTATTCCGCAATTTTGGCTTGATTTATCAGAAATAGAACGGCGATTTTACTTTCGAGAGTTTATTCAAAAAATTGAGATTGTTCGCGAGGGTAAAGACTGGACACTAGACGTTATTTTTATCTTTTAAATGTTCTATCTCCTGATTCTAAAATTAATTTAAAATTCTTCTAACATCCATTCTGAAGATCTCCCTCCTAAATCTAAAGGAATACTCACGGCTTTACCCAAACGGGGTTTTTCACGGGTGGTGAGAATAAAGGTTTTAACTTGTTCTGTACTTCCCCAACTATTGAGATATTCCGTAATTGCATTAAGATGGGCAATATAATCGGCTTCTGTCATGGGGAAAGAGGCTTGTTCTAAATATTTCCACATAATTTGAACAAAAATTTTCCCTTTTGTCCGGCGCAGTTGAACATCATAGGACGCGCCCCATTTCTCAATTAAAAGTTGGCGTAATTCTAAACCTGTCATAATAATCAGTAATCAGTTAGAAGAAGGCAGGAGGCAGGAGGCAGGAGGCAGGAGGCAAGAGGAAGAAGGAAGAAGGAAGGAAAAATAGTCTCCTTGTCCCCTATTCGCAGTTAACCACAGTTCCCTATTGCAAGAGTGCCCATTGCCCATTGCCTATTCTTAATTCTTAATTCTTAATTCTTAATTCTTCTTCTAGCTTCCGATTCCTAAACTTCTGGCTAAAGCTGGAGTAAGGGGAAAGAGGGTGGCAATCATTAAAAATAATACCAATAAACCTAAAGCGGCACGGGTATCATTGGGTTCGGTTAGTTCATTTAAACTGGGACGTTCTAAATTGCGCTGTAAAATTAAAATCACCAATGCCCAATATAATGCTAACGGATTTACTAAAGATGCGATCGCTAATACAATAAACGTCGCGACCGTAGAACGTCCGGCAATTTTGCGACCATAAATTGCTTGCATAATTCGTCCCCCATCTAATTGTCCGGCGGGCATTAAATTTAAGGCGGTAATGATTAACCCAAACCAACCAATCATCGTTAAAGGATTAATATCAACAATGGCTTGATTTAAACGAGATCCTAAAATTGTTTTTGCTAAAGTTCCAACTAAAACCGAACTTTGAAAAAATTCAGTCGGGAGTTTAAACAAACTGCCTGGATGGGATAAACATAATCCCAAAATTAACATAATTAACGATAACGCGCCGCCTGCTGCTGGCCCTGCAAACGCCACATCAAAGAGGACAGTTCGGTTGGGTAAAATGGATTCAAATCGATTAAATGCCCCAAAGGTTCCAATTTGAACGGTAGGAATAAAAAACGGCCAGCTAAACCGAATATTATGGCGTTTAGCGAGAACTTGATGGGCGATTTCATGGGCGGTTAAAATACTAATTAAACCCAAGGCAATCGGGAGAACTTCCCCATAACGGTTGGGTTCTACAAAAAAATCAAATCCTAATAACAGCCCTCCCGCTTCAAAGGTGGTTGCAATGGTTGCAAATAATAAGAAAATTGCTAAAACTTTTTGAGGAATCGTTGCGGTTTGGGGTTCGTTATGGCGAGGAAGAATAATCACAACGGGTTTTCCCTCTGGATTCTCCACTAAAAATAAGCGAAGGCGATCGCCCATTTTTTCCTGTAAACTGGTGGATAAACGCTGATAGGCAATCTCTGGATCACTGCGAAGATTGCCTTTAAAAATCACCCCATCTTGGTAGGGAATCGTTTCTGTTGCGAAAAATGTATCAATGCCAAAAATCCCCTGAATCACTTTCAAATCATCCGGCGAGAGGGGGATGGATGTCGATAAAGCAGGGGCTTCTGGGGAAGAAACGGCTGGGGTTGAGGGGTTAACCGGGGGAAGTTCTGACTCAGATTCTGAGGTTTGATTTATCTCCCTGGGGGATTTAGAACCGGATACTGCATCTTGATTGGCAGCATCTCGGAGTTGGCGACCAATCATGATATACAACCCTGTGGAAGCCACCAATAAAAATAGGATACTAACCAAGTTCAGGTAAACCCCAGCCGCCGCCAAGGTAAAAAACAGTAACCAAGGCGCCATTAACGCCACAGACTGTAACCAAGACAAAAGGCCTAATTTTCCGTAAGGTTTGGCGCGGTAATACCCCCAACCCAGGATGCCAAGCGCAACGAGTAGAACCAGAACAGTGGTGTTATCAGATGCAGTAAACATTCTTGACCTTGATTTTGAGCAAACAACGCCGAATTCGCCCCAATGGACAGATTCTTCCATTAAGGATTCTTATTCTTTAAGGATAACGTTTATGGGGTCTTGCTCATCGTCATTAGCCGTAGACTCCCAAAGTATTGCTTCCTAACTCGGATGAATTTGGGTCTTCAGCAGTCTTTGGGTGGCAGTTGTCGCTGTTGTTGAAGATTAAATTAGGATTAGCGGCTAAAATCGCTTTCGCTTCGGCCATATCGCGACGGGTGGCTTCTCGCAGTTGCTCTCGTAAAGCGGGCATAGCCGCTAAAGCTCTTGTCCAGTCAGGAATTTGGGCAGCAATGGCATTTTGGAAAAATTCTTCACTGGCTTCGGCAATTACCTGTTCAAACAGATCCACCGTTGCTTCTTCTTGATGACGATCATAGTGCAAATTATTAAAGCGGGCATCAACAAAATATTGACGGGTGAAGTCCTGCGCTTCTCGCCGGAATTTAATCCGCAGGGTGTAAATTTGTTCACGGGTGACGGTGACGCGTTCAGTTTCGACTAAGGTTCGCAACACCGACCGCAGAATATCTAAACACATTTTCCGTAACCCTTCTTGGGTGGATTTGCCAATTTGTTGATGTTTATGATCAAAGTTACCCAGGTCAATTTGGGCAATGCGTTGGGGGGCAACATTGCGATAGACTTCTGCTAATAACCCGACTTCTAACCCCCAGTTACCGGGAATCCGGGTATTAAGGGCAATATCGGTGGTTAAGGCAAATTCCCCGGACAGGGGATAACGATACGCACTCAGATAACGTAAATAATTGTTATAGCCGTACAAATCCATTAAAGTCACCAGTAGCGGAGTGACAAATAATCGCATGACTCGTCCGTGAAAGCTTTTCGGGTCTCCGCCTAAGCGAGCATAATAAGCTTTATTAAAGGAAATGCCTAATTCTTTTTCCAGAAGCGGAAATAACAATTTCAGGGGATAAGATTTATCGTAGGTGATAATATCGGCATCATGGAGGGCGATCGCTTCCGCTTGTAAAGAAGCCACTCCTAAGCCAATCCAAACGGCCCGACCTTTGCCTTTAAAGCTCATCAAGTCTAGCCCTTTTTCCCGTAACTTTTCTAACAATTGGGTGACTCTAGGGCTATTTTCCCAAATCACAAAGGTGGGTTGGGGCAAAACACTAAAAAAATGAACGGCTTTTGTATATTCTTCTAAGGTTTTGGCATAGAGACAAACCACAATTGTGGTGATGAAGCCGCAATGCTGCAAGCAATCTCGAATCGTTGTTAAAGCCGGACGCTCTAATTCATCATATAAAGCTGGAATCAGCACTGCCGTTGGGATGGTTTCACTGAGTTGGGTCAGCCGAGCTTCCAATAAGTCGAGATCACAACCAAAGTCGTGAATGGTGGTAATCAGTTCTTGTTTATAATCCATAAGGGCTACCCTACTTCCAAGACAGTTCGCCGCTGATAGTGTCCATCCTAACATTGGGTCAGTTTGTGTGGCTCCAAATTTTTACAGGATTTCCAGACAAAGCCGCAGAAACCCCGTTTTTGGATTCAATTTGACAGCACCAATCCCGATTTTCCGTTCAGAAATCAGGTTCTGTTGGTTAGTGTTGTTTGACTCTGTAAAGACAGCATAACATTTCCTTTGCCTTGAGTTAAGTTTGCCAAGACGGGCTGAAGCTAACTGAGAACCGTTCTAGAAAGCCCTCCTTAATCGGGATTTAATGGGTATAATTTTGATCAATTGGATTGAACACAAAGTATTAATGCAAACCACAGGTTTCCAGAATTTGCAACCCTCTACTCCCATCTACTCAGATGAACGGATTCCCGTCACTACTTCCTGGCTGAAGTTGATGAGGTTTGAAATTATCCTATCCGTCAGGAAGTTTAAAGGAATTTAATCAAGGTATTTCATGGGTTAGTTGATGTTATTTAATTTTGAATCAATAGCCATCCCTGTTATGGGATTTTGCTCAGAAATTAGCTGAAACTTTTAGTGAGAATGTTCCAAATCTCAAAAGTTGTTTACCTTCTATTCTTAGATTACTATTTTATTAACAAATGTAAACTCAGTATATAAACCTAGTGTTGTGTGTTAAGATTAAATGATTTACATCCTCAAATTAAATCACTCTAAATCCTCCAAGTGGAATAATAAGAAAAGATCAGAATCTCACTATGTACAAAGAAATGATTAGCATTAATAGGGGAACTCAAGAACAAGAACGCCTTCATACTTTTGGTTATATTCAGCCTCATGGTCTTTTACTAACATTGCAAGAACCCGATTTAAAAATTCTTCAAGTCAGCCGGAATACCTTAAAAATCTTAGGGGTTTCGGTTTCTGCCTTTTTAAATCGTCCCCTGAGTCATTTTTTCAATAAACTGCAAATTGTCCAAATTCAAGATTGTTTAAAAAGTAATAATTTTGCCTACTATAATCCGATTCGCCTCAATCTTCATATTAAAAATAAAAAAATCGTCTGTGATGGGATTTTGCACCGTCATGATGGGGCGGTTATTTTAGAATTAGAAATAACCCAAGCTCAAAACGTTACCTTTATCAATTTTTATCATTTGGTTCGGGCTTCTGTTTGCAAAATTCAGGGGGCTAATAACTTTCAAAGTTTAACGTCATTTCTCGTTGAAGAAATCCGAAGAATTTCCGGCTTTGATCGAGTCATGATCTATCAATTTGATCAAGAACATAACGGCATGGTAATTGCTGAAAATAAACGAGAAGACTTAGAAAGTTTTCTCGGATTACATTATCCCCACACCGATATTCCTGATCAAGCACGACAACTTTATGAGTCTAACTGGTTGCGCTTATTAGTTGATATTGATCATCAACCGATTGAAATTGTTCCTAAACTTCATCCCCTCACCCAACACCCCCTAGATTTAAGTTTTTCCGTCTTGCGTTCGGTCTCTCCCTGTCACCTTCAATACCTTAGAAATATGGGAGTCAAAGCCACCCTTTGTATTTCTTTAATTAAAAAAGATAAACTCTGGGGTTTAATTGCTTGCCATCACTATTCTCCTCGTTACGTTCCCTATACTATTCGCAAAGCCTGTGAATTTTTAGGTCAAGTAATGGCGGTGGAATTACCCCATAAAGAAGCCAGTGAAGATTATGAATATTATCGAGAAAAGCTAAAAATTGTTCGGCAAAATTTACTCAATGCTCCCGCGTTAGAAACCTCCTTTATTCAAAGTTTAATTCAAGATCAAGATAACTTATTAAATTTAGTCAAAGCCGAAGGTGCCGTGATTCGGTTTGGGGAAGATGTGATTTTACTCGGTCAAACCCCACCCTTAACGGATGTTCAGAAACTTCTAAGCTGGTTAGGCGGATATTGCCATCAAGAAGTATTTTATACGGACTGTTTACCCAAACTGTATCCTGAAGCTCAGGAATACAAAGATATTATTAGTGGATTATTAGCCATTTCTTTGTCTCCCAGCCAAAGTGAATATCATTTAATTTGGTTTAGACCGGAAGTGATTCAAACGGTTAATTGGGCAGGAAATCCCCGTGATGCTGTGCAAGTGGCTAACCAACAAGGGGAAGTGGGTTTAACGCCTCGAAAATCCTTTGAATTGTGGAAAGAAATTGTACAATTCAAATCCTTACCTTGGAAACCTGTCGAAATCGAAACCGCCCATGAATTGCGAAACGCGTTGATGTTAGCGGCTTTAGAATCCAGTGAACATCAATTAAGACAAAGTAAAGAACTTGCCCAAGTCACCTTACAATCCATTGGGGATGCGGTGATTACCACCAATAATCAAGGATTAATTGAATCTCTCAACCCAGTAGCAGAAGACCTCACCGGATGGTCACTAGCAGAAGCTCAAAATTTACCCTTAGAAAAAGTCTTTAAGATTTGTGATGCTAAAACTTACCAATTGTGTGAAAATCCCGTTGATAAAGTCTTGAAAGAAGGGCAGATTTTTGATTTTTCTGATAATGTTATTTTAACCGCAAAAAACGGTAAGCAACGGGCAATTGATAACTCAGCCGCGCCGATTCGCAGTCGAGAAGGAACCATTGTTGGCGCCGTTTTAGTGTTTCGAGATGTGACCCAAGAACGGGAACTGGCCAATCGTTTATCCTGGCAAGCGTGTCATGATGCGTTAACGGGATTAGTGAATCGTAGTGAATTTGAAAAGCGGGTTCAAAAAAGTTTACAAACCGCGCGGGAAAGCCAGGTTCATCATGCCATTTGTTATTTAGATTTAGACCAATTTAAAATTGTTAATGACACCTGCGGTCATTTGGCAGGAGATGAATTGCTGCGTCAACTGAGTTGTTTATTACAAAATCATGTTGCTCAAACGGATACCATTGCCCGGTTAGGGGGAGATGAATTTGGCTTACTCCTGAATGAATGCTCGTTACTAGAAGCCCATAAAAAAGCCGTAGAAACCTGTAACTTAGTGCGAAATTTTCGCTTTATTTGGGAAGACAAAGTATTTGCTGTGGGGGTGAGTATTGGCTTAGTCGAAATTGATGAAACGACCCCAGATTTAGCAACGGTTTTGAGTGCGGCGGATGCGGCTTGTTATGCTGCTAAAAATCAAGGGCGAAACCGCGTTCATGTTTATCAAGTAGACGACCAAGAATTAATTCAACAACGCCGTGAAATTCGTTGGGCGGCTCAAATTCCCCAAGCATTAGAAGAAAATCGTTTTTGTTTATATTATCAACCGATTGTGGGGATTCAAGCGGACAATAAACAATATAAACATGGTGAAATATTACTGCGGTTGCGGGATACTTCGGGTCAAGTCATTTCACCGATGGCGTTTATTCCCGCCGCAGAACGATATGATTTAATGAAACGGATTGATCGATGGGTTATTCAGACGGTTTTTAGTTATTTGCAAGACCATCAAAACAAGCTTAAACCCAAAGTTCATGATTCAGAAATTAAAGAACTGTATACCGTTAATCTATCGGGAGCGAGTTTGAATGATGGGGATTTTATTGATTTCTTATATGAACAATTTAAAAATCATCTAATTCCCCCCGAAATCATTTGTTTTGAAATTACAGAAACCGTTGCCATTGCTAACCTGAAAAAAGCAGTTCAACTGATTGAATCGTTAAAAACGATGGGATGTTCTTTTGCTTTAGATGATTTTGGCAGTGGAATGTCTTCCTTTACTTATCTCAAAACCTTACCCATTGATTACTTAAAAATTGATGGCGGTTTTATTCGAGATATTCTCACTGATCCGATCGCCCGTGAAATTGTAGAAGCCATCAATCGCATTGGTCATGTGATGGAAATTAAAACCATTGCTGAATTTGTTGAAAACAATGAGATTTTAGCGGAACTTCAACGGATTGGAATTGACTATGCTCAAGGGTATGGGATTAGTAAACCCCAACCGTTTATTCTACCCCCCATTAAACGCTCTAGCGAACCTGATATTCACACAAATAAATGAACCCAGTTTCCAACAGAAACCAGGTTGATTTGATTAAATCAGTTGAATTAAACCAACAACCTATTTTGAGAGATTAAACGGCAAATTTTTTTCAACTCTTATGCCGTTTAACGATGGGGAGTGGTGACGCGATCAACATCCCGGTACTCGGTATGATGTTCTTTCTTGCGACCCATTAACCCAGCTAATCCACCTAAACCTAATAATCCTAACCATCCCCAATCCATATCATCGTTTGTATCATAGGTCGCAGCGTTCGGTTGGGTGATGGTTGTATCTTCAGTGGTTGTTTCAGTTCCACCGGGGGTGGTGGTGGTTTGAGCTAAAGCCGGATAAGCAGTCGCAATGCTTAAACCAAAAATGGCTGTGGCTGCAATTTTAGTGAATTTGGATGAACGCATGATGGTTTGTCTCCATTTTAGTTAACAGTTTGACAATCAATCTTTAACTTAAAAACCTATCTTTTGGAGGATAGAAACGTTAAATTTTGGACACCGCCACCCTATCTTCAGAAAGCATAGGGTAGCTTAAACTATCCAAGTTTTAATTAATTTTTCGCTTCACTTCCTCTTTAAGGTTTTCAACCGAATGTTGGAACGCAGCTTCCGCTTGCTTGGCTCTTCCTTCGGCTTTACTTTGAGGATCTCCGGTTATTTCCCCAACGGATTCTTGTACTTTGCCTTGTACATTTTTAGCCGTTGCTTCGAGTCGTTCTTTCATACTCATTTAGAAATACCTCACTTGACAATTCAAAGCTTGATTTCCGATGTTTATCATGGTAGGGTTGTTTTTAGCTTTTCCCTTCTACCCCAAGGAAGATTTAGGAAGATCAAACAATTCATCATCAAAGAATTTTTTAAAAAGAGAAATTAAGCCTCGTTAATTAAACCATTCCTTGCAGGTTTTGGGCGGCTTCGTTGAGTTGTTGCGTGCTAACTTTTGTTTGACTAATTCCATTAGCGGTTTGAGCCGCCCCTTGATTCAATGCCATCATGGTATCAACGACCTGTTGAATCGCGATCGCTTGTTGTTTAGACATTAATGAAATTTGTTGACTACTCAGAGACACTTGATTAATCGCATCAGCAACCCCTGCAAAAACACTGGCGGTTCCCTGAGCCAGTTTCATCCCATGACTAACGGTTTGGCTACTTTCATCGGCGACATTCACCGTTGAGAGAATCTTCCTTTGGATGTCACTCACGAGCAGATTAATTTGATCTGCGGATTTTTTACTTTGATCCGCCAATTGACGAATTTCCACCGCCACCACACTGAACCCTCTCCCTTGTTCTCCGGCTCGTCCCGCTTCCACAGCCGCATTTAACGCCAACATATTCGTCTGATTGGCTAAATTGCTCACAATCTGGGAAATACTGCCAATTTCGGCTGTTTGATCACGCAATTGCCGAATTTGTGTGGCTAAAACCCCCACTTTTTGTTCCAGAGCCTCCATTCCGGTTAAGGTTTGTTGTACCGATTCAGTTCCTTTCTGGGTTAACGTTAGCGCCTGTTGGGTTCCTGACGCGGCGACTTCGGTTTGTTCCGCCGTTTGTCGGGAAGATGCGCCTAACTCGTCCATGGTGGTTGTTGTTTCATTAACTGAAGTGGCTTGTTGACTGGCGATTCGTTCTTGTTCTTCAATGGTTGTGGCGATTTGAGAAGAAGAAGACGCGATCGCAACAGCCGCTTGATTCATTTTCTCAGTAATTCCTGAAGCCACCCACAACCCGATTAAAATTGCAATCCCGGCGGCGATTGCTGTACTAAAAATCACAACATTGGTGAGGAGTTGTAACGCTTCTCTTTGTTGGTTTGCCGCTTGATTCAAATTCTGTTTTTCTTGATTTTCTAAAAATTTAATTTGTCGTTCCACTTCCACAAGCTGATCAATCACTTTTTGATTCCACAGGGTTAAGGCAGCTTGAGGTTTTTCCTGATCAAATAACACCATTGCCTCACGATAGCCTTCATCAATCTCTTGCTTGAGGGTTAAAATTTCCTGAATAATATTTTCTTTACTTTCTTCTGGAATTTCTGCTAGAAGTTGATTAGAAATTTCCTCAAAATTTTGTACTGATTCATTATATTCACTTAGAAATCTATTTTTATCATTTTTATTGACCATTGTGTATAAATAATAACCTCTAGCAGCTTTCTGCATTCTAAAAAATTCTAACTCTAATTGTTTGAGATTCTGAGTAATATTATTAGAATTTCTTAAAATAATTGCTTTTTGATTCACTTCCCGAGCATTAAAAAAAACAAAGCCAGCCGAACCTACTAACAATAAAATCGGAATGGAATAGCCCCATAAAATCCGATCTCTAAGCTTTACAATTTTAAGCATACTCATCTTAATAACCTCTATTCATATTATAGAATGAGGGGCTTTAAGTTGTGGGAGAATTAATTTTTTATTGCAATTATTCCTGGGCATTCAGGTTTTTTAGCATTTTGACAACGGTTTTATAACGATTACATTCGGCTAACATTAATGCCGTATAGCCCCCTTGATTTTTTAAATTGACTTCCGCTCCAGCCTCAACTAAAACTTGAACCGTTTCTTCATAACCTCGGTGAGCCGCCCACATTAAGGCAGTAGAGCCAGAGTCATCTTTTAAGTTCACCTCAGCCCCCCGTTTTAATAATGCTCGAACAATACTAACATCCCCTCGCTCTGCGGCTTTAATTAAGGGGGTTTTTCCTTGATTTGTTCTGCCATTAATATCGGCTCCCGCTTCTAATATTACTTGGATTAAGTCTAAATTTCCTTGATTGATCGCAGCCGTTAAAATCGTTTCTCCAAATACTTTAAAATTTAATAAATCGGAGGTATTTTCCTGGGAAATCTGTTGAATTAAAGCCTTAACAATTTCACTATACCCTTGCAAGGTTGCTACTAAAATTGGGGTATCCCCCAAGCGGTTTTTAACATTAACATTAGCTCCCCGCTCTAGCAATAACTTCACCAAGTCTAAATGACCTTCTACGACTGCTAAATTTAAAGCGGTTTCTTCATCTTGATCTCTGATGTGAAGATCGGCTCCTGCATCTAATAATAATTGTGCGATCGCCAAGTGATTCGCCGCCGCCGCCGCCATTAATGCGGTTCCCCCATCCCCATTTTGAGCGTTAACATCTGCTCCAGCCTCTAATAATAATTTCACCAGTTCTAAATTTCCTGAATCTGTCGCCAACATTAACGCGGTTTCCCCGTCTCGGTTGCGAATATTAACATCTACTCCCCCCGCTAATAACCGTTCAACAGCCGTTACAGACCCCTGTAGAACGGCTTGCAGAAGTACCGAACCCACCGTCGGATGATTCGCGCTTGCTTCTAATAAGGCGTTGACCACAGAACTATGATTCTTCGCTAAAGCCAGTTTTAAAGCCGTATCTCGATCTTTATCTTCCAGCGTAAAATCTGCCCCAGCTTTTAATAACAAATCCACCATCTCAACATTGCCATTCGCCGCCGCCGCCATTAGGGCTGTGCTTCCGTCTTCGTTGGTGGCGTTGACCTCTGCACCCTGGTCTAATAGGAGACGAACCCCATCTAACTGATGATGGGCGGCTGCAAACATTAACGCGGTCATCCCATAACGTTTACTGGCATAGTTAATATTGGCCCCTCGATCCAACAGGAGACGGATAATTTCCGTGTATCCGTGACGAGCCGCAAACATTAAGGCTGTAATTCCATTCTGATCTTTGGCATTTGGGTTAACTCCCTTGGCTAATAAAGCACGGGTGTTAATCAAGTTCCCCATCTTGACCGCTTGAATGAGTCGGCTGTCTTGTGTTGTTGATCCCATGAATGTCTCCAGTCACCCTTTGGGTTTGACAGTGGCTCTATTTAGGGACACCCCAAATCGCACAACTGCCTCACCAGTTAACAGTTAGCAGGTAAGAAGATTCCCGTCAATCACTGGGACAAAGACCCAACAACCTGATATGCTAATTTTTATGAAGTTTTATTACTAATTCTGAGAACACTATGGATTTGCCGATTCCAGCGTCAATTAAGCCTTGGCTGAATTTTTTCCACCCTTTGTTAATGTGGGTGTTGTTAGGGCTGTCCATTTATGCGATGTACTTAGGGATTCAAATTCGTCGCACCCGTGAAGCCGAAGGAGATGTTAAGAAGGAATTAATCAAAGGAAAATTCAATCTTAAACATCACCAAATTGGTTCCGTGTTACTCGCGTTCATGGTCTTAGGAACCATTGGCGGGATGGGCGTGACCTATATTAATAATGGCAAGTTATTTGTTGGCCCCCATCTATTAGCGGGATTAGGAATGACCGGAATGATTGCCGTTTCCGCGTCCTTAACTCCCTTCATGCAAAAAGGTGCAGATTGGGCGAGATATACTCATATTTTCCTGAATGTTGCCTTATTAGGATTATTCGGTTGGCAAGCGGTTACAGGTATGGAGATTGTGCAGCGAATTATTAGCAAAATGTAAATAGGAATTAAGAATAGAAGGCAGGAGGCAGGAGGCAGGAGGCAGGAGGCAGGAGGCAGGAGGCAGAAGGCAGGAGGCAGAAGGAAGGAAAAACAGTCTATTTGTCCCCTATTGCCTATTGCCTATTGCCTATTGCCTGTTCCCTAATTCTTAATTCTTAATTCCCATTGTTGAGTGAAAATCTTGTTGGGTTTTTTCTGTTAACCGTCGAGACACTTGTTTAACAATTTTGGTTAAGAGCGCATCCCCGGTTTTTTGAATTAACGATTCAGACATCGAACGAATAAACTTAGGAAAACGCAAACCAACGGCTAAATCTAAACGCCATTCTGCTCCTGTAATCACTGTAGGACATTCAGAAGGTTTCAGACCCCGTTCTGCACAAAACTGTTCGGGGGATAATTCCACTAATTTCATCGTGGCTTGAAAATCCACTTCATAACCCGGAGGAACATACCCTGGAATGGGAACAGTCCGAATTCTATAAATGCCATTTTCATCCGGTGGAACTAATTCCAAACCAATTCGAGCTTCCACTTGATAGCCTAAAGCACCGAAGCGTCCAATTAATAAATCATAAGCATTATTGCCCAAAGGTTGGGTTTTCATCGGGAGCGCGCACCGACAAAACCAACCGCTATGTTGGCTTAAATATTCGGCTACCGTATCCAATGGAGCGAACATTTCCATACAGTCTTCAAAGTGGCTGTGAAACCAAGTTTGTTCCACCTGTTCGGTCACTTCATCCGGATCTTGTTGGGGGAGAGCAACAGGAGAGTCGTCTACAAACTCGGTGGATGCTCCGATGAAATGAAGGTTAGCCGTGTCTTGTTGCATGATGTGTTCTCCCACAATCTGTGTGCCTATTTCCAGAATGCCTTGTAACATCCTAAACCGCTACAATGAATATACTGAAATTCTAAAGTGACATAAAAAACCTCTCGTTGTTTCAGAATAATTGGATAGCATGAAAGCATTTGTAGCAGGTGCAACAGGCGAAACGGGACGACGAATCGTCCAAGAATTAATCAAGCGGGACATTCCGGTCAAGGCTTTGGTTCGGAACTTAGAAACGGCTCAACAGGTCTTACCACCTGAGATTGAGTTGGTGGTTGGAGATGTTCAAAAGCCACAAACTTTAGAAACTGCTATCCGTGATTGTACAGTTGTGCTGTGTGCCACAGGAGCCAGACCTAGTTTTGATATGACTGGCCCCTATCAAGTGGATTATGAAGGCACTAAAAATTTAGTCAATGTGGCAAAAGCTCAGGGAATTGAACAGTTTGTTTTGGTGTCGTCCCTCTGTGTCTCCCAATTTTTCCATCCGTTAAATTTATTTTGGTTAATTCTCTATTGGAAGCGCCAAGGGGAAGAATATTTAGAAAAGAGCGGTTTAACCTACACCATTGTCCGTCCTGGGGGGTTAAAAAACGAGGATAACAGCGATTCTATTGTGATGGGGTCAGCCGATACCTTGTTTGACGGGAGTATTCCGCGTACAAAAGTAGCTCAAGTTTGTGTGGAAGCATTGTTTATTCCCAGCGCTCGTAATAAAATTGTCGAGATTGTAGCTAATTCAGAAGCTACTCAACAATCCTTTGAACAATTGTTCGCCAGTGTAGCTTAACCCTGATGCGACGTTATCGAAAAAAACGCAGAAACCCTCGTTCTAAACGGCTGTTCTGGACTGTTCTCATCCTATTGGGTTTAACCTTCTTTGGGGCGAGAGCCTGTCAGGGGGAGTCTGACATCGAACCCCTAATTGATCAAGCCGTCGAAGAACAATGGCCTCCCCTGGTCATGCGAGGCGGTGATCCCTATATTCGCGCGTTGATGCGAACAATATCCGCCAGCGAGTCTACTTATTCTGACCCCTATTATGTGTTATACGGGGGTAAATATGCGTCGGATTTGAGTCGCCATCCCGATCAATGTTTGAAAATTGTTAATGGCCCCAATCAGGGAAAATGTACAACGGCGGCGGGACGTTATCAAATTTTAAAAAGCACTTGGGATGAAAAAGCAGAACGGTATCATCCTAAACCGTCTCAATTTTGGTTTTGGCTTCCCTATAGTTTTGAAGCAGAATACCAAGATACCGTTGTTTATCGGTGGCTATTGGATGAAGAGTATTGGAAGGTGAATATTTCCCAGTTATTACAAGAGGGAAAACTGGATGAGGTCTTAAAATTATTATCAGGAACCTGGACGAGTTTAGGATATGGCATTGAAGATAATATGACCACCAGTGCGTTACCAGAAATTTACGAGAAAATTCTCCAAAATGAGTTAAATCATGAAAATGGACAAGTTTGGGTTCAAGGAGAGAAGTAGGAATTAAGAATTAAGAATTAAGAATTAAGAATTAAGAATTAAGAATTAAGAATTAAGAATTAAGGCCAGAAGGATTCAGAAGAATTAACAACTGATTACTGATTACTGATTACTGATTACTGATTCTTCAAATTTTTGTTCTAAAAGTTCACAGGCTTTAACAGATTGACGTACCCATTTCAGCCGAAGTTCTTGTTTTTCTGCTTCCGTTAATTCCCAATCTTGACGTTGTTCTTTTAAACGATTTGTGATTTCATATAAACAGAGAGCAACCGTTACAGAAATATTTAAACTCGCACTAAAACCGACCATTGGAACTGTCACAAAAATATCAGCATGATTAATCGCATATTCTGATAACCCTTTGACCTCTGAACCAAAAAGTAATGCTAATTTATTGTCTAACGGCAGTTGTTCTAGAGTATATTCTTGGTCATAAGGTGTGGTCGCAACAATCCTATATCCTTGGGATTTGAGATGATTAATACAGCGTTCGGTGTTATTGCTTCCCTGTTCTTTGTAGCGATATAATGTTAACCAGCGTTCTGAACCTAAACTAACATCTCGATGGAGTTTGAATTTATTTCGATTTTCGATAATATGAAGATCTTGAATCCCAAAACAATCACAATTTCTTAAGGTCGCACTGGCGTTATAGGATTGGTTAATATCCTCAATCACAGCCGTAATATAACGGGTGCGTTGTTGCAAAACCTCATCAATTTTTTTCCTTCGCATTTCTGTTAAAAACTGGCTGAGGTATTCAGTTAACTGTAAGTCTTTTTCTTCGAGCATAAATTTTAGTTTGATAGGATTAAATCTTGGATTTATAATAAAAATAGCTGAGATAAATTCTGATTATTCATTAAGTTCTTGATTCCCTAAAATGTCTTCCTCAGAGGAGGGTGAATTGGATTCTGAAGATGAAGGTTCCGTTGGAATTTCTGGGGGTTCTATAAAGTCTTGAATGTCTTGATTAGAGGTAGTGGTTTCAGGTTCCAGGAGGTGAATTGAAATTTGATTTAAGCGGGGGCCTTCGCTTGAAATTACTTTAAACTCTAAATTATGATACCGCCAAACTTCATCAACAGTTGGAATTTTTTGTAATTGGTAAATTAGAAAGCCTCCTAATGTTTGGTATTCCTCCGTCAGGGGTAAGTCTAAATCTAACAGTTCATTGACTTCTTCTAAGTCTAACTGAGCTTGAACTAAAAAGGTTTGTTCGTCAATAAATTGAACTTTAACATCTTCTGTTTCCGTTAATTCTGAACCATCCCCAATAATTTCTGCTATTAAATCTTGAAGAGTGACTAAACCTGCGGTTCCGCCAAATTCATCAACAACAATCACCATTTCTAAACGCGATCGCTGCATTAACGATAATAATTCATTTAACGGCATTTGTTCAGGAATAAACCGAGCCGCACGCACCCAAGGTTTAATTAAAGTATTTTTAGTTAACCGTCCTTCTGCTAACGGTTTAGCTAAATCTCGAAAATCAATCGTTCCCAAAATATCGTCTAAAGATTCTCCCATAATGGGATAATAAGCATGGGAAGAATTTCCCATTTCATCAAGGAGCATTTGAAAGGTGGCGTTACTGGGAACAGCAACAATACTGGTACGAGGAACCATGATTTCTTCTGCAACCACATCCCCAAACTCAAACACATTATTTAAAAGTTGTCGTTCTTCTTCTTCTAACCCAATCGATTCACTAGATGTTGTTATAATTAATTGCAATTCTTCGGGGGTAACTCTTGTATAGGGTTGTCCAGTAAACTGAATTCCACAAAGTTGTAATAACCAACGAGTCGATTGATTTAACCCCCAAACAAAGGGTTTAAAAAAACGGGCGATCGCTAAACTGGAAGGCGCTAAAAATCGAGAGAGTTGTTCAGGGTAAACCAACGCTAAAGACTTAGGATACAGTTCTCCTAAAACAATTTGTAAATAGGCAATTAAGAAAAAGGCAATAATCGGAACAACTAAAGAATGAGCGATCGTTTCCTGAATATTAGGGGGGAGGGGAAGGGGTGCAATTAGTTGTTTTAAAGTCACAGCAATTGTCGCTTCTCCGATCCAACCTAATGCTAAACTAGATAAGGTAATTCCTAACTGAGTTGTTGATAAAAATAAATCAATCCGGCGTTGCAATTGTTGAACGGTTCGCGCTGGAGCATCCCCTTCATCAACCAATTGATTGATTCTTGAGCGTCGTACCGAAACAATTGAAAATTCAGCCGTAACAAAAAAGGCATTAATGGCGATTAAAAATAACACCGAAAATAATCGCCAAAGCACATCTTGAGTTGTGAGTGTCATAGATTACTAAGAAAGTGGGAGACAAGGGGAAGGGGAGACAAGGGGACAAGGGGACAAGGGGACAAGGGGACAAGGGGACAAGGGGACAAGGGGATGGGGAGACTATTTTTTCTTCCTTCTTCCTTCTTCCTTTTTCCTCCTGCCTTCTTCTACCTCCTGCCTCCTGCCTCCTGCCTTCTGCCTTCTATTATTCAACAACTGGAATTCCTGACATTTGGAGTTGGAGTTTTTGGTCAGGATAATCAGTTAAACTCAGAGATAATTCTTTGGAATTTTCAACTAATGCAGTCGGGATGGTAACAGTTCCTTCATAAACTTTACTATTAGGAGATAATTGCCCTGGTAATTCTTCTACACTGGCACTTAAGGCGCGACCTTTATCATCAGTAACATTTAAGAAACTATAGAGGAAACGAACGGATTGTTGACCTTCGTTTTTGAGGTTAACATTGAGGATCAGTGAATTTCCCTCACGAGTTGCATTCACCACTTCTAAACTAATCCCACCATCGCGGCTGACAATGGGAAATACAGATTTAGTTTTGGTGGTTTCCGTAGGTTTGGGTTTAGCGTTACTCGCTTGAGTCGTTGCTGGTTTTTTGGTATCTTTAGCAACTTCAGCGTCTTTTCCTTCCATCCGTTTTTTAACGGTGGCGACGATATCCTGTTCTTTAAGCAGGATAACTCCTTCAGAACGTGCTGCATTTTTCTTTTTGTTGTTTAGGTTGCTGGGACGGACATCAGGTTGGGTGATTTCTTTCAACGCAGACCGACCCAGGTTATACCCCCAGACGGAACTGGTAAACCCTGCACCAAACATCATGGTGAGTAAAACGACCGTGAGAACAACAGTTGAATTAAGGCCCATTGTCAATTTAAAGGTAATGTAATTGGTTATTTTAGCGGTTAACTTATTCAGGATAGGAGATCAAGCCTGAGATGCAAAATGAGTTGACTCCGACAAGACTGAAGTAGAAACCGAGTTTCTCTGGTCTTGTCGGTAACTAACTCAGGATAACTCAGAAGGGTTGCTGCGAATCGGGGATAATTATGCTATGATTCTTTTGGACGCGCCCTTGGCCGATTGGGGAGGCAGCGAACTCATAATTCGCCTTCAGGCTGGTTCGATTCCAGCAGGGCGCATCAATCAGTCATCAGTCATCAGTAATCAGTAATCAGTAATCAGTGAAGAGTTTAGAGTTAATCCTTGAAAAGGATTAGCTCATTAGCTCAAAAGCTGAAAACTCCAAGCTGATTACTGGGTACGGGCGGGATCTTACGTCCGATAGCTTATCGGTTTTTCCCATAAATTTCTGCCTGAAAGCTCCTGCCCTTACTACTAATTACTGATTACTGATTACTGATTACTGTTTTGGCGTAGGCGATCGCTTCTTCAATGGTATGAATGGTTCCTTCAATTTGGGCGAGTTGAATTTCAAGTAATAACTCTCCTATTTTGGGACTAGGACGTAATTTTAACGCTTCGATTAATTCGGTTCCTGTTAGTAACGCCTGGGGATGGGCGACCGGATCGTTAGGATTAAAATAACGATTAATCAAGAAACAGATCGGATCGAGAGGGATTCCTTCTGCTAGGGCATTAACAGCTAAAGCAGGAAATAAAATTCCGACGGTTTCAAATAAAAAATATTGTTCTCTTAAGGATAATTCCCTATTTTTCAAGGGTTGCAGTTGAACCAGTCCCTTTAAAAGGGATAAAGCACTTTTTAATTCAATTTTGCTAAATTTTAACTGCAATAATTCTGATTCAGCAGCAGCTATATTGTGGGTTAATAACCGGGCTAATTTGGCAACGCTTAATTGGGAAATTTTTAGGGTATCCCGTAACGGTTGGGAGAGTTCAGCTTGAATTTGGGGGAATTGTTGGGCTAAACGAGTTGCGATAATTTCTATTTGTTCAAGCTGATCAAAGTGTTGGTTAGCATTGGGAAACCAAGGGGACAGTAACCCATCTTGCCAAGCTTGCTGAATGCGAGGAAACCCTTGGGGGGTATTGAGTAAATAAACTAATTCTGTTCTAATCCGTTCTACCGCAACCCGTTGTAATAACGGTGCGAACTCACGAATAGCGGCTTGGGTTTCCGTTTCAATTTCAAATCCTAATTGCGCGGCTTGACGATAAGCGCGTAATAATCGTAACGGATCATCCTGTAGATTATTGGGGGAAATCATCCGCATTTGACGCCGTTGTAAGTCCTGTTGACCATTATTTGGGTCAATAAACGTTTGAGTGTAAGGGTCAAAGGCGATCGCATTAACCGTAAAATCCCGTCGTTTCAAGTCCTGTTCTAAGCTTCCCCCCTCCGCTTGAGCAAAATCCAGGGTAGCTTGGGGAAAAACCACCCGTGCGATCTGGCGTTCCGCATCCAACAGCACAAACCCCGCTTTGTAATGTTTAGAAATGTTTCGAGCCGTTTGCACCGCCCCTTGCAATACGACAAAATCTAAGTCTAAATCTTGGGATTTCCGTTGAATTAATCCATCTCGTACCGCACCCCCCACTAGATAAGCAGGTTGGGGAAGCCAACTTAAATCAAAGGGCCAATGGTCGGGAGAAAAAATCGAAGCTAACTGTTCAGACATTGCAACAAAAGTCAACGGGACAATCGGGCAGATATAGGCTTGCCTAAGTTAAATTAGCAGAAAGGAGGGACATTGTTTTCTCCTGGGCAATCCACCGAGGATCGGAAATTATGTGTATTTGTGTGAATTGTCATTATGTTGATCGCTGCACCACCTACCACGCGGTAGAAACCCAGCATCAAGAACGCCATCTTACAGACAATCCTACCTTTGAACCCATTGAACCCACCATTAATGTCAATATTCGGACTCATGATGACGAAATTGAAATGGAATGGGATGTGGTTGGCTGTAATAGCTTTAAACAAGAGATGGGAAAATGGGCAAAATTAAGACCAGGGGAATTAGTTCCCACCTGAAATAAAAGCGAGGACAAGGGGACAAGGGGACAAGGGGACAAGGAGACTATTTTTTCTGTCTTCTGACTCCTGACTCCTGACTCCTGACTCCTGACTCCTCTTCTTAATTCTTAATTCTTAATTCTTAATTCTTAATTCCTTAAATGAGTTATTGTTTTAACCCAAATTGTTCGCAACCACACAATTCGGATGCAGCAAAGTTTTGCCAAAATTGCGGATCAAAATTATTGTTGAGTTCTTCTTTAAATGGAACAAACACTTCTAACTATCAAGGTCTACAATTGATTGGACAAGGAGGGTTTGGTCGGACGTTTTTAGCGGTGGATATTAATCAACCTCTACAACCCCGTTGCGTAATTAAACAATTTTTTCCTCAAACTCGGAATGCTCAAAAAGCATCGGAATTGTTTGAACAGGAAGCTCAACAATTACAAATCCTGGGTCAACATTCTCAAATTCCCACAGGGTTAGATTATTTTGAGCAAGAGGGTTATCAATATTTAGTGCAAGAATTTATTGCGGGCAAAAATTTAGAAGAAGAACTTTTAGAAAAAGGGGCATTTGATGAAGCAAAAATTCGAGCCTTATTAAACGATTTACTGCCCGTTCTACAATTTGTTCATAACCATAAAGTCATTCACCGAGATATTAAGCCCGACAATATTATTCGTCGGTTTGGATCTAAGAAATCTTCTGGCAATTTAGTTTTAGTTGATTTTGGTGCAGCTAAATTAGTGACGGGAGGAATGTTACCAAAAACAGGAACAATGATCGGTAGTGCCGCTTATACCGCACCGGAACAGTTAATGGGAAAAGCGGATTTTGCTAGTGATATTTATAGTTTAGGGGTGAGTTGTATTCATTTATTAACCAATATTCCGCCCTTTGATTTATTTGATAGTCAAGAGGGAAATTGGGCTTGGCGAGATTATTTAAAAACGCCTGTTAGTGATGAGTTAGGGCAAATTTTGGATAAAATGTTGCAAGGAGCTAGAAGCCGCCGTTATCATTCGGTGGCGGCAGTTTTGCGACAATTAAATCCTAGACCGGATTATGTTCAGGCAATGCCGGGATTAAAAATTAACTCGGAAACTGGATTTGAACCCCTTCCCGACCTGTCAAAAATTCCGCTAATTTCTAACCCTGAAGATTCAGCGGTTTCTACTCCTAAACCCATTGAATTTAAGCCGTTTCAATCTCTAAGTCAAACAGCGCAAATTCAAAACC
Source organism: Planktothrix sp. (assembly GCA_048595135.1). GTDB lineage: Bacteria > Cyanobacteriota > Cyanobacteriia > Cyanobacteriales > Microcoleaceae > JBMDYE01. Next base: position 3,269 of record JBMDYE010000304.1, on the reverse strand, counting down.
GTCTGGAAAAGTGTTTAGAAAGTTATGGAGTTGTTCAAGTTAAAGTGAATCAAACCAGCCGGCATCAATTAACGGTTGTATTAAATCGGGGGGAAAAAACCAGTCTTGACTATAAGAAGATTGGGAATGTGATTGGGTATGAATTAACAGAATTTCAAGTTAATAATATCCAACGGGTTAAAATTTTAGGACGGATGAATAATAGTGGTGTACCGGAATGGCAATCAATTTTAAAGTTAGATTCTAAAACCCACTGGAGAAATAAATGGATTCGGTTTAAAAATAGTCGAGTAGTTTTGCAGGTGATGAAATGGCGATCGCTTGAATTTTGGTTAAATCAAGTGAACCGACGAGAATTTTGGCTGGATTTATTGATGTTCGCCATGATTGTCTTTATTTTTACCCAAAAAATTATTATCTTCAAACCCCTTATTGCTGTTTTAATTGCGGGGGGATTTTTAGGGGTGAAAACCCAAGTCAGTCAGACTCATGATCTTGAGTTTCACCCATTATTTGCCACCCTTACAACGCTGTTTTTGATGTTTGGCTGGCTGGACTTAAGAATTTGGGTTGATGGATTATTTGGTATAATCTTAGCGGGCTTATTTGTTTCCCTGCCTGTCTTTTTTAGCCGAAGTAACTGTTAAACGTGCAGAATCAACATCCAAAAACCTATGGTTTAGCCATTCATACCAGTAGCCCTGAGTTGGGGTTAGCGTTAATGTCGTTAGGGGATGGGGATCAGATCTCTCAACCTCATCCTAGTCTATTTTTAAACGAAAAAATTGAACGGGATCAAATCTTAAATTTAGGGCGAGATTTATCCACTCAATTACATCAGTATTTAGCCCAGTTTATTCAACCGCAAATTTGGACAGATTTGGCTTGGTTAGCGGTGGCTAAAGGCCCTGGAAGTTTTACGGGGACTCGGATCGGTGTCGTAACAGCCCGAACCTTAGCCCAACAGTTAAATATTCCCTTATTTGCAATTTCAACCTTAGCCGCGATCGCCTGGGAAAAATTGAATTTAGAGACCCAAATTATCGCTTTACAGATGAAAGCACAACGAGGTCAATTATTTGTAGCAATTTATGGTAAAATCCAAGAGCAAAATAGCGGGTTAGTTGCCTTACTCCCAGATACGGTCATGTCCCCTCAACAATGGCAACAAACCTTAGAGAGTTGGAAAACTCCCTATCAACTTGTAGAAGTGGAAGGGGGGTTAGGTCGGGGTGCAACGGAATTGGTAAAATTAGCCTATCTTGACTGGAAACAGGGGAAACGTCCCCACTGGTCAGAAACCTTACCGTATTACGGACAACATCCTGTTCAAGATTGAATTTTTACAACCTAAACTCATGATCTTTTTCAATGCGGATTTCTTGAGCACAAATTTATTCCTGCAAGTGTCTTCTCCTGTTCCAGAGGAAACCAAAATTAACATATTCCAAGCGATTGTTTTGGGATTTGTTCAAGGGGTCACGGAATTTTTACCAATTAGTAGTACCGCCCATTTGAAGGTTGTCCCTGTAGTTTTAGGTTGGGGAGATCCAGGTGTTGCCTTTACAGCGATTATCCAACTCGGCAGTATTGCGGCGGTATTGTGGTATTTTTGGCAAGATTTAAAAAATGTGGTTCTGGGTTCGTTTCAAGCCATCAGTAAACGAGATTATCAATCGACCGATTTTCAATTAGCATTAGGAATTGGGTTAGGAACCCTTCCTATCGTGATGTTTGGGTTATTAATTAAAATTTTTATTCCTGATTTTGATAATTCTCCGTTACGGAGTTTAACGGCAATTGCGATCGCTTCTATTGTGATGGCGTTATTATTAGGATTAGCTGAAAAAATTGGTAAACGAGAACGCACATTTGAGAAATTGGATGCCAAAGATGGTGTGTTAATGGGAATAGGACAAGCTCTAGCTTTAATTCCTGGGGTCTCTCGTTCAGGTTCAACTATTACAACTGGATTATTTATTGGATTAGAGCGTTCAACAGCGGCGCGATTTTCGTTTCTATTGGGTATTCCTGCCATTACTCTAGCAGGTTTAGTGGAGTTAAAAGGCGTTTTAGAAGATGGATTTGGTAATATTGGAGTAGTTCCCCTAATCGTTGGGATTATCTCCTCAGCGATTTTTTCCTATTTATCCATTGCTTGGTTAATTAGTTATTTACAAACTAAAAGTACCTGGGTTTTTGTTTGGTATCGTCTTGCCTTTGGCGTTGCCATTCTCTGCGCCGTCTTAGGGGGAGCGTTAAAATAGTAATTAGTAAGAAGGCAGGAGGCAGGAGGAAGAAAGTGGGGGAGGCGGAGGGAGATAATTCTTCTTTTTCCTATTCCCAGTTAATCGCAATTCTCTGTTTCCTGTTCCCTATTCCCTGTTCCATTTTAATTCTTAATTCTTAATTCTTAATTCCATTTATGATTCATCCTGCTAAAATTACAAACGTTTTACCGGACTCAATTGCTGAAGAAATAGGGTTTGAGCCAGGGGATGCAATTGTTTCAGTAAATGGACAGCAACCCCGTGATTTAATTGATTATCAATTTTTATGCGCTGATGAATTTTTAGAATTAGAAGTCTTAGATACTAAGGGAAAAACCCATAAAATTGAAATTGAGAAAGAGTATGATGAAGATTTAGGTTTAGAATTTGAATCAGCGTTATTTGATGGGTTAATTCAGTGTAATAATCGCTGTCCCTTTTGTTTTATTGATCAACAACCGCCCGGGAAACGAGAAACGTTATATCTAAAAGATGATGATTACCGCCTTAGTTTTCTATATGGTTCCTATTTAACCTTAACCAATTTAACGCAACGGGAATGGGATAGAATTTCTAAAATGCGGCTATCTCCCCTGTATGTTTCTGTTCATGCAACCGAACCCGATATTAGAATTAGATTATTAAAAAATCCCCGTGCTGGGCAGATTTTAGATCAATTAACGTGGTTTAAAAAGAACCGTTTGCAAATTCATGCTCAAGTCGTCGTTTGTCCGGGAATTAATGATGGCGAACATTTGCAACAAACCTTATTAGATTTAGCAAAATTTCATAAAGGGAATGTACCAACGGTTGCTTCCATTGCCGTTGTTCCCGTTGGGTTAACTCGGTTTCGACCTCCTGAAGATGAATTAGTCCCCGTGACACCAGAAAAAGCCCAAGAAGTCATTCGTCAAGTTAAAACCTTGCAACAAAAATTTCAAAAGGAGTTAAATTCCACTTGTGTTTGGTTAGCTGATGAATGGTTTTTACTTGCTGGAG
>JBMDYE010000303.1:0-2491 GCA_048595135.1 Planktothrix sp. | reverse complement strand
TTCCAACCGGAGGGACTGAATCCTTTAGTAGAGGCGATCGCTCAGGGATATCAAATGGGGAAAGTTGCCAAACCTCTGATTGCTCAAAAATGGGAAATGGCGTGGGAAAAGCCCGTTTCCGTCTGGCGTGCAGAACTGAATATACAACCGATTTAGGCTGGGGGATGATGTTGTATAAGTTAGGGAACAAGGAACAGGGAATAGTAAACTCATTGACTTTGCAAAATGGCTAGCGATCGCTCACGATCTAATACAACCTGAATTTTGGATCTGAGTTGTTACGACATCTAATATGAAATCTTTAAATGTTTGCTACACATCCGTATCGTGTAGAGACGTTGCATGCAACGTCTCTACATGGGGTTTAGGGTATCATCTGTAGCATCAATTTCAGGATTTCATCTAACGTTTAAACAGAAAGGTGACGAGTCGAGGAGGTTTATTTTCATCTTGTTCGTGCCACCATTCTTGAAAGTCTTCCAGGATAAAACCCTGTGCTTTTGCCTGATTAATAAAATCGGAGATGTGATGGATGAAAGCGGGAATTTCAATCATTTCTTGATTCTTCTGAAAATTCGCTTTTGAGCCGAGATATTGCTTAAACGGATGTAATTCTGAGATAAAGAAATAGCCGCCTTTGACTAAAACACGAGATGCCTCTGCAAAAATCGGGGATAGATCGTTAATATGTTCTAATACCAAATTACAAGTAATTAAATCAGCCGATTCATTGCCACAAACCCAGGGTTTTGTAATGTCTGCAACGGAAAAGGTAACATGAGTTGAATTAACTTTTGCTTTTGCTTTTTCCAGCATCGCTTCTGAAAAGTCAATGGCTTGGATGCGTTCGGCGATTTGGGAGAGCCAAAGGGTATTTTTCCCAGTTCCACAGCCAAGCTCAACAACCGACTGACTCTTCAAAGGAGTGACTATTTTTTGGGTAATGATTTGATCAAGATCGCGGGTAAGATTGTTGTCTGTATCGTAGGTGTTTGACCAGTGATCATAAGCGGTTTGAATATTCATGTTTTTGAATTTAGAATTAACACAGTTGATCATTAAGAAGGGAATAGTCGTTTATTGTATCTGACGACTTAAGCAGGTATCGAGGGCTGTCGCGAAGGCTTCCGGTGCATCCAACATCAGCCAGTGTCCGGTATCCGGTAGGGTAATGGTGGTCAGTGTCGGACGAAGAACGTGGAGGCTATAGGGCCAGTTATTGGAGGGAGCCAGAATAGCATGAGCGCTGCTTCCTGGGGAAGTCAGATATTGATCGAGGGCATCGACTGCTTTAAAAGAGAATAAACCACGAGATGTTCCTATTAACGGAGCTTTAGGCGTGGCAGCAAGGCGGGCTAGGATTTGCTGGTGTATTTCTAGTGTGCTATCTTTTAGGGCATTGCGGAAAGAGGTTTCTATCGCTGATCGCCAGTTGTCCGTTGCTAGTGCGGCTTGGTAGGGTGCCAGTTCAGCAAAATCTGGGGGGAGTTGAGTACAGTCTACGGGTGGATCGATTAATACTAACTGGGCGATCGCATGGGGTTGAGCAGCAGCAGCCGCCAGAGCAACGCAAGAGCCGAAACTATGACCGACAAGGGCGATCTGATCCAGTTCCAGTGCTTTCAATACCGCCAGAAGATCAGCCGCACAGGAGGCGGGAGAATAGTCATCATCTGCTGGGGGAGTGGAAGCGCCATGTCCCCGCAGATCAATTGCGATCGCTCGTCGAGTCTGGGACATATAAGCTAACTGTGTTTCCCAAATATCGGCAGAACAAGCCATCCCATGCACAAACACGACGGGTAACAGATCAGAGTTGATCGGGGTGACAGGGGTATCGGCTTCAAGGAGATGAATATTACCGTTTTGAGTGGGGATGGTGATTGAGCGCATCATATTTTGCCTTGAATTTTAATTAGAATTTTCGATTATTTCTGGGGTTTTCGTTTTGATTTGGGTGGGGTGCGGTGTTCGCCAAAGTATTTTTCGCTGCGATAGCGTAACCAAATTCGCAACTGTTGGGGAATTTTATCTTTTTGTTCTGGGGTGAGGGTATTGTAGAGGGCGATCGCTCGTTCTCGTTCTCCCCGACAGGCGGCATTATTATGAGCATCCCAATAGCTCCTGGCGACCCGTATCCGCCGACAAACTTCTTTAATTAGTGCTTCTCCCGTCAGGGGTTTTTCCTCTTTTGCCATAATCGTTGAATATAAAATACACGATCCAAGAAACCGGGTTTCTATCCCTGGTCTATTGGAGAAATCAGGATTTTCGTTAGAAACCCGGTTTCTGCGTAAGCTCTCCTTAAATCCTAACCTGTGGGATGAAGCGATTTACCTTGTCTGCGGTTTACTGTGGGAAAATAGGGATTCTGGAAATTAAGGTCATGTTGTATCGCACCATTGGGGAAGATCGAATTTGCATTACTCAACCGACCCATGCTTGGGTTTCGGGACAACTGGCTCAGGTTTGGGGAAATGAACAGTTTGGT
>JBMDYE010000302.1:0-3315 GCA_048595135.1 Planktothrix sp. | reverse complement strand
ATATCAGATTACGTTTTTTTGAAATTCCACTGTTAGAATCCCAAAATATTTTTAAATTAGAGCATTGTTGCTTATACTCCGATCTATGCGATCGGAATAATTTACAGAGAGAGCTTAATTCGAGTTCAAGTCCATCTTCTTTTTCAATTTTACATTTCAGCTTCGCCAGATCATCGCTTGGTTCGCCCTTTTGATTAAATTTAGCTTTAGAAAAATAATTTTTAGGATGTTCTATAATGGAACCACTCAGCCAAGGTATATCTTTCTTTTTCTCAATATAACCAGCAAATTCATGATTACCCCACTCCGCAAAAATTCCTTCAAAAGCACGAAAACTATGGAAAAATGCCTCAACAGTATTCCCTTGTTTTAATCGAATGGTCGCTAGATAAGCAGCTTCATAGGCAGGTTGCCACCAATTACTATTTAACCAGTTTTCGGCATCCTCTGAAGATAACTTTAACTGACTTTTTAAGAATTCTTGAAACTTGGCATAATTCCAGAGCATTGCTATCTCTAAATTTTCAAGAATTTCTTGAGCTAAAGGTAAATTCGACTTCTGCAAATCATCTTTAAGTAACTGACAAACTCCTGAATAATCATAATTTTCGAGTAATGCTAAAGCTTCTTGTCGGCGAATTCGTTTCAGATAAGATGAGCGATCAATAAAACGAGTTAAACGAGAATCTTGTTCATTACTAATTAAAAATTTGACTTTTTGACCGAATAATGTCAAACTTTCAAACTGAACGGCTGAAGAAATTGCCGGGGTACTGGCTTGATGACTAACATAAACAATATCGGGTTCTAATTGAATTTTAGCTAATTCACTTTGAACTAAATCCAACACCCGATCCCAATCATCTAAACCAGGTTGATCCGGTGGGGATAATTGTAGAGGAATCAGGTTAACTCCGGGGAATCGTTGTTGGAAATAACTTTCCAAAAGCGGTTTTAATTCACAGGTATCTTGCAAATAGGGAGATTTCGGTTGTCGTCTCTGAGAAGAATCTTGAAAAATCTGGGATTGATCGGTTAAAATAAAGGCGATCGCATCGGGATTTAATTTTTCAACAAAGTTACTCAGTAACGGAAACGTTAAATAGCTTTCAATTTCTTGTTTAACTTTTTCTGAACTTAATTGATAAACTTTCCCTAAAATTCGAGCCGCAATTCGATAAGGTTCTTCAACGTCTTGAACAACAGGTTTGGGTTCAAACGGAACATCATAACATTCATAGAGAATCTCATCATTATACCAATTTCGCCAAACAATATTACTGCGTTTTTTTTCAGTTCTGCCTTTCTCTGAATTCACTTTATCGCTATCAAGCTGAACATCACTACTCCCAATAGTTACTATCCATAAAATCATAATGTTAGTTCCCCCACAGTTTCTGAAAGTTTTCTGGATTGCCCTCTAAAAATTTTAAAAAATTCTTAAATTCCGGTGAATCATCAGGAAAAAGGGTGATGAATTCCAAAAACTTAGGAGTTTTTTTGACAATTGATTTTTTAGAATCTTCAGGATTTTTGAAAAGTTTGATTTCAGGATACATTCGATGCCAAATTAAACTAATTTGCCCAATTTTTCCGGTAATATGAGTTTTGTAAATTGTTTGTTCAGACTGAGAGTTTTGCATTCTCCGTTGATAAGGTTGATGGAACCAATGCACCGCCACACTATCTTCAAAATCCTCAGCAATTCGACCCCAAACCTGAACATTACTGGGATGCCATGACTCTCGCCAATTGTCCGCCCATTGGTTTTCCCGTAAGGGTTTATTTTGAGATTTTATCCACTCTTTAGCGGTTTCTCGAATACTGTCTAAAAAACTACCCGCCTGATCTAATCGGCTGACTTTGACATTACGGCGTTCACTATTTTCTCCTAACCATTGCCAGTGACAACCAATTAAAGCTTTGTAGCTATCTTCATAATAGTCTAGGAAAAACTTACGGTGATCAACCCGTCGCCAAGATTTGCCAAATCCGCCAAAAATCATCGCGAACTGCATTAATTTTGCGACTAAATTTTTCAAAATTGTTTCTTGGTTTGGGTCAGTTAAAGGTCTCGCTAAAAACCAAGTTAATTCGCCTTCAACTGTATAAGCAGGTTGAGCATAATTCCCAGAACCAAAGGATTTTATCTCTAATTTAGAGTCCTGAAACTGAAACCCTAATAACCCAACAGTCGCATCTCGTTGTTGGATACCGCCAAACAAATCTTCAACTAATTGTTGGGCGGTTGTACTATCCGTTAACCCTCCAAAAATTCTTAACGCATGACCTCGAAGGGCGGCGCGGAAAATATTCGGACGGAATTCGCCTGTATCATCAATGAGTTTAGCAGCTTGTCCCTGACCTTTCAGTTTTGCCCGAAATAAAACCGGATGGGAGGTTTTGTTAATTTGTCCGTAGCCTGTGGAAGCTTTGGAACCAAGCCCCATTGCCAGCGCTTTTTCCCAAATTTGCCAGATTTGCGTCCATTGGTCAGGTGATAACGATTTCGGGCTGGAAATGGCAAACCGGAGTTTGGGCTTATACAGGGAAACTTGAGCATAAGCACTTTCTCCCTGGGGTTTCTGAGTAGTGTTAGGTGTCATCAACTGCCAACCTTGTTGCGGATGAACTAAATCGACTAACCCCTCTGTCCAATCATTAATCGGATAAGCCCCTTCAAACCGCAACAAACCAGGGGTGATGTCTAACTCATCTCCACAATATTGATTACAAGTTCCTGGGGGGATCTCCTCTGCTGCTTCCGCTTGCTGACACGCTAGGCGAAAAGCTCCTTTCATACTGCTACCTGGATAAAATGGCATACCCGTAGCACCAATAACCGGGCGCAGCATTCCATCATCTTGTCCACCATTGGTGACAAATCGCCAAGAAATTTGATAAGACTTGGTTTGATAGGTTTCTGTTGTGATATCTTCTGCCTTTTCTCCCGTAATAAACTCCGCTTTCTCAATCCATTCATCTGCCCAACGTTCAACATCTTGGGGTTGATCTTGCTTTTTCTTCTGAGGATCAAGATATTGCAATTGACTCCGCCCTGGAATTTGGGCGCGAAACATCATTGGGATTTTTTGATAGGCATTAGGAATCAAAGTCATCGGTTAATCTTCCTGTTTTATAACGTTGTGTCCACCAAACAATACAATCACAAAGTTGGGTTAAAACGGCGATCGCAATCCGTTGATCTTCCACAGATAAAGCCCAAAGCTTTTCTGACATTGCTTGAATTTGTCCGGTATTCGTCGCATTTACCGAATCATTCGGGATTTTTACCCCCGCATTTTTCATAATTTT